>JAZSNM010000045.1:0-16554 GCA_045536405.1 Christensenellaceae bacterium
TGAAGGATATATATGTAAAGGTAACGTAAAAGTATTAAGAAAGAAAGGAAAGACGAGAAAAAGAATAGGTAATGGAGGAAGGTTTACCACAGGTAAATCTATACGTAAAAGGGACAAAAGTGTATATAAAAGGCAAGAATTCTATGGCAAAAAATAATAAAAAAAGATTTTCATATAAATTTTACAAAGTGCTAAAAAAGGTTGTTAAATTCTTTTATCCTAAGCAAAAAATATACGGTTATGAAAATTTACCTAACCAGCCGTGTGTAATCGTTAGTAATCATAGTCAATTAAATGGACCTATAACGTGCAAATTATATTTTAAAGGCGAAAAGTCTATTTGGTGCGCCGGCGAATTGTGTAAGAAAAAAACCGTTAGTAATTTCGCTTATAACGACTTTTTTAAGTATAAACCAAAATTTTTTAAATGGTGGTATAAATTTTTATCTTTTTTAATGACGCCAATTTTTCCCTTTTTGCTTAACAATGCCGATACCATACCCGTGTATCATAATTTAAAAATAGTTAGCACTTATAAAAAAACTATTGATGCGTTACTTCAAAATAAAAACGTGATAATTTTTCCAGAAAGCCACGAAGACGGTAATAATATTGTAAACAAATTTAATACGGGCTTTGTTGATATCGCTAAACTATATTACAAAAAAACGGGTAAAATATTAAACTTTGTTCCTATGTATATTGCTCCAAAATTAAAAAGTGCATATATAGGAAAACCTATCGAATATAGCGTTGATAAAGATATTACTAAGTTAAGAAATGATATTTCTTTAAAGATATATAATGAAATAACAAACGTTGCAAGTAGTTTAAAAAAGCATAAAGTCGTGCCTTTTAAAAACGTGCCTAAAAGATTTTACAAGAATAACGTGGAAACCAGCGAAGAAAGCATTTGTAAATAAGTTTAAAAAATATTTAAAATCTTATAATTTTCAATAAGATAAAAAAGGGGAAACATATAAAACTTTTACATTAATAACGCAACTATAACCTTATTTTTACACTTTTATACTAAAAATGTATATAACTTAAAACTCCTAAGAAAACTCATTGTAAATAAAATGGTTGACTAATTTTACTTTATCAATTATAATACATATGTAGGGAACAATACTCACATATAAATGTTTTATGCGGTGTGAGTATATTTTTAATTATTGAACAAACTTTATATAAAAGCCAAAACAAATATTTTTGAAAGGGGAGCGTAATGAAGGTGAAAAGTAGCAAAAGAAAACTTGCGCTATTAGCAATTGACGTATTAATATATATATCGGCATATTATGTAATGGCAATAGTTGACTCTAAGATATATAATATTTTTAGTAAGTATTACTATATTAAACTTACGTCTTACGCTATCACTTTGTTTTTTGTTAGAATGCTTTTTCAAGTATATAGGTCGATATGGCGATATGCGAATTATGCTACTTATTCAAAACTTATAGTTGCTGATGCAATTAGTGTAATAACGTTTTTTATTTTAGGCAAAATATTTCCTATTCTTGGTTTTCCAACGGAAAGTTTAGTAATATTTACAACGGTTAACGCATTACTAACGTTATGTTTTAGATTTATTTATCAAATGGCGTACGCCTATTATAAAAGAAAGATTGATGAACAAAACGATAATGCTGATAGTAAGTTAAATAAAATAAATATAGCGATTGTCGGTGCGGGAAACGTTGGCGCATCACTTGTCGAAACGCTTCAAAGAAACCCAAAAGCACATTACAATCCTTATTGTTTTATTGACTCTGACGAAACTAAGGTTGGTAATATGATAGGTGGCATTTTAGTTTATCATGATGATGATAAAATTGTAGACCTTTTGAAAAAAATGCCCGTTCAAGAAATAATCATTGCCATTGCCGATTTAGATAGTGAACAAAAATTAAGGCTTTACAGTAAATTTAAACAAACTAACTGTAAAATAAAAATTTACGATTATCCTACTGCCGATAACTTAAATATCAAGGGTAGAATAAGAGAATTTAAAATAGAAGATTTATTATTTAGAAAGACTTTAAAATTCAACACGCAAGCAACTAAAAGTTTTTATAACGGAAAGGTTGTAATGGTTACGGGTGGCGGTGGTTCAATAGGTAGTGAAGTTTGCCGTCAAGTAGCGAAACAAAATCCTGCGAAACTTGTAATTTTAGATATTTATGAAAATAACGCTTACGAAATTCAACAAGAACTTATTCGTAAGTATGGGGATTCTTTAAATTTAGAAGTTTACATTGCGTCTGTTAGAGATTTAAAACGACTTGACGATATATTTTCAAAAGTTAAACCAAATATAGTTTTTCACGCGGCGGCGCACAAGCACGTTCCGCTTATGGAAAACAACTCTTGCGAGGCGATAAAAAACAACGTATTCGGTACGTACAATACGGCTAATATGGCTGAAAAATACGGTGCTCAAAATTTCTTACTTATATCTACTGATAAAGCGGTTAATCCTACTAATATAATGGGCGCATCAAAACGCTTATGCGAAATGATTATTCAATGTAGAACGGAAAGTTTAACTAAATTTACTGCAGTTAGATTTGGCAACGTTTTAGGAAGTAACGGTTCGGTAATTCCATTATTTAAAAGGCAAATTGAAAATGGTGGACCTATAACTATTACCGATAAGCGTATTATTCGTTATTTTATGACTATTCCTGAAGCAACGCAACTCGTTTTAGAAGCGGGCGCTATGGCTAAAAACGGTGAGTTATTCGTATTAGATATGGGAAGTCCCGTAAAAATTTTAGACCTTGCCGAGAGTATGATAAGACTTTCGGGTTTAGTTCCTTATGAAGATATCGATATCGTTGAAATTGGTTTAAGACCGGGTGAAAAACTCTACGAAGAACTTTTAATGGGTAATGAAGAACTTGATAAGACTGAAAACGAAATGATTTTCATTGAACGAGATAAGCCTTATACAAGAAAAGAAATAGAACAAAAGTTAGATATTTTAAAAGAGGTGCTTGAAAAGGGCGATAACAAAGATATAAAACAAGCATTAAAACAAACTGTTCCAACGTATATTTCAAACAAAAAAGCAAACACAAAACTTGATAAAATTATCAAGGAAGAAATGGCTTTAACTAGTATTGATAGTAAAACGGGCGAAAAGAAAATATCATAAGGTTAAAAACAAATTTTAGAATTTAGCGGTTGTATACCCATATACAACCGCATTTTTATACTAATAGTCAAATAAAAACTAAACTAAAAATATGCAAAATTTTAAGGGCTGGTCTTTATAATACTTCGATAAGATAAAATATCTTAAAGATATTTAAAAAACTATTGCAATTACAAAGTAATTGTGATATATTTTTACTATCATATAGTTTAAAAAATATTGATTATTAGGTGTATTATGAAGCAGTATTTAATTGATTTTTTTACAACTCAAAATTTTCCTATGGAAGCCACTTTAGATTTTTTAAGTTGTTATGACGATATTTTAAAAAACGCCCAAGCAAAAGTTTTTTTTGACGAGGCAATAGAATTGTATAATAAATCTTATAATTGCGATTTTAATTATATTTGTAATGAAATTCCTAAAAAGATAGAGCAAGTGAGTAAAATTACCCCACTAAAAAGTTCCTTCGTTTTATGCGTTGCATTAACTAAAAAATTAAAAGACTATTACGCTTTGAAAGGGTATGATTTAGCCATTTATTACGATAGTATAAAGTGTTTTAAATTTAAAATTAACGAATATTATCCAAGGGCAAAAGTTTACGGATTTAATTATCCTATTTGGTTTAGTAAATTTTTAGCATTAGAAAGGTTTGGTTTTGGCGAGTTTCAGTTTAATCTTAGTTATTTTGGAGAAACACAAGGGGTAACCATTGAAGAATATCATGAAAATGGGATTGATTTATATCCCGATACGCAAATTATATCAATACATATTCCTAAGTCTAACGTGAAAATAACAACTCAAAATTTAAAAGAAAGTTGTGATAGGGCTTGTGAGTTTTTTAAACAATTTTTGCCAAGTGGACCTATTGTAATTCAATGTAAATCTTGGCTTACTAATAAAGAGCATTTAAAAATTTTAAAACCAACTTCTTCAATCGTACAACTGATAAATTTCTTTACTATCATAGAAGAAGGTTTTTACGCTGATTACAGCGAGTTAAGAAGAGTTTTTAATACGGAAGATTTATTAGATGTTTCTAAACTTCCAGCAGAAACAACTATACAAAGACATTATATAAACGTTATTAAAAACAACAAAAAAGTTGGTTGGTCAAGGGGATTATACGTTTATAAAAATAATTAAAGGATAAAAAAAATGAAGTACAAAACGTTAATAGATATTTTATTTTTATTGCTTTCACGAGATAAAGTGTCGGCAAAATACATTGCTGAAAGGTTTAATATTTCTTTAAGAACGGTTTATCGTTATATTGACGAACTATCTTTAAGCGTGCCTATTTATAATGAAAGGGGAAGAAACGGCGGTATGTCTATTTGCGATACTTTTAAACTTCCCGCATCTTTTCTAACGCAAGAAGAAAGTGAACTTTTAATAGGAACTCTTTCAGCAATTAAAGATGAACTAAACTCAAAAACGTTAAATGGAATTATTGAAAAAATATTATGTATAACTAAGAAAAATAGAGACACTATAATGGACTTTGGCAACTTAGTAATAGACGGCGGGTCTTGGGGTAACGTTGATACTAATAAAGATAAAATTACTTTTTTACAAAAGTGTATTGAAGAAAGAAAAAGCGTGCTATTAACTTATTTATCAAGGCAAGGAGTTCAGTCTGAAAGAGTTGTAGAGCCACATACGTTAGTATTAAAAGAAGGGCTATGGTATTGTTATTGCTATTGTACTAAGCGTAACGAGTTTAGACTTTTTAAACTTGGTAGAATTGTAAAGGCTATTGAAACGGGTGAGAATTTTGTCCGTAAACCGTTAGAAAAAGTTAGTGAAATTTTAAAAGATTGGTATAATACTTTGGAAAGTTTTGATATAGATATATTGTTAACGAGTAAAGTAAAGCCCGACGTTGAAGAGTGGGTTGGTGTTGATAAAGTTTATACAACTTCAAGTGGCGAAATAAAGGCTTCATTTAAAATGCCTATCGATAGCACGTTAGTAGGTAAATTATTAACTTTTGGAAAAGACGTTAAAGTTTTAAGCCCAAAAAGTTTACAAGACAAGTTGTTAGAGTGTGTTCAACATATAACGAAATTATATAAATAAAGGTTTAAAATTATGATAACAAATTCATTTGACAAGTCAAAACCCATAATATCATTAGAAGCAAGTTATGGCGAAAAAAAGCATATTTTAGATAAGTGTATAGTTATTTTTTCAAACGTGATATATCAAAGTATGTTTACTACTTATGATTGTGAGAAAATTGCGGGAATAGTTAATTGTAATAGAATTACCGATATTTACAAATTTAATTATAACGGCGAAGATATAGCCTTTTATTTGACGGCAATCGGCTCAACGATGGCTTCTCAGTTCGTTATTGAGTGCAATCATTTGACGGGCGCTACGAAGTTTGTAATGTTTGGCTCGGCGGGAAGTTTAAACGATAAAAAAACGAAAGGAAAGTTTGTAATTCCTACTTACGCATATAGAGATGAGGGTATGAGTTATCACTATAAAAAGCCTGCTGATTATATAAAAATTAAAAACAGCAAAAAAGTAGAAAAGATATTTAAACTCTTAAAACTACCACACGTTAAAGGGAGAGTATGGACTACCGACGCAATGCTTAGGGAAACCGTTAATTTATTCAAAAAGAGAAAAAAGGAAGGTTGTATTGCGGTAGATATGGAACTTGCCGGAGTGCAAGCGGTATGCGATTATCACAAATTAAACGTATATAACTTCTTAGCAACGGGCGATATATTAAATGAAGAAAGTTATAATAAAGAAGGGCTTTCTGACGCTAACCATAACTTAGACAAGTTAAGTATTGCATTAGAAATTATAAAGAGAATTTAAGTAACGTATAGATTATTGAAATAAAATATGATATAATTAAAAAAAGACTTAACAAGGGGTTAAAATATGATAAAAGAATTAGAAAGTAAAAGTTTTTCAGTATTAGGTCTTGGCGAAGTAATGCTTAGGTTATCGCCGGTTGGGAAAGAAAGAATATCTTATAGTGAAACTTTTGAAAAAAAAGCGGGCGGTTCGGAACTTAACGTAGTTGCGGGAATATCTTCACTTGGACTTAGAACGGGAATTATTACTAAATTGCCACGAAACGAAATAGGTAAGTTTATAAAGCACGAAATTCGTTTTACGGGAACTAGTGACGATTATATCGTTTACGACGATTCGCCTTCTAAAAGGCTTGGCGTTTATTATTATGAAAGCGGTGCGTATCCAAGAACTCACGTTGTTTCATACGATAGGCAAAACTCGTCGTTTACTACTTTTATTGAAGATGATTTACCTAATGAAGTATATGAATCGACTAACGTTTTTCACACGTGTGGAATAACGCTTGCTTTAAATGAAAACGTTAGAAAAAACGTTGTGTCTATTATTAAAAAATTCCACGAAAAAGGCGCGCTTATTTCGTTTGACGTAAACTATCGCGTTGCTTTATGGGATGAAGAAACTGCAAGGAATACCATTAACGAAATTTTACCTATTATTGATATTTTGTTCGTTTCGGAAGAAACGTCAAGAAGAATGTTTCAAATGACGGGCACTTTAAAAGAAATACATAAAAAATTTAGTGAAAAATATCCAAATTTACAAATTATAGCAAGTACGCAAAGAACGGTTATATCGCCTCAAAAGCACAATTTCACTTCTTTAATATACGACTGTAAAGAAAAGAAGCATTTTGCTGATATTCCTTATGAAAATATCGACGTTGTTGATAGAATAGGCTCTGGCGACGCTTACGTTGCAGGTGCTTTATACGGTTTATGTAAATATCGTGATATTGTAAAAGCGGCAAGATATGGAGATGCGATGGCGTCGCTTAAAGATACCGTTTTAGGCGATATGACTCAATGTGATTTACTTGATATTGAAAGAATAATTAAATCGCATACTTCAACGGGTCCAAAGGACGAAATGGTAAGGTAGGTGTAATTATGTTGTATTCATACGAGTGTAAAATGACGGAAGAAGAAAGGCATTATTTAGCCCCTATATTTAATAGAATTGATAGCGGGTATAAAAGGTTTAAAATATGGCTAGTGTCGGGTGACGTGGTAATTGTCGAGTTTAATGAATATCACGAAGCATATTATGACGACGATATTTTTGAAATTGACTTTACCGTTGAAAAGGTTATTAAAAACGTTACGGATACTTACGAAAAGGGCGATATGTTATGCGTATCACTTGATAATTATATAGACACTTTTGAAGCGTTAGGCTAAAAATAAAATAAAAAAACGCACAACGAATAAGGGCGTCGCTCTTAGGGATTTTTTAAAAACTATAAAAGGATAGCAAAACTTGCTATCCTTTTACTTTTTGCTTTGTAAAAAAACACGACTTTGCTTGCAAAGTATAGTGTGCTATACTTACTATATTCATCTAAATTCTATCTGCATATGGTAAAGATTTAATATAATCTTCCATATATTGCCAATCTGGTTGATTGCATTTTGTTGGTAATTTTATCTTTATTCCTTTACTGTCCCCAACCCTACATTGCCTACCATAATTCCATTTATAATTTTCGCTTTTATTTATAACCGAAACTATAAATAAACCAATGTATTTGTTTAATGTAAAGTTTTTAGGGGTAAAGACATTTACATCACTTGTAGCGCAAAAATCTTTAGGCTGATAAAAAGCTGTACACCCAACTTTCCCTGTTATTATACAATTCCCTTTAAAATCAGGCTCTAAATTAATATATTGACTTATCCCATTGTTGATATTAGAAGCTGAAACATAAGGAGTTTCGCCACTATCATATTCATCAGAAAAATGATATTTACCAGGAACTATATTAAAATAATCACTTAAATTATACTCTTTCCAATCATTAATTCTTAAATTTTGTTTATCGTTTTTATTTTGTGATGTAATTCTTTTGCAATGCAACTGTTGTATATAATTATTCATATACTTCCAATCAGGATTGTTGAATTCATCCACAGGCAACTCAACAGTAAAATCTGTTTTTATATGTTTGTTTAATTCTCTACCAAATGCTCTAAATCTATTTTTAACTTCAAATTTTATTACTTGGCTAAGAAAGAGTTTTGCAAACTTTGAAACTTCATTTTTAAATTGTATTACCGCAACATTTTGAGCAGTATAAAAAGGTTTGTTTTGATAAAAAGTCGCCCCTATACTACCACCAAGAGCAATTGTTAAACATCCCGCAGGATAAGGGGGCACCCCATCTATTTTATCAACAAGTGCAGCCACCCCATTATTTAACGCAGTTCTAGACACAAAATTTGTTGTTGGACTATCAAAAGTCATTTTTTGCAAATCTAATTTATTGCCATAATTAATATTCACAATATTTTTTAACAAAAAAGTTTTAGTCCTCATACACATCACCATTTTTAACAAGATATGACAAATAATCATTTATGGTTTGTTGAAAATCTTGTTGGTTTAATTTTGTATAATCTGTTCTCATATATGCCTCACACAACCATTCATCTTTGTGTGTAACACATTGCAATGCCGATTTACCATCAACGACCTTTTTGTTTTCATATAAACTAAGCCATTCTTTTTCAATATCATTCCACTTATTAAAATAATCAATTCTGCCCATCTTTTTCCTTTTAACAAAACCATCATCTTTGCAATAGCCAAAAAACGTTGGTTTCGTACTATCGTGAGTTTTATGAGCCTCCCAAACCATAACGCAAACATTTACACCTGTAGGGTAAAAAATATCATCAGGCATACTGAAAACAGCTTTTAATGTATGATACTTAAAAAGCCTTTCTCTAACCTCCTTAAATTTTGTTCCAATAGCACAACTCATAGGAACAACGGCTACAGCCAAACCTCTTGGTTCAAGAATGCTTAATAATCTTTCAACAAATTCTAATTCGCATTTGTCTTCTTGTGAATAAGGTGGGTTAATTAATCCTAAAGACAAATGCTTATCTTTTAAATTATTATATATTTCTTGTGAAAAACAATCGCCACAAACAATATTAGACTTGCCGTCCTTACGAATAATCATGTTTGTTATAGCAAGTGTATATAAATCTGTGTCTAATTCTACGCCATATAGACCATTTTTCTTTATTTCCAATATTTCAGTTGTATTTGCCTCTTTACACATCAAACCCATTGATGTCACTAGGAAAGAAGCAGAACCACAACATATATCAACCACTTTACTTTGTTTATTTATTTCTCCCAACTTGCACATAAAATCGGTTAAGTGTTTTGGAGTTAAAACAATACCCAAACCTTTACCATCGGTTGAACTATATTTAATAAATTCGTGATAAAAAATACTTAAAGCGTCTTCGGTGTATTCATAATGGTTCATCATTGGCAAAATTCTCATTTCAAGTTGTTCAATAAACCATGCTAAAGAACCATTTTCGCCTAAAGGAATTGATTTAATTTTTTCATTACTTTTAATTCTTCTAAATGAACTCTTAATTGCTTCTATTTTTTCTCGCTTAATGTCGCTATTATCTAACGTTTCTTCAATAGAATCAACCATTAATTTTACTAAACTATTAAATGAATTTATATTATTCCATGTATTTCTAAAATCAGCATTTTGTAAAGCAATAAGCATTCCAGCGATAAAAATAGGCTTGTCTTTTTCCGAAATCTTTATTTGCCTTAATTTTTCATGCATTATTTGAGATAATTCTCTTATTTCCTGTAAAGAAAACTTTCTTTCAAGTTTTTTACCTTCTACTAAATTTAAATAATTTAAAGGGTCTAAAATTGTGTCTTTTGCCTTTTTTAATTCTTGATAGTCTTCAAAACCTTTTTTCCAATAAAAAGTATTAACTTTTACATTTTCTTTTGATGTTCCACTTACAGCAATCGCAACAACATTATAGTCATCCTTTAAATGCTTTGCATAAAACAATGCGCCATCTACAGCATATTTTTGTGGCATATTTTTTTCTAAACTTTCATGTTCTTTAATGGATTTTTTACATTCTACTAAAATAATTGTATTTTTGTCTTTGTTGAAAGTAACTATATATTCTGGTTTTGCTTTTCCAGGGCCAACAGTGTCAAAATCATCAAGCGGACAAAAGGCTGGTTTTCCGCCCATTTCTTTTAAACATTTTTCAATTTTATCAAAATTATCAGATTCGCCTTGTGGGAAAACAAAGCCAAAATCATTTTCACCTAAATCAACACACATTTCTTTTAACACTAAACTTTCTGAATATCTTTCGTTTGCCATCATATAACTCCTTAAAATAAAAAAGTGCGCCAACCGAAGTTAACGCACAGAAAACGCAAACTCCGCCGTTGTCACACGAACAAAAGCAATGACTAAACACTCCCATTGTTGGAATTTGCATTTTTGACAAATTACTATAATGGAAGTATGACAATAAAAAGGCATAATATTCCCTTGTTTAGTCATGCTTAAAAATATTTAGCTCGTGTGACATATTTAGTATATCACACTTTCTTGTTTTTTTCAATTACTTTTTGCTGTAAAAGAAAAACTCGACTTATAGAAAAGTCGAGTTTTATGAAACATTCAATTTAAATCCCTAAGAGTGACGCCCTTAATTTTTCGTTGTGCGTTTTACGTTTAGTTTATTAATTAGTCTTTAATTTTAGGTAAATGGTGTGGTTTTGTAGATTCCATAGGTGATAAAATTTCGTTTAATTTCTTTTCATCTAATAATTTTTCTTTCAAAACTAAAGTCTTTAAAGGAATACCCGTTTTTAAAGATTTTTTAGCAAGAGTTGCTGAAAGTTTATAGCCTATATATGGGCATAAAACGGTAGCCATACCAACGCTTGAATAAAGAAGGTCTTTACAACGTTGTTTATTTGCAGTTATTCCTACGATACAGTTATCTATTAACGTAGTTATAGCGTTTGTTAAACACTCAATACTTTCAAATAAACTATAAAAAATTACAGGTTCAAAAGCATTTAATTCAAGTTGACCGCCTTCGCAAGCAAAAGTTATTGTAGTGTCGTTACCAAATACTTTAAAAGCAACTTGTGATACTACTTCTGGGATAACCGGATTGATTTTTCCAGGCATTATTGACGAACCGTTTTGCTTTGCTGGTAAGTTTATTTCGCCGAGTCCCGTTTTTGGACCGCTTGACATAAGTCTTAAATCGTTACACATTTTAGATAACGTAACTGCAAGACATTTTAACGTGCCTGAAGTTTCAGCGTACACGTCTAAATTAGAAGTTCCGTCAAATAAATCTTCACATTGATGGTAATTATCTTTCGTTTCAAGCGATATGTTTTTTACAATATAATCTAAATAATACGGTGGAACGTTTATAGCACTACCGATAGCGCTTCCGCCCATATTTAAGTAATGTAAAGATAATTTGACTTTTTTAATACGCTTAATATCTCTTTCAATAGCGCAAGCAAAAGCGTGAAAACTTTGACCTAAACGCATAGGAACGGCATCTTGTAATTGCGTTCTACCCATTTTTAAAACGTTATTAAACTTTTTAGATTTCGCCTTTAATTCAGCAACTAATAATTCCAATTTTTCAAGAAGGTTATTGAGTAACGCTATAATTGCAATTTTTCCGGCAGATGGATACACGTCGTTCGTTGATTGAGACATATTTACGTGGTCGTTAGGGTGTACTATGCTATAATCTCCCTTTTTTCCACCTAAAATTTCAATGGCTATATTTGATATTACTTCGTTTGCGTTCATGTTCGCAGAAGTTCCCGCGCCACCTTGAATAGCGTCAACTATAAATTCACTATCAAATTTTCCGCTTATAACTTCATCACACGCCTGCATAATGGCATTTGCTTGCTTTTCGCTTAAAGATTTCGCTTGCATATTTGTTAAAGCAGAACATTTCTTTACAATAGCAAGGGCTTTTATAAGTTCTTTATGCATTTTTTTGCCCGTGATATCAAAATTCATTTTACCGCGTAAAGATTGTACGCCGTAGTACGCGTCTATAGGTACGTTTAAAGTGCCTACGCTGTCACTTTCTTCTCTATAAAGTTTAGTAGTCATAAGTCCCCCTAATTACTAATTTATGGTTTATTATTGCATTTTTATTACGTTTACGCAACTGCTTTAACTTGAATCAAAACACTTTTTTATTTTAAAGGTTTAAAGTTAAAAATATTACAATTGAAGTAGTATAACTTAATTAAATTAAGTTGACAATTCAAAAGTTTGGTTGTATTATGATAAAAGAGGGGTGACAAAATGAGTAAGTTAGACGTTATTGATGTTAAAATTATTAACTTTTTACAAAAAAATGCACGTATGCAAATTAAAGATATAGCAAAAGAAGTTTATTTATCTTCTCCCGCAGTTTCTACACGTATTGAAAGATTAGAAAAAGAAGGTGTTATTAAAAGTTATCACGCAAGTATTGATATGGAAAAAATGGGTTATTATATCACTGCTTTTATTGACGTTGTAATTCCACCGGAAAAGAAATTGTCGTTCAAAGATTTTATTAGTAAAGAGATGAATGTTTTAGAGTGCGATTTCGTTACGGGTGAATTTTCTATGCATTTAAAGGTTGCTTTTCATACGACTAAGGAATTAGACGAGTTCGTTACTAAACTTCAAAAATACGGCGCTACTAGAACGCAAATAGTTTTCTCTATGATAATTGAATCAAGAGGAATAGAGTTCAAATAATAAAAAAATCAACTAAAAACACAAAATTAGTATAAAAAGTATATAAAAAAGTTTTAAAATGAGTAAAATTAAACGTGTAAAAACATATTAAAGTGTTGAAAATGCGTTTAATATGTGTTACAATATAAAATAATGCGTAATATATAGATATATATTAAACGTTGAATAGTCATAGCATAGGAGGGAAAATTATGGCTTTATTTAGAAAAAATATTGAGTGGTCAAGTAATGATAAAAATCTTATAGTGTATAAATATCCATTAGAAAAAAGCGGTAGAGAAATTAACAATAAGTCAACGCTTACGGTTAGAGAATCTCAATGCGCTATTTTTGTACATAAAGGTCAAATTGCCGACGTTTTTGGTCCAGGCATCTATAATTTAGGAACGGATATTTTGCCTATTTTAACAAAACTTGCTTCTTGGAAATATGCTTTTGAAACGCCTATTACTTTAGATATTTATTTTATTAGCACGAAACAATTTACCGATATTAAATGGGGTACGAAATCGCCTATTACAATGCGTGATAGTGAGTTTGGCATTATTAGAGTTAGAGGCTTTGGCGCTTTTGCGTTTAGAGTTGATATGCCGGACGTTTTTTTAAAAGAACTTTTCGGTACTGCTTCAAGATTTACAACAGATGAAATTGAAGATTATTTAAAAACAATGCTTATATCGGCGCTTACTGATTGTTTAGGCGAAAGTAAAATTTCGGTATTAGATTTAGCGGGCAACACCTTAGAATTTAATGAAATTATTAAAAGGGCAGTTCAATCAAAGTTTAATGAAATAGGTTTAAAACTTACAAACTTATTCATTGAAAATATGTCGGTACCAGAAGAGGTTGAAAAGGCTATTGACGAGAGAACTAAACTTGGTATTTTAGGCGATAAGACTGACGTTTTATTAAAAGTTTCTGCCGCTGAGGCTATGAAAGACGCTGCTAAAAATCCAGGTGGCGGAATGGCTGGCGCAGGTGTTGGTCTTGGCGCTGGAATGGCTATGGGTAAAATGTTTGCCGACAGTATGGCGGGCACTCAACAACCAACACAACAACCAACACAACAACCAACTCAACAAATGCAAGGCGGGGCAACTTGTTCAAATTGTGGTGCAAGCGTAAAACCTAACGCTAAATTTTGTAGTGAGTGTGGCTCTAAACTTCAAGTTAAAAAGTTTTGCCCAAACTGTGGAGAACAAATAAGCGGAAGTGCTAAGTTTTGTCCTTCTTGCGGTCAAAAACTTTAATACATAAACTATAGGAGGTTATTATGGCTGAGAAAAAATTAATTACTAAGGATACTCTCATTATAGAAGTTTTAGATATCAATCCAAACGCAAGGGAAGTATTTGAAAAATATGGTATGCACTGTCTTACTTGTATGTTTGCAAGCGAGCCTGTAAGTGACGCCGCTATGGCTCACGGGATTGACGTTGACGAACTTTTAGAGCAACTTAACAAATAATTAGGTAATTTTATGTTTGATGAAAAACAAGAAAATATCGTAAAAGAACAAAACAAAATTAACACTATTTCAGCAAGGTGCGAAAATTGCGGTAGCAATATGGTGTTTTCGCCAACGTTACAAGCACTACAATGTCCTCATTGTGAAAGCGTTAGAAGTTTTGAAAGCAGTAAGCAGGTTATGGAACTTGAAATAGAAAATGCTTTTAATAACGGTCAAGTTTGGAATGAGGGTGAAAGTGTATATCGTTGTCAAAATTGTGGTGCTAGCGTTGTTTTATCTAACGAGACTTCGGCAACGGTTTGTCCTTACTGCGAAACGTCACATATAGTAAAAAGTGATGAGATAGCAGGATTAAAACCTAACGCTGTATATCCGTTTACTTTAACGCAAGAAAATAGTGTTGAAAATACAACTATATGGGCAAAAAAGCGATTTTTTGCCCCTAAAAAATTTAAAAAGAATTTATATTCTCAAAATTTAAGAGGAGTTTACGAGCCTTGTTTTACTTTCGATAGTTCAACATTTTCTACTTATCGTGGAAGAGTGGGCGTAAAGCATACGAGGACGGTTGGCTCTGGCAAAAATCGTAGGGTAGAAACTTATACGGTTTGGAAAAATATATCGGGAACGTTTGTTAGAAATTTTGATGATATTATTATTAATTCAACGAGTTCATACAGTCAAAAAACTCTAAACACTTTGATGCCCTACAAGGCTGAAACTTTGGTTGAATATAAACACGAATTTTTAACGGGTTTTGTTGCAAGAAAATATGAAATTGATTTACCTACTTGCTGGCAAAGTGCTAAAAACGTTATGGATAAAACTTTACGTAGGGAAATTTTGTCACAATATTATTACGACGTTGTCGACTATTTAAACGTTGATACTTCTCATAGTAGCGTAACGTATAAATACGTTTTACTACCCGTTTATATTTTAAACTTTCCTTACAAAAAGAAACTATATCCTATTTACATAAACGGCAACACGGGTAAAGTAACGGGCAAAACGCCTATTTCCCCATTAAAAGTTTTAGGAACGGTATTGCTTAGTCTTGCAGCCGTGGTAGGTATAGGACTTTTAATTTATTTTAATTTGTAAAGAACGGCAAATTTGTCGAAAGAACATAAAAATATACTCGCTTATGGAGGATTTATGAAAAAATTATTAAGAACACTTACTATTCTTATTATGGCTGTTATGCTTTTGCCAACGGTAATTGCTTGTACTTATATTGAAAACGGTCACGAATGGCAAGACGTAGAATTTACTATCAGTTACACTGATGAAAACGGCGAAGATAAAGAAATGCAATCTATATTATCTTTATCAGTTAATTTTACCGAACAAACTACAAAGAGAGTAAAGTCTTTGATTGAAGAAGGTTTTTATAACGATACTGCGCTCGTTTATGATTATAATTACGATTACGTTCACTTCGGCTCGTTTAAAATTGAAGACGGCGAGTACGTTGACCTTATTAAAGACGTTGAACCTATTAAAGGCGAGTTTGAAAAGGGTGGAATTAAAGGCTCTAATTTAAGAGCAACTGCCGGCTCGATTGTAATGGTAAGAAATGAAGATAGTGAAGACGCTGGTGCGCCAAGGTACGATACGGCAACTTATAAATTTGTTCTTTTATTAAATAATGATAACGATTTTAATTATAGAGAAAGTTGCGTATTTGGTAAAATTGACGATGATACTTTAGAAACGTTAACTGAAATCGTTTCTTATACTGAATACGATAGTGATGATAAAACGAGATGTCGTTATCTTGGCGATAGAGATACTGACAAAGGAAACTTAATATTAAATGAAGATGGTAAGTCTTATCAAAACGCATTAGATTATTATATGCAAAAAAATGCAACTGACGATTTTTACGCATACTACCCTTCAAGAGAGCCTATTAAATATAGTGACGACCAAGAAACTTATGAAAGAATTTCTGGGGCTTCTGAAAAAGATTTAGTAGTTATTCCAAAAGAACCTGTAATAGTTAAAAACTTTAAATTAAAATAAAATATGATAAAAGCAATAGTATTTAACGACGAAATAACTATATATTGGGATAGGCAAGAGAACTATCAAGTTGGGGATAAATACAAAGTAACGATTAACGAAACTAAGATAGAAGAAGTTAAAAAAACCCACTATGAATTATATAATTTAACAAGTGAAACTGATTATAAAGTAAAAGTAGAGTTATATAGTAGTGACGATAAATTCAAAAGTTTAGTA
>JAZSNM010000064.1:0-57480 GCA_045536405.1 Christensenellaceae bacterium
CCTAAACCTTATACATATTTCTTCTAACGTTATTTCGTTATTATATTTTGGCTTTACGTAGTTTTCCATTAAACTATCCGTTTTACTTAATATGAAAAACCTTGGATCTCTTCCTTCTTTGTCCTTTTTGCCTACGAATTCTTCTTCTTGCGCTTCTTCTTTTTCTTTGTTTTTATCTTTCTTCTTTTTGTCTTTATTATAATACTCTTCTTTATCCCCGACTAAATCTATAAGTTCACTACGGCGGTGTTCGGCTGACATTACCATAATAACGATAAATATCATTAGAACAAGCAATATTGCAATATATATTCCTATTGCAATTCTACTTGATAATATCGCCCAAATAGTTTCGTAAAGATTAATATCGGTAAAAAATTTAATAAATCCGTCCATATTTCCCCCTTATTATTCCTTTACTATTATTTGAGCAAGTACGCTTTGTGTAAACGGCACGTTATCTAAATGGAATATCTTATCAACAATCTCTTGCAATTCTTCAATTTGAACGCCGTTTGTAAATAAATATGGCAATATTACTTGAGATAAAACTCTATCGAGTGCATCTTTTGTAGTTGCCTCACAAACTAAATACATACATACGAATTCTTCAATTTTATTAGCAAGTTTATTATCAAAAGACAAACCGTATTTATCGTTTAATACTTTTTCAAACTCATCTAATAAACGCCATAAATCTTCGCTTAAATAATAATTGTCAACGTCATCGCAAACTTGGTCAATCCATAAGTTTTGATCTAAAGTTTTACCAACCTTCATAAGTTCGTATGGATAATCTAACGTTGCTTGTTCCTTAGTTTCAACTAAATTAACTATTGAAACGTTTGTTAAGTTGCTTATATCAACTCCGTTTAATTTCTCTCCGTCACCTAAGACAATAAAGCATTTTAAGTGGTCGCCTAAACTTAATTTTCCGTTTGCAACACAAAATACTTCTTTTGGCGTTTCACCTATATTTAAAAAACGTTTTTCTTCGTCTTTTTGCGATAAAGCGTCAGCAAAAATATTTAAAAACTCAAAACTGTTAGCACTTGCTCCGCTAATCGTTACTATCGTTAAACCTTTTTCATTTACGTTACTTTGTAAAATGCCCGTAATAACACCGTCGTTATATCTTGCGTTTACGTTGGTTTCAAAAATAATATCTCTAACACACGTAGACTCTTCGTCAATAACCGTCATATAATAAGCGCTATTAAAAAACTCACTTACTTTTTTAGATATTTGTAATGCGAAAGATGAGTTTGTAGTATTTAAAAGTATTACGTTATTACTTATAAGTGACGCTAATATACTGCCAACGCTTTCCTTTGAAATTTTAATATCGTTGTCAATTAAATAATAGTATAACCCGTCTACAATTTCTTTTAGTTTTGGTCTTTTCGTTGAGTAAACAACGTTAACATCTTTTGAAATTTTAAATTTATCTACTCTTGAAGAAAACGTTTCGTTTTTAGAAACTCTTTCTTTTTTAATTTTAACTTCTTCTTGAGAAGAGTTATTCGCACCATAATTAAATACTGATTTTTTAGCAGTGTTATTTTCTTCGCCTACTGCGTTTTTATCGTTATAGATTGAAACGCTTTTAGTTGATTGACCGCTGTTTTTAAATACTACACAAATAATAAAGTCTATAATTATAGCGATTATTAAAACGTTATAATTTACGTTTTCAAAGAAATTCGATGCAATAAATATTGAAATACATGCAAAAATAAATAATTTATCTAATAAAGTGTTACGTTTATCAAATAAATCAGTTACTTCTCCACTTTTTAAATAATTTTTTATGCCTTTTTTAGAAATTATTGCGTAATTTGCTAACCTTTGAACTAAATAAGTAAATAACACAAATAATGTTATAAGCGACAAAACGTTTTTATCGGTTAAGAAACAATTTCCTATCATACAAAGAAAATTTATATCGTTTGCAAAAACTATATTGTCATACAAAGCAACGCTTAAAACTTTATAGTTATAATCGAATATAAATCTTGTTTTTGTAGATTCAACTATTAACTCGTTATTTAAAATAAAAATTACGGTTAAAACGGTTACGAAAAGTAACGATAATAAATTAAACACTCTTGTTCTAACGTAATTGTTTTTCGTTACGTGCTTTTTAATATCTAAATGTAAAAAAACTAAGCCTAATATAGCGCAAACTAAATAAATTAAAGTTAATATCGGCGAAAAGCAAAAAATAACGTCGTACCCTATTGAATAAATTATAGAATTGTATACAGGTGCTAAAATTACTATAAACGCTATCGTTCTTACGATAAAAAGATATCTCTTATAAAGTTTATAAGGATTTGGCTCAACCTTTTTAAGTATTCTAATTAAATTGAAAATTGCGTTTGCAAAAGTTTTTATTATAATAATTAAAGGTAAAAGTACGTACACTAAAAGATAAGGTATGGCTAAATAAGTATCACTTATAATTAAATTAATACCGTCAATTAATATATCAAATAATGAAGATGCGGTTAAAGGCAAATTAACCGAAATAGGAAGCACGTTTGAAAGTGGCAAGAATAAAAGTACCGTAAAAATTAAAGATGCAAAAAGACTATAAAAATGCGATAACGCATACTTTATACTTTGACCTTTACTTTTAGTTTGTTTACTTATTTTTTTAGTTTCAAAATTCTTAATAGATATAGAAATATTATCTTGCGTTTGTACATTAGAATTAATTTCACTAGTAACGCCACTTTCTCCACTTTCTACACCTTGTAGTCCGTTATCTATTGAAATATTTTCACTTTCTAATTTTTCAGTTGTAATGACAGTATTCGTAGTAGACGTAGTTTCCACTGTTATTTCTTGCTTAGATTGAACAAGATTTTCAGTTATTTTTTCATCAGCCATAATGAAAACTCCTTTATTAGCACGTACTTTAATACAAGAAGTTAGTGACTTGCTTGCAAAAAGCAATAACTTCTTATAGATTATAATACAAAAAGTTAGTGATTTGCTTGCAAGAAGCGATAAATTTGCCAAATTTCAATCAAGAGTGTAAAAACGAAAAGTTTTTACAGCAAAATTTTAATTTTGCAAAGATTTTGCGTCAGCAAAAGATTTAACTTCTTATAGAATATAATACAAAAAGTTAGTGATTTGCTTGCAAAAAGCAATAACTTTGCCGAATTTCAATCAAGAGTGTAAAAACGAAGGTTTTTACAGCAAAATTTTAATTTTGCAAAGATTTTGCGCCAGCAAAAGATTTAACTTCTTATAGATTATAATATCATAATATTAAATAAAAATCAATTATTTTTAATACAAAAAAGGAAATTATTATGAGTAAACTTGTTTTAATTGATGGTAATAGTTTAATAAATAGAGCATTTTATGCTACGCCTATATTAACTGATAAAAACGGTACGCCAACAAATGCGGTATACGGTTTTGTAAATATGTTAATAAAGGTTATTAACGATATTAAACCAACACATATTTTAGTTGCATTTGATAGAAAAGAGCCTACTTTTAGGCATAAAATGTATAGTGAATATAAAGCAACGAGAAAACCTATGCCAGACGATTTAAGACCGCAAATTCCACTTTTAAAAGAAGTTTTAACGGCTATGAAAATAAAAATATACGATAAAGCAGGTTTTGAGGCTGATGATATTATAGGTACTTTATCAAAAAAATATAACGGCCAAACGATAATAATTACGGGCGATAAAGATAGTTTTCAACTCGTTGATGAAAATATATCGGTATATTTTACAAAGCGTGGAATAACCGATATTGATATTTTAGACGTTAATAATTTTAAAGAAAAAACGGGTATATCACCAAGTCAAGTAACCGATTTAAAGGCTTGTATGGGAGATGGTAGTGATAATATTCCAGGTATAATAGGCGTTGGGGAGAAAACTGCGCACACGATTATTGATACTTACAAAAACATTGAAACACTTTACGAGCATACTGATGATTTTAAGGGAAAACTTTATGAAAAAATAGTAAATGGTAAAGAGTTGTGTTTTTTAAGCAAGGTTTTAGCAACGATTGATACAAACGTAGATATTTCAATACCTTTTGAAGATATGACTTATAAATTTCCTTTTGATGACGATGCAAAGCGCATTTTTGCTGACCACGAATTTAGGGGAATACTAAAAAGAACGGAGATTTTCGAGCAAGAAACTACTGAAAAAAATACGAAAGAAAATAACGTAGAAGTAATAGAAATTAAAAGTTCAACAAATATAGAAGAAATATTAAATACAAGTGAAATTACAATTGTTATAAACGATATAATTAGTTTATATAATGGTAAATGCGAATATTTCTTCAAGATAAAAGAAACGTTTTTTGACGAAGGTTTTACGTTTGACGAAGCCATAATTAAATTAAAACCATACTTTGAAAATGCAAAAAATAAGGTAATATGTTACAATTCAAAAAACACAGCCTATTTATTAAAAGAGTACGGAATTGAATTTAACGCAAGTAGTGAAGACGTTGATATTTTAAGATATTTAGTGGATTTTTCAACGAAAGAAGATAATATTTTAGATGTTTTATATTATTATAATTTAGATACGAAAACACCAGCGTATTCGTTATATAAATTATGCAATAAATTTTTAGAGCAAATAAAAACTGACGGAGTTGAACATTTATATTATAACGTAGAACTTCCTTTGTGGCGAGTTTTGTTTGATATGGAAAATCAAGGCTTTAAAATTGACGTAGAAGAGTTAAATAATTTATCAACGTTGTATAAAAAAGAACTTGACCAACTAACGAAAAATATAATTGAACTTGCAGGAGAGCCTTTTAATATAAATTCGCCAAAGCAACTTTCAACGATACTATTTGAAAAGTTGCAAATAGGAAAGGGCAAAAAAACAAAGTCGGGAGGATATTCTACAACAGCCGAAGTTTTAGAAGAATACGTAAATTCTCACAAAATAGTCCCTTTAATTTTAAGATATAGAACAATTCAAAAACTATATTCAACGTATATTGAAGGGTTTAGACCGCTTATTGATAAAAACACCAATATAGTTCACACTATATTTAATCAAACTCTTACTTCTACGGGTAGATTATCTTCAAAAGAGCCTAATTTACAAAATATACCCGTTAGAGATGAAGAAGGTAGAGTTTTAAGAAAGTTATTTATTGCAAAAAGTGAAGATAACGTTTTAATTGATGCCGATTATTCACAAATAGAACTTCGTTTACTTGCACATTTTTCTAATTCAAAGGAACTAATAAACGCTTATAATGAAAATAAAGATATTCACAAAATAACTGCAAGTCAAGTATTTAACGTTCCGCTAAATGAAGTAACAAGTAAAATGCGTTCAAATGCAAAAGCCGTTAATTTTGGTATAATTTACGGCATAAGTGAGTACGGACTTGCAAAAAATTTAAAAATTACGCCACAAATTGCTAAGGAATATATAAATTCATACTTTAAATCGTATCCTAAAGTAAAAGAATATATGGAAAACAACGTTGAATTTGCAAAAAAGAACGGTTACGTTTCAACTATTTTAAATAGAAGAAGATATATAAAAGAGATAAATTCTTCAAATTATAATTTAAGAACGTTTGGCGAAAGGGCTGCAATGAATATGCCACTTCAAGGAAGTAGTGCCGACATTATAAAAATTGCAATGGTAAACGTGCATAATAGACTTTTAAAAGAGGGTTTAAAGGCAAAACTTATATTACAAGTGCATGATGAACTTATAATAGATAGTCCTAAAAATGAAATGGAAATTGCCAAAAAGATTTTAGTTGAAGAAATGGAAAACGCCGTTAAGTTACTTGTTCCGTTAACGGTTGAAGCAAACGTAGGGAAAACGTGGTTCGAGGCAAAATAATGAATAAAATTTATGCTGTAACGGGCGGTATAGGTAGTGGAAAATCGCTTGTTTTAACAATTTTACAAGAAAAAGGCTATAAGGTTTTTAGTGCTGATAAAATTTATAACGACCTTATTTCAAATAATGAATTTTCTTGTGAAATATATAATATTTTAGGTTTAAAATTTAATAAAAATATCGGTTTTGAAAGAGATAAAGTATCTTCTATCGTTTTTAACGATAAAGAAAAATTAAAGCTTCTTAACGATTATTCGCACTCTAAAATAATGGAAAAAATGATTAGCGAGAGTAAAAAGTGTGAAGGCATAGTATTTAACGAAGTACCACTTTTATTTGAAAGTGGTTATGAAAATTTATATGACGGAATAATAATCGTTAGCCGTGATTTAGATAGTAGAATAGCATCAATAATAAAGCGTGATAATAAAACCAAAGAAGAAGTTTTATCCGTTATAAAAAATCAATATAATTATGATAATAATTTAAATAATTCGCACATACTTATTACTAATGACGGCGATATAAATTCGCTAAAAGAAAAGGTTGAAAAAGTAATAAGTGATATTGAAAAAAACGTTTAAAATAGTTAAGTATACTTTATTGATTATACTACTTGTTTTTATTATAATATTTATTAAAGAAGTGGCTGTAAGTAAACGCTATTTAAAAATTATAAAAAATGACGCGGAAAAGTATAACGTAAACACATACACTATTTTAGCAATGATAAAAACTGAAAGTAATTTTAATAAAAACGCCATATCTAATAAAGGTGCAAAAGGCTTGTTGCAATTAAAAGAAGAAACGGCTTTATTTATTGCAAATAAATATAATTATTCTTATGACGGCGATATTTATAACGTTAAAAATAATTTAAATTTAGGCATTATGTATTTTGATTATTTGTCTAAAAAATTTCAATATGAAGATATTGCAATCGCATCGTATAATGCAGGCGAAGGCATTGTAAAAAAATGGCAAAACGAAGGCTATATAATTGAAGATAAAATTTTAAAAATACCATATAAAGAAACTGAAAATTATTTAAAAAAAGTAAAGTTTTATAAAAAATTTTATACCTTTATTTACGGAGTTTAAAGAGCAAAACAAAATAACGTTAAACGCATAACAAGGCTTAAAGCCTTGTTTTTTATTTGGTTAAATAGTTTATAAATTGTTAATAATTAAATATAATGTTAGATAATAATTGTGAGAGTTTATTAAAATTTTTAAAAACGAATAGTAAAATAGGCGAGTATATTTTAACTAATAGTGAAGAAATTATATCGTCTATTTATTTTGGTAAAAACGTAGATAGTAAAGAGTTAAATAATTGTTATCAAGTATTAGAGAAAGAAGGTTTTATATCCATTAAATTTAGCGACGAAAATAATTATTTCGTTAAAGTTAACGATAGTGGAAGAAATTATGAAAACAATCAAGTGAAAAGTGCAAGCATAAATAATTTTAAAAAATACTTTTTTATAAATTTGTTAATATGTTTTATATCTTCACTCTTTGGTAGTTTTTTAGCAAATATAATAATTAAATTGTTAGGGTAATATGCTTAGTAAAAATGAAATAAAAGTTTTAGAATATTTAAATGAAAATTGTAAAAACGTTGAAAGTTGCTTATTTTTAGTAAAAACGTTGAGTGAAAAATTTAAAAATATAAACGTTAGAAAAACACTCAACGCTTTATCTGTAAAAGACTATATAGAAGTAATTTACGCCACAAAAAACGAGTTTGAATATTGTTGTATTATTCTAAAAAGTAAGGGGCGAAATTATAAAGTGGAAAAGCAAGACGTATATCGAAGTTTTGTTTTTAAAATATTATTAGGCGTTGCTGGTGGCGTAGCGTCTTTTGTGATAGGTAAAATTTTATATTTATTTTTTAAGTAAAATGTAAATTACATTTACATTAGAGAAAAATTGTGTTAAAATATAATTAAATTATAAGGGAAAGTATGCAAAATAGAAATTTTAAGTTAAAAAGTAAATTTAAACCTATGGGAGACCAGCCAACTGCAATCAATTCGTTAGTTGAAGGTGTATTAGATGGTTTAAAAACGCAAGTATTAGTTGGAGTTACGGGTAGTGGTAAAACCTTTACAATGGCAAACGTTATTGAAAGAGTAAATAGGCCAACCCTTGTTATTGCGCACAACAAAACGCTTGCTGGTCAACTTTGTAACGAGTTTAGGGAATTTTTTCCCGAAAACGCCGTAGAATACTTTGTTTCTTATTACGATTATTATCAACCAGAGTCATATCTTCCCGCGTCAGATACGTACATAGAGAAAGATTTATCAATAAATGACGAAATTGATAAACTACGCCATAGTGCAACGTGCTCGTTAGCCGAAAGAAGTGACGTTATAGTAGTAGCGTCAGTTAGTTGCATATACGGATTAGGTGCGCCCGAAGAGTATTATAGATTAGCGTTATCGTTGCGCCCAAGTCAAGAAATTACCATGAATCAAGTAATAAATAAACTAATATCTATAAACTATACCCGTAGCGATATAGATTTTCAACGTAGTACGTTTAGGGTAAGGGGCGATATAATAGATATTTTTCCCGCATCAAATTCCGAAACGGTAATAAGGGTGGAGTTTTTTGGTGACGAAATTGAAAAAATAAGTGAGGTTGAATACGTAACGGGTAATCCAATCAACGTATTAAAACACGCAGTAATATTTCCAGCAAGCCACTATGCCGTTGAAAGTGAAAAACTAAAAAATTGCATAACTCATATTACGAAAGATATGCTTGACGAAGTTAAAGCGTTTAAAGATAATGAAAAGTTTTTAGAAGCGGAGAGACTTAGTCAACGCACTTCATACGATATAGAAATGATGAACGAGATAGGCTATTGTAGTGGTATTGAAAATTACAGTAGATATTTTGACGGTAGAAAAGCGGGCGAACCGCCGTTTACTTTACTTGATTATTTTCCAAAAAACTTCTTGCTATTTATTGATGAAAGTCATATGACTATTCCTCAACTTAGAGCAATGTATAACGGCGATAAATCAAGAAAAACCAACTTAGTAAATTACGGATTTCGCTTAAAATCAGCGTATGATAATAGACCTTTAAAATTTGAAGAGTTTGAACAGCGAATAGGTCAAGTTATATGCGTATCGGCAACGCCAGCCGAATATGAAAAAAATTTAGCCGACAACGTGGCCGAGCAAATAATTAGACCAACGGGTTTATTAGAGCCTCCAATTGAAGTTAGAAAAACCATAGGTCAAATAGACGATATTGAAAGTGAAGTTACAAAAGTAATAAAAAATAACGGAAGAATACTTATAACCACTCTAACAAAAAAAATGGCGGAAGAACTTTCTAAATATCTAAAAGAAAGGGGCTTTAAATGTCGTTATATGCATAGCGAGATTGACACTTTGGAGAGAATGGATATTATTCAAGACCTTCGCCGAGGCGATAGTGATATATTAGTAGGAATAAACCTTTTAAGAGAAGGATTAGATATGCCCGAAGTTAAACTCGTAATAATTTTAGACGCTGATAAAGAAGGCTTTTTAAGGAGTGACACTTCTTTAATACAAACGATAGGCAGAACGGCAAGAAATAGTGAAGGTAGAGTAATAATGTATGCGGACGTTATTACCGATAGTATGAAAAGGGCGATTGACGAAACTAATAGAAGGCGACAAATACAAATTAAGTATAATAAAGAGCATAATATAACGCCGAAAACAATAATAAAAGACGTAGTAAATACATTAAATATTACTACAAAGGAAGATAAAGTTAAAAATATAGACTATAAAGATATTCCAAGTGAAATTGAAAAACTAACGGCGTTAATGAAAATAGCGTCAAAGAATTTTGAATTTGAAAAATGTATTGAACTTAGAGACACTATAAACGCTTTAAAGAAGAAAATGAGAAAGTGATATGGAAAATTTTATAACGATAAAAGGAGCAAAACAAAATAATCTAAAAAATCTAAGCGTTAAAATACCAAGAAATAAACTCGTGGTATTTACGGGATTATCGGGTAGTGGAAAATCTACCCTTGCTTTTGATACAATTTTTGCCGAGGGACAGCGTAGATATATGGAAAGTTTATCAAGTTACGCAAGGCAATTTTTAGGTCAAATGGAAAAGCCGAACGTAGATAGTATCGAAGGTTTATCGCCAGCAATATCAATCGACCAAAAAACCACTTCGCATAATCCAAGGTCAACCGTAGGTACTGTAACGGAAATACACGATTATTTAAGATTGTTATTTGCAAAAACGGGTACACCGCATTGCTGTAATTGTGGAAGAGAAATAAGTAGACAATCAATAGATGAAATAATTGATAAAATTTTATGTTATAAAGTAGGTACTAAACTTTTAATTACAGCGCCAGTCGTAAGGGGCAAAAAGGGCGAGTTTGAAAAGCAATTAGAAGGCTATAAGAAAAGTGGTTTTGTAAGAGTGTATATTGACGGCAGTGTTTACGAACTTACTGAAAAAATCAATTTAGATAAAAATATAAGGCACAATATAAACGTAGTAGTTGATAGAATAATCGTTAAAGAAGATATCCGTTCAAGGTTAACTTCAAGCGTAGAAACGGCGTTAAAACTTGCAAACGGGTTAGTAACCGTGGTAGAAGTAGAAAACGAAAACGAGCAAATTTTTTCTACTGAATACGCTTGTCCTATATGCGGTGTATCGCTACCGGAAATTGAGCCTCGGTTATTTTCATTTAACAATCCGTTTGGAGCGTGCAATACGTGTAAAGGTTTAGGTTATATAACTGCAATTGATGAAAAATTAGTGCTCGGCGATACGTCAAAGTCTTTAAATGAAGGAGCGCTTCAAATTACGGGCTGGAATTTAGATTCGGGTAAAATGGCTCAAATGTATTTTTCATCTTTATCAAAGCATTACTCGATTGATATGGATATGCCTATAAAAGATTTACCTAGGGAGCAATTAGATTTATTGTTATACGGTAACAATGGCGAAAAAATACAAATGAATTATTCAACGAGAACGTTTCAAGGTAGTTATTTAGGGTCGTATGAAGGAGTTATTCCTAATTTAGAGCGTAGATATAAAGAAACCACTTCGGACTACACAAAAAGCGAGATAGAAAAATATATGTATACCGTGCCGTGTAAAGTTTGTAACGGCAAAAGGCTAAAAAAAGAAGCGTTAAGCGTATACGTTGGCGGTAAGAATATTGCTGAAATTTCCGATATGAGCGTTGCCGATGCATATACGTTTATTGAAAATATTCCATTTTCAACAACCAATCAAATAATATCAAAAGGCATTGTAAAA
Source organism: Christensenellaceae bacterium (assembly GCA_045536405.1). Taxonomy (GTDB): domain Bacteria; phylum Bacillota; class Clostridia; order Christensenellales; family Borkfalkiaceae; genus HGM11412. The sequence continues at coordinate 11,202 of JAZSNM010000064.1, forward strand.
GAGATTAAAGAAAGGTTAAACTTTTTAAAAGAAGTTGGGCTTCAATACTTAACTTTATCTAGAACGGCGGCAACGTTATCTGGTGGCGAAGCGCAACGTATAAGGTTAGCAACTCAAATAGGTAGCGGACTAACGGGCGTAGTGTATATTTTAGACGAGCCAAGTATAGGCTTGCATCAAAAAGACAATTCAAGACTTATTAAATCGCTAAAAAGATTAAGAGATTTAGGAAATACGGTAATAGTAGTTGAACATGATGAAGAAACTATTAAAAGTGCCGACTATATCGTTGATATAGGTAGAAAAGCGGGTGTTCACGGTGGTAGCGTAGTAGTTAGCGGAACGCTTCAAGACGTAATTAACTGTAAAGAAAGTATAACGGGCGATTATTTATCGGGAAGAAGAAAAATTGAAATTCCGCCAATGTATTTAAAGGGCGATGGTAGAGAATTATCTATAATAGGAGCAAAACAAAACAACTTAAAAAATATAAACGTTAATTTTATAGTTGGTTTAATAAACGTTGTAACGGGTGTATCAGGTAGCGGAAAGAGTTCGTTAGTTAATGAAGTTTTATATCCAGCGGTTGCAACAAAACTATTAAGAGCAAAAGTGCGACAAGGTGAATACGAAGATATTTTAGGCTTAGAGCATTTTGATAACGTAATATCTATAGACCAATCTCCAATAGGAAGAACTCCACGTAGTAATCCAGCAACTTACACGGGCGTGTTTACTTATATAAGAGAGTTGTTTGCTTCGACCGTTGATGCTAAAGAAAGGGGTTATAGCGCCGGAAGATTTAGTTTTAACGTTGCTGGCGGTAGATGTGAACATTGTCAAGGCGACGGAATAATAACGATCTCAATGCACTTTTTGCCCGACGTATACGTTCCTTGTGAAGTTTGTGACGGTAAAAGATATAACAAAGAAACCTTACAAGTAAAATACAAAAACAAAACTATATACGACGTTTTAGAAATGACTGTTGATGAAGCAACTGTATTCTTTGAAAATATTCCAAGAATATACAATAAAATAAAAACATTAAAAGAAGTTGGTTTAGGTTATATAAAATTAGGTCAATCGGCAACAACTCTATCAGGCGGAGAGGCGCAAAGAGTAAAACTTGCAACGGAATTATGTAAGCGTTCTACGGGTAAAACGTTATATATTTTAGACGAGCCAACCACGGGTTTACACTCGTATGACGTTAATAAATTGATAAATATTTTTTATAAACTACGTGACTTTGGCAACACTTTAATAGTTATAGAACATAATTTAGACGTTATTAAGGTTGCCGATAACGTTATTGATTTAGGACGTGACGGTGGCGATAGGGGTGGACAAGTTATTGCAACGGGTAATCCATTAGAAGTAGCGCAAAACGAAAACAGTTATACGGGTGAATATTTGAAAAAACTATTTGAGGAAAACTTATGATAAGAGATGAATTTAAAAAGCAGTCGGCAAAATCAATGAAAGAAATTGCTGAAATAAGAAAAATCGGCGAAAGGCAATTTTACACAAAAAACGTTTTAAAAATTAAAGAAACACTTAAAACGTATAGTTTTGTATCAGCCTTTTCATTAATATTAGGTATAATACCGTTTATACAATTTGGTTTAATAATTATAAACGACGTAAGTGAAATGTCTGGCGGTGGTTGGGCAGGCTTTATAGTATCTGCATTAGGAGTAGTGTGGGGTATAATTTGGTTTGCCATTATAAGAACCGTATTAAAGAAAAAGTATAAGCGATATCAAAAGTTATTACAAGAAGTTATAGATAAAGAATTAAAAAGGCAAAAAGCAGTATATGAATTTAATAAACGAAGGGAGTCTAAATAAAATGAAAGGTTTTAAAAATGTAAATATTTACGTCGAAGGTAAAGGCGTTATAAAAGGCGATATAGCATTTGATAATGGTAAAATTAAATTAAATGCTAACGCTCAAATTGAAGAAATAGCCTTATTAGGTGATGACTACGTTATAGTTCCAGGTTTCATTGACGAGCATATTCACGGCGCTGGCGGTTATGATGCTATGGACGGTACTTTTGAGGCGTTATCAGTAATAGCCAATAAGATAGCAAGTGAAGGAACTACTACCTTTTTAGCAACTACTATGACGCAAAGCGTTGAAAATATTTCTAAGGCATTAAAAGCGGTGAACGAATATATTTCTGCTAACGTTTGTACGGGTGCTAAACTATTTGGAGTACATTTAGAAGGTCCGTTTATATCGCTTAAATTTATAGGTGCGCAACCAGAACAATACGTGGCAAATCCTGATATTGAAGTGTTTAAAAAATACAACGAAATTAGTGGCAATAATATAAAAATAGTATCGCTTGCACCTGAAGTTGAAGGGGCTACAAATCTTATAAAATATTTAAAAGAAAACGGTATAGTTGCATCGGTAGGTCATTCAAGTAGTAAGTATGCCGATTTAAGTAACGGCATAGAAAACGGCATAACGAACGTTACGCATACATATAACGCGCAATCGCCACTTCATCATAGAGATATAGGAGTTGTAGGAACGGCGCTTTTAGACGATAGATTAAATTGTGAACTTATTTGCGATACAATACACGTATCAGTTCCAGCAATTAAACTTGTAATTAAAAACAAGCCAAGTGATAAAGTTACTTTAATTACAGATTCAATGCGAGCAAAACATATGGAAGACGGAGTGTCTGAACTTGGCGGTCAAACTGTATACGTTAAAAACGGCGAAGCAAGGCTTAGTGACGGAACGCTTGCTGGTAGCGTTTTAAAAATGAACGTTGCCGTTAAAAACCTTGTAGAAAAAGTAGGCGTTTCGTTTACTGATGCTATTGATATGGCAACTATAAACCCAGCAAAAAATCTTAAAATTGATAACACAGTCGGTTCAATAAAAGATGGTAAAAATGCCGATATAGTTGTGTTAAACGCAAAAACTTTTGACGTTTATATGACGATTAGAAACGGTGAAATTATATATAAAAATAATCAAAGGTGCGATATGGATTATAAAGCAACTTATGAAATTTGGCTTAAAAACACAAAGAAAAATAAAACTTTAAACTTAGAACTTGAAAGCATTAAAGGTAACGATAAAGAAATAGAATACCGCTTTTATAAAAGTTTAGAATTTGGTACTGGGGGTATGCGTGGAATTATAGGCTGTGGAACTAATATGATGAACGAATACACGGTTAAAAGGGCTACGAAAGGGCTTGCAACGTATATTTTGTCACTTGATAAAAAGGCAAAAAATAAAGGAGTAGTAATATCGTACGACACAAGAAAATACTCTCAAATATTTGCTCAAAAAACGGCAGGTGTTTTAATTAGTCACGGAATAAAAGTGTATATGTTTGAAGAGCCAAGTCCCGTACCAATGTTGTCTTACGCTGTAAGACAATTTAAAAGTATCGCAGGTGTTATGATAACTGCAAGTCATAATCCAAAAGAATATAACGGATACAAGGTTTATGGGGAAGATGGTGCGCAAATGGCACCAGAATTAACTGAAAAAGTAGTAGATTATATTGAAAAGGTTGATGATTATTTTGATATTGAAGAAATTGAAATTAGTAGCGTAAAAAATAATAAACTTTTAAAAATTATATCTACAAAGTTTGATAAAAAATATATTAACGAATTAACGAAGTTGTCTTTGTCTAAATGTGCAATTAAATGTTGTGGCAAAAACCTAAAAATAGTGTATACGCCACTTCACGGAACGGGTTATAGGCTTGTTACGGGACTCTTAAATAAGTTGGGAATAAACTGTAACGTAGTTAGAGAACAAGCCGTGTACGATAGTGAATTTTCAACGGTAAAAGTACCTAATCCAGAAAACGTTGAGGCTATGAGTTTAGGGGTAAAATTAGCAAACGAAATAAATGCTGACGTTGTGTTTGGCACAGACCCAGATAGCGATAGATTAGGCGTAGCGATAAGAAACGATAAAAACGAGTTTATAAATCTAACGGGTAATCAAGTTGGCGTTTTATTAACTAATTACATACTAACAAGACTACGTGAAGACAATAAACTATCAAAAAACGCAATGGTCGTTAAAAGTTTCGTTTCAACGGGAATGGTAAATATCATATGTAAAGATTTTAACGTTGAATTAGTAGAAACGCCCGTTGGCTTTAAGTTTATAGGCGAAAAAATAAAACAATGTGAAGAAGATAAAAAGCACGAGTTTGTATTTGGTTTTGAAGAAAGTTGTGGTTATTTAAGGGGAACGCACGCTCGTGATAAAGATGCGGTAGTAGCAAGTATGTTGTTTAGCGAAATGGTGTGCTACTATGAATATAAGAAAACTTCGGTATATAAAACCTTGATGGAACTTTATGAAAAATACGGTTATACTATTGATAAAACTATTTCGATAGAATATCAAGGCGTTAACGCAATGCGAGATATGAATAACGTAGTATCAAGTGTAAGAGAGCAAAAAATCGAAAGTGTAGCAGGCGTAAAAATAGTAGCGGTAAGGGACTATTTAAAAGGTGTAACGTATAAAGGCGAAATTCAAGAAAAATTAGAATTTTCTAACATAAATTGTATGTATTACGAGTTAGAAAACGGTGGTTTTATTTGTCTAAGACCAAGTGGAACCGAGCCAAAATTAAAAGTTTATTTTTCAGTAAAAGGCGAGAACGAAACACAAGCCTTAAATTTACTAAATTTATTAATAGAAGAATTTACTAAAATCTTAAACAAATAAAACTTACCCGCTGTTGAAATTGCAATAGGCGTAGGGGTTTTAATACAAAATAATAGTGTATCCCACTACATTTCGCTTGTGCGAAATGTAGTGGGCTTTATCATTATCACAACAATTCAATAAAATAAGTTTAGCCGAGTGTAGCGAACGCCAACTTAGCGATAGCAAAATATAACTGCGTATGCAATAAAACTTGCCGTTAGGCAAATATAGTTGTACCGTAGCGATAAATCTCTATCGCTACGGCACTAATTCATGAGCGGGTAAATTTTTTAATTATATTATTTTTTTAAAGTTTGTAAGAAATCGCCAATATCATACATTGCTTCGGATAATTTATCAGCAGTAGGCAACATAACAACTCTAAAGTGGTCAGGGGTTTGCCAGCCAAAGCCACTACCAGCAACGATAAGAATTTTCTTATTTTCTAATAAGTCGAACGCAAATTGTTTATCGTTAGTAACGTTATATTTTGTAGTATCGATTTTAGGGAAGCAATAAAAAGCACCTCGTGTTTTAACGCAAGACAAACCTTCAATGTTTTCAATAGCGTCAAATACTGCTTTTCTTTGTTCAAAAAGTCTACCGCCAGGCGAAATCATTTGTTTAGTGTATTCTGTGTCAGCCAATGCAGTAGGAATAACAAGTTGCATTACGGCGTTTGAACAAAGTCTAACCGAAGCAAGCGTAACAAGCGCTTTAACAATATCGGTATGAAGTTGCGTTTTACCGCTAACAACAATCCAACCGCATCTAAAACCGCATAAACAATGTGATTTTGATAATCCGTTAAAAGTAATAACCGTTAAATCAGGTGCTAACTTAGCAAATGAAGTGTGAGGTAAATTATCTAAAACAAGTCTATCGTAAATTTCGTCAGAATAAACAACTAAATTATGCTTTCTTGCAATATTAGCAATAGAGATAAGCATATCGTCAGAATATAAAGCGCCGGTAGGGTTGTTAGGGTTAATAACTACTATTGCTTTTGTTTTTGACGTGATTTTACTTTCAATATCTTTTAAATCAGGCATCCAGTCAGATTGTTCGTCACAAGTGTATAAAACGGGAACGCCACCAACTGATAAAACAGAGTTTGTCCATAAAGAATAACAAGGACAAGGAATTAAAACTTCTTCGCCAGGATTAATGAGCGCCGTAATTGACATACTTGCAGCCTCACTAACGCCGTTACAAATAAAAACGTCGTCAGTAGTAATGCCTTCAATGCCTTTTGATAATTCGTAATCAACAATTGATTGAAGGGCAGGCATCATACCTCTAATACCGCAGTAACCTAAACTTTTATCAACGTTTTCAATTAACGTTTGTTTAACGCTATCAGGCATTTTAAAGCCGAAAGCAGCAGGGTTACCCGTGTTTAATTTTAAAACTTTTTGACCTTCTTTTTCCATTTCAAGAGCCTTAAAAAATACAGGACCTCTAATATCTGAGTGAATATTACTAATTCTATCAGCAACTTTAATAATTTCCATAAATTACTCCTAAATTTAATATAATTAAAATATACAATATGCATAAAAATTTGTCAATATAAATAACGCAAACAATAATTATTTTTTTAAAATATCAAGCAAATCTTAATTAAATAAAATATTTAAAACAATAACCAAAATATTTTAAATTTTAACTTGTTAAAAAACTATAAATGTGCTAAAATAATAAATATGAATAATGCTATTTTTGAACAACTTAATAAAGAGCAAATTTTACCTTGTAAAGACACTCAAGGTGCAGTCTTAGTTATAGCGGGCGCTGGTAGTGGTAAAACAAGGGTATTGACTAGTCGTATTGCATATTTAGTAAATGAGTTAAATATAAGACCAAGCGAAATTTTAGCAATAACGTTTACAAACAAAGCGGCAGATGAAATGAAATTTCGTTTAAATAAAATGATTGACGGCGTTGAAGATATGTGGGTGTCAACAATACACTCAATGTGCGTAAAAATTTTGCGAAGCAGTATTCAACGTTTAGGCTTTAAACAAAGTTTTACAATATATACTGAAGATGAAAAAGAAAAAGTTTTAAAGCGTATTATTAGTGAAATGGAATTAGATACTGATAAATATTTAAAACTTGCAAAAAACATAATTTCATCAGCAAAAAATGATGATTTGTCGCCTACCGAGTATAAAGACGAGCATATAAAACAATCAAATATAGGTATATACACTGAAATTTACGCAAAGTATCAACAAGTATTAAAACAAAATAACGCTCTTGATTTTGACGATCTTTTAATTTACACACTACACTTGTTTTTAGAAGATGATGAGGTTAAGGAATATTACGCAAGAAAATTCAAGTATATACACGTAGACGAGTTTCAAGATACCAATAAAGTTCAATATAAAATCATTAAAATGTTATCGTCTTATTGGGGTAATATTTTCGTCGTTGGTGATGATGACCAAAGTATATACGGCTGGCGTGGTGCAAAAATTTCAAATATTTTAAATTTTGATAAAGATTTTATAGGCGCAAAGGTATATAAATTAGAGCAAAACTATCGTTCAACAAAGCAAATATTAAATTTAGCAAACACCGTTATTAAAGATAATAATTTAAGGCGAAACAAAACTTTGTGGACTAATAACGAAGATGGTTTCAAGCCAATATTTTACGTTGGTGAAGAAGAAATTAATGAAGCGGAATTCGTTGCTAAAAAAATAAAAAGTGCGATAAATTCAGGTAAAAAGGCAAGTGATTTTGCCGTTTTAATGAGAATTAACGCACTTTCAAGGTCTTTTGAGCAAGAGTTTTTAAAATATAATATTCCATATAAAGTTTTTGGTGGTTTTAAATTCTTTGATAGAAAGGAAATTAAAGATATTTTAGCGTATTTAAGGATAATGGTAAATCCTTTTGATAACGAAGCAGTTTTAAGAATTATAAACGTTCCAAGGCGAGGAATAGGCGAAAAAACGATAAATATTTTATACGAAAGTGCAGTGAACGAAGGTTTATCTCTTTTTGATAAAATATTTAGTTTTGAAGAGTTGACACTAACTTCCAGCGCAAAGAATAGAATAGGCGAATTTAAAGATTTGCTTTACAACTTAGTTATGAAAAGTGGCGAAATGTCTATCGTTGATTTTGTAAAAACGGTTATAAAAGAAACGGGAATATTAGCGCAATTTGAAGAAGATACCGAAGAAAATTACGAAAAACGTTTAAATATAAACGAACTTGTAAATTCAGTTGAAGAGTATGCTAAATTAAATAAAGACGCAAAACTTTTAGATTATTTGTCGTCGGTTACGCTAAGTTCGGACACTGATGATTTATCAAGTGGAAATTTTGTAACTATTGCAACTATACACGCAGTAAAAGGTTTAGAGTTTGACGGAGTGTTTCTCGTGGGTTTAGACGAAACTATATTACCTATTCAGCGTGCTTGTGATAGCGTTGAAGAACTTGAAGAAGAGCGTAGGCTTATGTACGTTGCGATAACTCGTGCTAAGCGTAATTTATACGCAACAAGGGCGAGAAGTAGATATTTATACGGTCAACGCAGTTTAACTATTGAAAGTAGATTTTTAAAAGGCGTAAAAGATTGTTTTCAAGATGAAAGTCCGTTTTCAAGGCAATCATACGGTTACAATTATGGATATAATCAAAACAGGGGCTATAATTCACAATATAAAAAGCCAGCGTATAGTGAAACGGGTTATTATAGCGATATTGAAACTGAGCCAAGATTAAACGGCGGAGTAAAAAGTTTTTCAAGTGGGTATACTCAAAGTCAAAAACTTGAAAAAAACACTCAAAATTCTACGTATAAAACGGGCATGAGAGTATTACATATAAAATTTGGCGAGGGTACTATTATTGCGGTAAAAGAGAGTTCGTCAGGTCAAGTAGTAGACGTTGCTTTTAAAAACGTTGGTATTAAATCGTTAGCATCACAGTATGCACCGTTAAAAGTGATAAAATAAAAGGGGTATTATGCAAGCAAGAATTAAAGAACTTGTAGAAAAACTTAATAAATATGCTTACGAGTATTACGTATTAGATAATCCTACCGTTGCTGACGGCGAATATGATAAACTTTACGACGAACTTGTAAAATTAGAAAAAGAAACGGGAATAGTTTTAAATAATTCGCCAACTCATAGAGTTGGTGGCGAGCCAATTTCTTCATTTTCCAAACATAAGCATATAAATAGGTTGTATAGTTTAGATAAATCTTTAACAGATGAGGAACTATATAATTTTGATGCAAGAATTCGAAAAATAACTTCTAAACCGTTTTTGTACACAGTTGAATATAAGTATGATGGTTTAACTATTTGTTTAACTTACGATAAAGGCTTGTTTGTTAGAGCAACAACAAGGGGTAACGGTATAGAGGGAGAAGACGTTACAGCACAAGTAAAAACCATAAAAACTTTTCCGTTAACAATAGAATATAAAGGTTTATTAGAAGTACAAGGCGAGGCTGTAATTAAACTTTCTACGCTAAAAAAATACAACGAAACGGCAACTGAAATATTAAAAAATGCGCGTAATGCCGTTGCTGGTGCAATTAGAAATTTAGATCCTAAAGAAACGGAAAAAAGAAAGCCAGAGATATTGTTTTATAGTATAAACTATATTGAAGATAATATAATAAATTCACAACTTCAATGCTTTAAATTTTTAAAAGATAACGGGTTTAAAGTATATGATTTTATGCACACGGCATCAAGTATTGACGAAGTTAGAAAAATTATTAAAATCATTGATGAAAAGCGAAAATATATAGATTATTTAACTGATGGCGTAGTAATAAAAGTCAATGAATTTTCCGTTCGCGAAGAACTTGGTTATACTGATAAATTTCCGCGTTTTGCTATGGCGTTTAAGTTTGAAGCGGAAGAAGTAACAACCACTTTAAAAGACGTTAAATGGCAAGTTGGAAGAACGGGAAAATTAACACCGCTTGGAATAGTTGAGCCGGTTGAACTTGCAGGAGCAACGGTAAAAAAGGCAACGCTAAACAATTACGGCGATATATTGAGAAAAAAGGTAAAAATTAATTGTAGAGTTTTAATTAGAAGAAGTAACGAAGTTATTCCTGAAATTTTAGGCGCTACCGAGTTTACCGATAATGATATTGAAATTGTAAAGCCAACGAAATGCGATTTTTGTGGCAGTCAAATTATTGAAGACGGTGCAAATTTATTTTGTCCTAACAAAGCGTGTAAGCCACGAATTGTAGCATCACTTACGCATTTTGCAAGTAAAGACGCTATGAATATTGATGGTTTTTCTGAAAAAACCATAGAAAGTTTATTAGATAAGTTTAACGTAAGTAAATTTTATGAACTTTACGAAATAACAAGCGATATGCTGTACGAGTTAGAGGGTTTTAAAGCGAAAAAAGTTGAAAATACTTTAAAAGCGATTGAAAACTCTAAAAAAGTACAATTTTCATCATTTATTTATGCGTTAGGCATTGATGGAATAGGTAAAAAAACAGCAAAAGACTTAGCAAAAAGATATAAAAATTTAGAAAATTTAAAAAATGCAACCATATTAGAGTTATTATCAATGCAAGATATAGGCGAAATTACGGCTGAAAATATATTCAATTATTTCAATAATCAAGAAAATGTTGAAGAAATTGAAAAACTGCTTGAACTTGGAGTTGAAATTGAGTATGAAGAGTTTAACGTTTCGTTTAGCGGAGCATTTAGCGGTCAAAAAGTAGTTTTAACGGGAGTGTTGTCAAAGTATAAGCGTCAAGAAGCAACTAAAATTATAGAAAGTTTAGGTGGCGAAGTATTGTCGTCAGTTACAAAACAAACAACGTTAGTGGTTGCCGGCGAAGATGCAGGTTCAAAACTTGAAAAGGCAAGAAAATTAGGCGTAAAAATTATTGATGAAAATGAGTTTGAAAACCTAATTAAAACTTGATATTTTAAAATATATGTGTTATAATAATAAATATTATATACTATAAGGTTGATTTTTATGAGAAGCATGACGGGTTACGGCAAGGCTGAATATAAAGAAAACGGAATCACTTTAACAGTTGAATTAAAAACGGTAAACAATAGATTTTTAGATTTAACGCCAAAGTATCCACGTTCTTTCATAGCACTTGACGATATAATAAGAAAAACAGTACAACAAAATTTATCACGTGGTAGAGTTGATTTATTCGTTACTTATCAAAACACTTCATTAAGCGAAGTTGAACTTGAAGTTGATATGCCGTTAGCAAGAGCGTACGTTGACGCATCAAAACAACTTGCAAACGAGTTTAGTGATATTGAAAACGATTTAAAAATTACGTCTTTAATGAAGATAAATGACGTTATTAAGTTATCTCAACAAACTTTTGACGTTGAGTTAATATCGCCTATATTACAAAAAACGGTGCAAGAAGCGTGCGAAAAATTAAACGTAATGCGTGATATTGAAGGTGCAAAACTTAAAGAAGATTTAATAAAGCGTATGCAAACTATTGAAGGTATCGTTGATATAATTAAAGAAAGAGCGCCTCAAATAGCAAAAGAATACCGCATTAAATTAACTGAAAGAATTACTGAAATATTAGAGTCAACGCAAATTGATGAAACGAGAATATTGCAAGAAACAGCCTTATTTTTAGATAAGTCTAATATTGATGAAGAATTGATAAGATTATCTTCACACATATCTCAATTTTACAAAATATGTAACGGAGAAGGCGAAATAGGCAAAAAACTTGATTTTTTAATTCAAGAGTTTAATAGAGAAGCAAATACCGTATGTAGCAAGTCAAACGATATTATAATTACAGACAATGCACTTATTTTAAAGAGTGAAATTGAAAAAATAAGAGAACAAATTCAAAACATAGAATAAAGGAGAGTACATAATGATAAACGAACCAGCAATTGATGAATTAACTACTAAAATAGGCGAAAAGTACGAAGGCTCAAAATACGCACTTTGTGTTGTTGTAGCAAAAAGAGCAAGGCAACTTATTGAATTAAGTAAGTCAACAAGTGCAGTTCTTGACAATAATACGCCTTTAACACAAGCCGCAATTGAAATTAGCAAAGATAAAATTACAGCAATTATAGGATAAATTAGTAAGGTCAAGGATTATCTTTGACCTTATTTTTACAAAAGTAATATGGTAGCAAAAGTTATTGTTGACGTAGCAACGTCTGAATTAGATAGAATATTCGACTATAAGTTTGATAACGAAAATTTAGTAGTTGGTAGTCGAGTAGTAGTGCCTTTCGGTAATTATATTACCGAAGGTTTTGTTATGCAAATAAACGATACTTCGTCTTATCCATATGAAAAACTAAAAAAAATAATTAGAGTTATTGATGATATTCCAGCAATAACTGAAGAAAATTTACAACTTTGCCACTTTATGCACGACTATTATCACGTAGCATACGCGCCAATACTAAGATTATTTTTGCCAAGTGAAATGCGAAGGGGTACGGTTAGAAAAAAAACTTGTGATTATTTAGACGTTGATAAATCAATACCCATTGAAACTTTACTATCAAAACTAAATAAAAACTCGAAAGCACAAGTAAAAGTTTTAGAGTATTTATACTCTTACGGAAAAACAAAGCGTTCAAAGGTAAGTGAAATAACGTCGCCGTCAGCGGTTAAAAGTCTAATAGATAAAGGTTTTATTATTTTAACTACTGAAAGGGAAACGCGTTCACCGTATAAAGATATTGTTTTAAAAGATGATAAGCACGTTTTAACAAACGAGCAACAAAACGCAATAAACGTAGTTTTAAAAAGTGAAAAACCCGTACTAATACACGGTGTTACGGGTAGTGGAAAAACGGAAGTTTACTTAAATTTAATTGAAAAAGCGGTAAAAGAAGGCAAAAGTGCAATAATGTTAGTACCTGAAATTGCCTTAACGCCACAAATGTTTTCACGTTTAAAAGGAAGATTTGGAGATAGTATAGCAATCTTACATAGCGGTTTATCTAAGGGCGAAAGATTTGACGAGTGGTGGCGACTTCGTAGTGGCGAAGCACAAATAGCAATAGGTGCAAGGAGTGCTATATTTGCACCATTACAAAACTTAGGTTTAATAATAATTGATGAAGAGCACGATTCAAGTTACGAAAGTGAAACAAATCCAAGATACGTAACGAGTGAAATTGCTTTACAAAAAGCAAAACTAAGTGGTGCAAAAGTTGTATTTGGAAGTGCTACGCCTAAATTTGAAAGTTATTATAATGCAAAAATAGGGAAATATAACTTAGTTGAAATGATAGCGAGAGTAAATGGTAAGCCTATGCCTGAAATCATAATAAGCGATATGAAGCAAGAGGCAAGATTAGGCAACCCATCAATATTTTCGTCAATTTTAAAAAATGAAATAAAAAAAGCGCTTGATAATAAAAATCAAGTAATGATATTTTTAAATAGGCGAGGCTATTCGCAAAAAATCATATGTAAAGAGTGTGGATTTGTTGCAAAATGTACGCATTGTGACGTATCTTTAACTTATCATAAGTTTGATAACTTATTAAAATGTCATTATTGCGGGGCTACTTTTAAAACTCCCGAAGCGTGTCCTGAATGCGGAAGCATAAAAATTAATTATTCGGGAACGGGCACTCAAAAAATTGTTCAAGAGTTATCTGCGTTATATAATAATGCAAAAATTCTTAGAATGGATAACGATACCACTTCAACAAAAGAAGGTCACTACAAGATATTAAAAGAATTTAGCGAACGAAAAGCCGATATTTTAGTAGGAACGCAAATGATAGCAAAAGGTCACGATTTTCCTAACGTAACGCTTGTGGGGATACTTGACGCTGATATGAGTTTGTATTTTTCGGATTATCGCTCGGGCGAAAGGACGTTTCAACTAATAACTCAGGTTGCAGGTAGAAGCGGAAGAGCGGGAGCAAAAGGCAAAGTAGTTTTACAAACGTATAGTCCCGAAAACGCAATTTTAAACTATGCAATAAACTACGATTATAAAGGTTTTTATTTAAAAGAAGAAGCGTTAAGAAAAGCAACGCATTTTCCGCCGTTTGCCGATATCGTTAGAATTATGGTGGAAAGCGACGACGATTTATTAGCGTTAGAAACGCTAAAAAAGGTTTATTTCGAGTGCAAGAAAGTGCAAGAAAAATACGTTAATAGTTTTATTTATTTTAATAAAATGAAAAGTCCGCTAAAACGAATTAAAAATAAATTTAGATATCAAATTTTAGCAAGAATTACCGATAACGTAAGGGAAATTGAAGATTTGTTTTATGAAATAGGTAATAGTAATTGTTCAAAAAAAGTATTGTGTTATACGGAAATAAATCCGTCTAGTTTAAGTTAGGAGAAGTTATGTCAATAAGAAATATAGTACAAGAAGGCGATGAAGTTTTAAGAAAAAAAAGTTTTGAAGTTACTGATTTTGGTGAAAAGACTTCAAAACTAATAGACGATATGAAGGAAACCTTAATTAAGGCTGAGGGTGCGGGACTTGCAGCCCCGCAAGTTGGTATTTTAAGAAGAATATTTATCGTAAACGTAGAAGAAGGGTATTTTGAATTTATAAACCCCGTAATTTTATCAAGTTCAGGCAGTCAATATAGTAGTGAAGGTTGCTTGTCAGTCAAAGGTAAGGTTGGCGAAGTTAAAAGACCTAATACTGTAAAGGTAAAATATCAAGATAGAAACGGTAAATTTCACACTTTAACGGCTAACGGGTTTTTTGCAAAAGCAATTTGCCACGAAAACGACCATTTAGACGGTATTTTATACGTTGATAAAGCAGATAATTTAAGGTATTGTAAAGATTAAAATGAAAGTAGTTTTTTTAGGTACACCAGATTTTTCAGTAGGTGTTTTAAATGCAATATACAATTCTTCGCATGAAATAATAGCGGTTGTAACGCAACCCGATAGAAAGGTGGGAAGAAAAGGTATATTAACTCCATCTAAGGTTAAAGTTCAAGCGCAAAGTTTACACTTGAAAGTTTTAACGTATGAAAAAATCTCAAAAGAAGGTGTTACTGACTTAAAAAATTTAAATCCCGATATAATGGTAACTTGTGCGTACGGTCAAATTTTAAGCCAAGAAATTTTAGATATTGCAAAATACGGCGTAATAAACGTACACGCATCGTTACTTCCAAAATATAGGGGGTCTTCACCTATACAATGGGCTTTGATAAACGGAGAAAAGCAAACGGGCATAACTATAATGCAAACGGCAAAAGGCGTAGACACGGGAGATATAATTTTGCAAGAGAAATTAGATATTTTAGATAATGAATACGTTGAAAGTCTTTTTAATCGTTTGTCTAAATTAGGCGCAAGTCTTATAGTAAAAGCGCTTGACGATATTGAAAATAATAGAGCAACGTTTACACCGCAAAATCACGAATTAGCAACACACGTTAAAATGATAGAAAAAAAGGACGCTTTTATAAATTTTAACGATACTGCAACAAATATTGTAAATAAAATTAGGGGATTATCTTCTTGGCCAACTTGTTATACGATATATCAAGGTAAAATGCTAAAAATTTATAAAGCAATTGAAGTATTAGGCGATTTTAAAGCGGGCGAAGTTGCCGATAGCGATAGTAAAAGCGGTCTTATTATAGGAACAAGTAAAAATGCCATACAAGTTGAAGAATTGCAACTTGAAGGTAGCAAAAAAATGCAAACAAAAGAGTTTTTGCTTGGAAGAAATATTTTAGTTGGAACGATATTAGGTGAGTAATGCTTATAACGATTTACGATAGTTACAACATTTTAACAAAGGTATATAGCAAAGGCGAATTTTTAAAGCAAGCAATACAAAACACTCAAATAGAAGAATTAAACAGAGCGAAAGTTACTAAAATTTGTTACGGAGTGTTAGATAAAGACGTTACGTTATCATATATAATATCTAAATTATGCGATAAAAGTCCAAAACTTTGCGTAAGAACGATATTAAAAATATCCCTATATTTGATAATATATTTAAAAAATTCACCATATGCAGTTACTGATAATGCCGTAGAATTGCTTAAAAAATTAGGCAAGGGTGGCATGAAAGGCTTTTTAAACGCCGTACTACGAAAGTTTTTGCGTGATGGATATGAAATGCCAACCGATATTGTAGATAACTTATCAATTACGTATTCTTATCCAAAATGGTTAGTAGAAAAACTTATAAAAGACTATGATATAAGTTTAGTAAAAGACGTTTTGTCTTACGATAAAGAAAATACGTATATTAGGTTTTCAAATAACGTAGACGGCGAAAATTATTTACAAAACTTAGCCTTAAACTACGAAAAAACGCCTTTTAAAAACACTTTTTTATGCAATGGTTTTAAAATGGAAGAAGGTTTTTATTTAGGTAAATACACCTTTCAGTCAATAGGAAGCGTTGCTATATGTGATAATATTGAAAGCGGAAACCATTTGTTAGACGTATGTTCTGCACCGGGCGGAAAAACGGTAAATTTATCAACAAAATTTAATAGGGTTACTGCAACCGAATTACATAAACATAGGGTTAGTTTAATTGAAAGTTACGTATCAAGAATGGGCGCTAAAAACGTTGAAGTATTTAATATGGATATGAGCAAAACTCATAGCGAGTTTATAGATAAATTTGATGCCGTTTTAGTAGATGCTCCGTGTTCAGGTAGTGGCGTTTTAAAAGACAATCCCGATATTAAATTAAATAGAAAAAAAGAAGATATTTTATCATTAAATATCGACCAAAAAAATATTTTAAATTGTGCAAAAAATTACGTTTTAGTAGGTGGGTATTTATACTACTCGACGTGCTCTATATTAAAAGATGAAAATAGTAGAATAATAGCGGAATTTTTAAAGAATAACGACAATTTTATTGAAGAAAAAATCGATAGTAAATTGCCGTCAATTCAAGATGAATTCGGTTTAACGTATTTGCCTAATATTTCAAGCGGTGCCGGCTTTTATTTTTGTAAATTAAAGAGGATAAAGTAATGGAAATTTTACAAGATTATTCATATCAAGAATTAACGAAAATTATATTAGATTTAGGCGAAAAAAGTTATAGGGCAGGTCAAATATATAGGGCGTTATCTAACGGATTAAAAATTAGTGAAATTACTGAGATTTCTAAGACTTTAAGAGAAAAACTACTTGCAAAATATTATGACGAGCCGGTAAAATTGTATAAAAAATTCGTTTCAGTTGACGGCACAGAAAAATATCTATTTTCATTGTATGACGGTAACGTAGTTGAAGGCGTTTATATGAAAAACAACTACGGTAACACTCAGTGCTTATCAACGCAAATAGGTTGCAAGATGGGTTGCGTTTTTTGTGCGTCAGGCATAGGCGGACTTGTAAGAAATTTGTCAAGCGGTGAAATGTTTGCAACAACTTGTTTGGTGAATAGATTAGGCGGTGGCAACGTAAATAAAAGGGCGGTTACGAATATTGTTTTAATGGGTAGTGGCGAGCCTTTTGATAACTACGATAATACTATTAAATATTTAAGGTGTATATCTTCTAAGGAAGGTTTAAACGTAAGTTTAAGGAACATTAGTTTATCGACTTCTGGATTAGTTCCGCAAATTTATAAATTTAGTGAAGAAAATCTTCCACTTAACTTAACGATATCACTACACAATCCGTTTACAAGTGAAAGGGCAAAACTAATGCCTATAACGAAAGCGTATTCGGTAGAAGAAATATTAAAAGCGTGCGAACATTATTTTAATAAAACAGGAAGAAGGTATATTTTTGAATATTCCTTAGTCAAGGGCGAAAATGATAGTAAAAAGTGTGCTGATGAACTTGTTAGAATATTAAAAGGTAGACCTTGTCACGTAAACATTATAAGATTAAATGAAGTTAAAGAAAATTCTTTAAAATGTACAACTGAGAAAGAAACGTATGCTTTTTGTGGTTACTTAGAGAAAAACGGATTATCGGCAACGGTAAGAAGGTTAAACGGAGCCGATATAGAAGGTGCTTGCGGTCAACTAAGAAGAAGTGTAATAAATAATCAAAATAACAATTAGAGGTGAAAATATGAAAGAGATAAAAATTGCCCCATCAATATTGTCGGCAGACTTTTCAAAATTAGGCGAAGAAACGTATGAAATAACTAAAAACGGTGCAGATTACATACATTTAGACGTAATGGACGGCGTGTTTGTTCCTAATATGTCGTTTGGTTATAAATTGATAAAAGAAATTAGACCATATTCAAAGGCTGTATTTGATACGCATTTAATGATAATAAAACCAGAAAGGTATATTAAAGAGTTTTGTGAGGCAGGAAGTGATATTTTAACAATACACTACGAGGCTTGCGAGGAAGACGTAATAAGCGTACTTAAAAAAATAAGGTCTTACGGTGTAAAAAGTGCTGTATCTATAAAACCAAAAACGCCTACAAGCGTGTTAAAGCCACTTTTACCATACGTTGATATGATTTTACTTATGAGTGTTGAGCCAGGCTTTGGCGGTCAAAAATTTATGGAAGATGCCGTTATTAGACTTGAAGAAATTGATAAAATGGTTAAAGATAGTGGATTAAATATAGATATTGAAGTTGACGGCGGAATTACGTTTGAAAACGTTGCAAAAGTAAAAAATGCAGGTGCAAACGTTATAGTTGCAGGTTCAACGGTATTTAATGATAAGGATAGGGCTTTGGCAATTGAGAAACTAAGAACTTTATAAAAAAAGTAAATAAACGAAGAGGTAAAACATATAATTGTATAAAGAGGATTTTTTATGAGAATTTATTGTTTTAAACCACCAAAATTTATTAGAGCATTTTTAAAGTTGTTTGTAAAAAATAAATAAAAAAATTAAAAACGGCAAATTGAAAATTTGCCGTTTTTATATTTAAATTTAAAATTGTTATTAACCTTATTTTTTAAAGAATATAAAACTTTTAATAATGTAATAAAAAATAATACAATTATTTGACAATTATTTTTATAATATGATATAATTTTACCGTTAAAAAAGGCGATTTTATGGATATTAAAGAAATTTACGCCCAAATGGGTATTAGTGAAAAAGTTTATAATTTTGGCGAAGAGGTTTTAAAAAACTTAAAATCTCGTTTTGATGCTATTGATTTAGTTAGTGAAATAAATCAAAACAAAGTTTTGTTAGCCATGCAAAAAAATAGAGTTGACGCTACTTGTATGCAAGCATCAACGGGTTACGGTTATGACGATATAGGCCGTGATAAATTAGAAAAAGTGTATGCTGACGTTTTTCATACTGAATCAGCGCTCGTTCGCCCGCAAATAACGTGTGGAACTCACGCTCTTGCTATTGCGCTTCAATCTTCATTACTTCCAGGAGATGAACTTTTGTCAATTAATGGTAGGCCGTACGATACTTTAGAAGAAGTTATCGGAATAAGAGAAAGTGCTTGCTCTTTAATCGAGTACGGTGTTTCTTATAACGAAGTTGAATTAACCGAAAGCGGTGATTTTGATTATGAAAATATTAAAAATGCTATAAACGATAAAACGAAAGTAATAGCAATTCAAAGGTCTAAGGGTTATAAAACAAGACCAACTTTAAGCGTTGAACAAATAGGTAAAGTTATAAAGTTTGTTAAAGAAATTAAGCCAAGCGTTATAGTTATGGTTGATAACTGCTACGGCGAATTTGTTCAAACTGTAGAGCCTAGTGATTACGGCGCTGATATGACGGTTGGCTCGCTTATAAAAAATCCAGGCGGTGGTTTAGCACCTATCGGCGGTTATATCGTAGGCACGAAAAAGTGTATTGATAGGTGTGCTTATAGACTTTCAGCGCCAGGTTTAGGTCAAGAAGTGGGGGCAACGCTCGGCGTATTACCTAAATTTTATCAAGGTTTGTTTTTAGCGCCAACGGTAACGGCAGGCGCGTTAAAAGGAGCGATTTTTGCTGCAAATATATATGAAAAATTAGGGTATAAAGTAGTGCCGAACGCAACTGAAGAAAGGTACGATATAATACAAGCGGTAGAACTTAAAAATGAAGAAAGTATGCTTGCTTTTGCAAAGGGAATACAAGGTGCAGCGCCTGTTGATAGTTACGTAACTCCTGTCCCGAGTGATATGCCGGGATATGATAGTCAAGTGGTAATGGCTGCCGGTGCATTTGTTCAAGGCTCGTCAATCGAATTGTCGGCTGACGGCCCTATAAGACAGCCTTATGCAATATATTTCCAAGGTGGTTTAACTTTTTATCACGCAAAACTTGGAATATTAAAGTCTTTGCAAGAATTAGTAAATGCAAAACTTGTAAATTTATAATTTTTAGAGGTGTTAAATGTATTATATATTTTCGCTTATTGCGTTATTGTCGTGGAGTGGTTCAGATTTGTTTTCTAAAATGGGAACAAATCAAAAAGATAAAAATAGTCACTGGAAAGTAATTTTTGCAGTTGGTGTAATAATGGGTATTCACGCAGTTATTACTTTAATAATTTCGGCTTTATTTGGTGATAAATTGCTTGAATTAAATAATCCTTTTTTATTAAGCGTTTTTTATACTGATTTCGTTGCCGTTGATTTTATTAAATATTTGCCGGTAGCATTCGTTTATTTACTTGCAATGGTTATAGGCTACGTTGGACTTAGATATATTGAACTTTCAGTTTCAAGTCCTATATGTAACGCGTCAGGCTCATTAGCGCTTGTATTAATCGTTATATTAGGAGCATTTGGGTTATTTTCAGAGCCTGCAACTTTATCAATTTACGATATAATTTGCGTAGTTTTAATTACTTTTGGTATTATTTGGCTTGGAATTGTTGAGTATAACGAAAGTGACGAAGTAAAACTTTTAAGAAATTCGGGTGCAAATTTTAAGTATACTAAAAGTTTTATAGCAATATTAATTCCGCTAATTTACTTATTCTTAGATGCAATTGCAACCGTTGGAGATGAATTTGTATACGATTTAGGTGTTTTTGAAAGTGATTATGCAGCAAATACCGCATTTGAATTTACTTCACTTTGTTTTGCCATATTTGCGTTTGTATTTGTAAAACTTGTTAAAAAGGAAAACTTCTTTAAGGCAAAAATTGTAAACGTTAATAGTGATGGGGAAGAAATTGTTGAATTTATACCTTATAATAAATATTTAGTTTATGGTGGTCTTTGTGAAACTTTTGGTCAAATCTTTTATATGGCGGTAGTTGCGTCAGAGTTTGTTCAAGGTTTACCTATAATATCATCATATTGCGTATTGTCAGTTGTATGGAGTAGAATTTTCTTAAAAGAAAAATTATCTATAAAACATTATATTGCAATAATTGCAACTTTGTTAGGTGTAGTTGGTTTAGGTTTCTTAGATATTTTATAAAATTGTTATTTAAAAATATAAAATTAGGTGTAGTTTAACTACGCCTTTTTTTATACATAAAAACTATTATATTACCTAAAATACAATTATGTTATACGTTGTGGCTATAATAATTGTTCTATTGTTTTTACCGTTTTTTATAAGTTTTTATATTTATTTTGATAAAAACGTTAAAAGACTTTATTTTGCAATATATATTTTTGGTTTTATAAAATTAACTAGTGGCTACGTAAAACCAAGAAACGCTTTTAGTTTTTATTTGCATTTAAAAAACAAGGCTATAATTATAGACAAAAATATATTAAAACTTTTTGACGGCAATTTTAACGTATTTAACGTAATTCAATTAAAGTCTTTGCAAGTTTACGTTGATATATCTACGAATAATGAAAATAGTGTAGCAGTAGTCTTTTTATTAAACTCACTTTTTAATATTTTGAGTAAATACGTTTATAGAAAAAATTATATACTTTCACCACGTTATATTATAAAACTTAAAAATAAAAAGCCTAATTTTACGTTAAAAGTAAAATGTACTTTATTTTTCAATCTTTTTTGCATAACTTATAACTTAATTACAAACTATATAATTAAAGGAGTATATAATGCCAAAATTAGACAAAAACAAAGTAACTGAGGTAATTTCAAAAAGTGTTAACGATATTGAAAACTTAGTGCAAAAATTAACGATAGTAGGAAACCCCGTTTATATAAACGATAACGTAACCGTAATTCCCGTATCAAAAACCGTGCTTGGTTTTTTAAACGGTGGAAGCGAGTTTGGAGAAACTAAAATTTTTCAAAAAGATAATAATAATTTAGTTGGAGGAAACGGCGTTTTTGCTAACGTTACGCCTTATGGGTTTTTAATTGTTAATAATAACGAGTGTACGTTTATCAAAACCAATAACGATAATTTTGAAAAACTAACTGACTTTACAAAAGACGTAATAAATAAAATTTTAAAGGAAAGTCAAAATGAAAAAAATTAAAAAATCACTTATCTTATCGCAAATTATAATACTTTTTTTATTTGCAATTTTACAGCCTAAATTTGTTAATGGAGCAACGGTTTCAAAGGCGGAATGCGTAATGGAAGCTGAAAGTGGAAGAATTTTAAGTGCGTTTAACGAGCATCAAAAATTGCCTAATGCATCAACCACAAAAATTTTAACGGCAATAACTGTAATTGATAATTTTGATATAGATAAAGAAGTTGTCGTTCCAAAAGGTGCGGTAGGTATAGAAGGTTCAAGTATATATTTAAGAGAGGGCGAACATTTAACGGTTAAAGAATTACTATATGGTTTAATGCTTAGAAGTGGTAACGATTGTGCCGTTTGCTTGGCGTCGACTTTATGTGATTATAATGAATTTATAAGTTTAATGAATAAAAAAGCAAAAGAAATAGGTGCGATAAATTCTAATTTTGTTAATCCGCACGGACTTCATGATGAAAATCATTATACAACGGCATACGATTTATGTAAAATTTCCGCATACGCAATTAAAAACAAAACGTTTAAAGAAATTGTGTCAACGAAAAAAGTGACTATTAGTAACGAGGGTTACGATTATAAAAGAGTATTAATTAATAAAAACAAACTTTTAAACACTCTTGAAGGTTGTGATGGAATTAAAACGGGTTACACTAAAAAAGCGGGTAGATGTTTAGTTACAAGTTGTAATAAAAACAATATGGAAATAGTTAGCGTTGTAATTTCAAGTCCTGAAATGTGGGAAAGGTCTACTGAACTAATAAATAACGCTCAAAACGAGTATAAAATGTATAATTTAATAGATAAAGACGAATTTAACGATAAATTATATCAAAGAAACGATGGAAAAATTGCGTTGCTTTCGGTAAATAAGAGTTTTTCTTACCCTTTAAAAGAGAGTGAACTAAGTAACGTAAAGTTTAAAATTAATGGAGATAGTATTGAAAATTTTATTAATAATGACCAAGAAAGTGGCATTTTTGAAATTTTCGTATCAAATGAGTTGATTTTTTCGCAAAATATCTATAAAATGTTAAGTAATAAAAACTGAGGAAGATATTATGAGAATTAACAAATTTCTTGCACTTTCAGGCGTTGCAAGTAGGAGAGCGTGCGATAAACTAATTGAAGATGGTTTAGTTACGGTAAACGGAAAAGTTTGCTCACTTGGAACTGACGTTGACGAGCAAAACGATACCGTTTGTGTTGACGGTAAAAAAATCAACGTAAAAAATAAGTACACTTACTATATGATGAATAAGCCAAAAGGCTACGTTTGTACGGTTAAAGATGATAAAGATAGAAAAACCGTAATGGATTTACTTCCTGATAACGTAGGTCGAATATTCCCCGTTGGTAGATTAGACTATGATAGTGAAGGTTTGTTAATTTTTACTGATGACGGGGACTTGTGTAATAGATTATTACACCCATCGAGTGAAATTCCAAAAACCTACTTAGTAAGAATAGAAGGAGATTTGCCAGATGCCAGCCTTGATAAATTGAGGCGTGGCGTATACATAGACGGTGTAAAAACTAAAAAATGCACGATAAAAATCGTAGATGAAACCAAAAGTTTTACAAAATATCACGTTACCGTTACCGAAGGAAGAAATAGAGAGATTAGAAAAATGTTTTTGTCGGTAGGTAAAGAAGTTAAATTTTTAAAAAGAATAAAAATAGGTGATTTAGGTTTAGGTAGTTTAGATAGGGGTGCATGTAGAAAATTAACCCCTGAGGAAGTAGATTATCTTAAAAGAGTTTAATTAAAATTTCCTCTATACATATCGTTATAGGGGAAATTATGAAAAAAAAGTATTTATTAATTATAAGTTGCGTTTTATTTTTTGCGGTTTTATTACTTGCAAGTAAATATTATTATAGTGCGGTAGAATGCTATTATTTTACTAAAAGTCCGTTAAAAGCAATATATTATGCTTTATAGTGAAGGTATATAATGATAAAAATTTTTAATATTTTAGACGTAAAATATTATATAAAAGACGTAGAAGTCGTAGTTTTTGATTTAGACGATACGTTATATAGTGAAAAAGAATACGTTAAAAGCGGATATAATGAAGTTGCAAAACATCTAAGTCAAGTAAAAGATGCTGAAATTAAATTATGGAAATATTTTGAGGCTGAAAAATATGCTATTGACGAACTTTTAACTAGTGAAAACATTTATAGTGAAGAGTTGAAAAATAAATGTTTACAAATATACAGAAATCAAACGCCGAAAATAAATTTATATAGCGGAGTATATGAACTTTTAACTTCACTTAAAGAGCAAGGTTATAAACTTGGCATGATAACCGACGGTGTAGTTGAAAGGCAAAAAGCAAAAATAAAAGCGTTAAATATTGAAAAATTATTTGATAAAATTATAATTACTGATGAATTAGGTGGAGTTGAGTATAGAAAACCTAACGCTAAATCTTACGAAATTATGAGAGATTATTTCAACGTTGATTATGGCAAAATGGTTTACGTTGCCGATAATTTAAATAAAGATTTTATAGCGCCTATTAAATTAGGAATAAAGCAAATTCATTTTGAAAATTTAGATGGATTATATTTAAAAAAGTAAATAAATAAAATTAAAAAATCGTAGCGAAAACCTGCAATAGACATAGGAATTTAAATTTAAATAAAAGTGTAGCCCACTATACTTCGCCTTATGCGAAATATAGTGGGCTTTATCTTTACCACAGTAATTAAACAAAATAAGTTGTATTTTTAGCCGTGTGGCTAAAAGTGATATGCAAGTACCTTGCGTTATATTTTGACCTTTGGTCAAAGTTATATTATATTTACCTTAACTTTCAAAGTAGTGAAAATATCACTTTGCAAAGCAAAATAACACTTAGAAAGCAATATAACTTGCCGTTAGGCAAATATAGTTGTGGCGTAGCGATAAATCCATATCGCTACGCCACTAAGGCTACGATTTTTTTGTATTTAACAATTAATAAAAAAAGCAAATTATTTCATATTTCGGCATAAAATCTTAAATTTTAACAAAAATTATATTGTATTATTGTTTTTGCGAGGTAGTTATGAAAATAGAATATAATATTGAAAATAACAAATTACATATTTCGTACTTTGGTGAATTAGACGAGTGTTCAGCGGTTAAAGTGAGAACCGCCACTGATAAAATTATCAATGAAAACTCATACGTAAAGGAAGTAATTTTTAATTTGTCTAAACTTAGTTTTATGGATAGTACGGGAATAGGTATGATGATAGGTAGGTATAAAAAATTAAAGTCTATGGGTATAGTAGTATATACGAAAAACCCATCGTTATCAGTAGATAAAATTTATCAAATTTCAGGGCTATATAAAATTATGCCAAAAATATGAAAATAGGAGTTATTATGATAAATAAAATGGAATTAAAATTTTCTTCATTAAGCGAAAACGAGGCGTTTAGTAGAAGTGTTATTGCTTCGTTTATATTGCCCTTAAATCCAACGATATCACAAATGAACGATATAAAAACCGCGGTATCAGAAGCGGTAACAAACGCCGTTGTGCACGGATATCCAGATAGCGTAGGAGAAATAGTAATGTCTTGCGATATTTTAAATGACGAAATACATATTAAAATTCAAGATTTTGGTGTTGGTATTAGTGATTTAGAACAAGCATTAGAACCTTTTTATACAACGAAAGGCGACTTTGAGCGTTCAGGTATGGGCTTTACTATTATGAAAAGTTTTATGGATAACGTTGAAGTTGAGTCTACGTTAAATTCGGGTACAACGATAAAAATGACTAAAAAACTAAGCCGATAACCCTAAAACGAGGTGTTATGCTATCAGTTAACGAGACTATTACTCACATAAGAAAAGCAAAAGAAGGGGACAATGAAAGCAAAGAAATACTACTAAAAAATAACGTTTTGCTAATAAAAAGTATAGTTTATCGTTTTAAAAACAAGGGAGTTGACTATGAAGATTTATATCAACTTGGTTGTATAGGATTTTTAAAGGCGATATCTAATTTCGACGAAAGTTTTAACGTGAGATTTTCAACTTATGCAGTACCTATGATTATCGGCGAAATTAAGCGATTTTTGCGTGATGACGGAAACGTAAAAGTTTCCCGAATAATTAAGCAACAAGCGGTAAAAATTCTTAAATTCAGCGAAGAATTTCAACTAAAATTTAATAGAGAGCCAACCATTGACGAAATATCTAAAAGTTTAGATATTCCAAAAGAAGATATAGTTTTAGCGCTTGATTCTTCAAAAATGACCGTTTCACTTTATGAAAGCGTTAATGACGAAAGTGATAAATCGGTACAACTAATAGATAGAATACCTTCGCCGTATACCGAAGATGATTACGTTGATAAACTCTATTTGAAAAACTTAATATTAAAGTTAGATAAAAGAGAACAACAAATTATAATACTTAGGTATTATAGAGATAAAACGCAAGGCGAAGTGGCTAAAATATTAGGCGTATCGCAAGTGCAAGTTTCAAGACTTGAAAATAAAATATTATCGCAATTAAGAAAAAAGGCTAAATAATTAAAAAAACTTGAAAAGTTTTATAATTTGATATATAATTGAAAATAGGTGAATTATGATATATACAATCGTTTCAATTTTTATTTCATTTTTATTAACTTTACAAGTTTTTTTCGTTGTTTATAAAATTGCAAAAAGTAATAGGGAAGAAAGAATAAATTACGTTAAAAATTTCAATAAAGGCAAGTTTTTACTCGTTTACGTTTTAGCACTTCCTTTAATGTTAATTGCTTTTTTATATGACGGTATAAAGTTTTTACCAGCGCTTTTTTCAGCCGTAGATAGAATTGGCGATTTAGTTTTATTAAATTTTAAATTTGACGGTTTGATAAATTTAATGGAGCAAAACGTTTACTATCAAATAGCAGTCTACTACGTTTTCTTTTTGGTATGTTTAAACGTAGTAATGGTTGGCGTTTCGTTTTTAGGTCAAATTATATTCGAAAGTAAAAAAGCCTTATTTTTTAAATTTTCTAATAAAGATAAAACTTATATTTTTGGAAACAATGAAGATAATTTAACAATTTATTTTTCAGATAAAAACAAAAATAGCGTTATTATTGATAATTTAGATAAAGACAAAAAGTTTGAACTATACGTTCAAAACGTTTATTATTTAAATTGTAAAATATACGAAATTCAAGTTGATAAAACTTTTAACGAAGCATTATTTAAATCAAATACGAAAGTTAACGTTGTAATTAATACTAAAAATGATGAGTTAAACGTTAAACTTTGTAAACTTTTTATAACTAAAATCAAAAACATTAACGATAATTACGATATATTTAAAAAATTAAACTTATTTGTTTACGGAAGTCCTTTATTTGAAACTTTATACGAGGAAATTGAAGGCGAGGCTAAGGGCTGTATTAAGTATATAAATAAATATAAACTAATTGCGAACGATTTTATTAAAAACTATCCGTTAGCCTTATTCTTAGATAGTGAGCAAGTTGATTATACCAAAGCAACGGTTAGTAAGGACGTTGATATTAATTTTAATTTAATAGGATTTGGTCAAACGGGCTTACAAATATTTTTATCAACTCTTTCAAATAATCAATTTATAGAGGAAGTAGACGGCAATATATCAATTAAAAAAGTTAATTATCATATTTACGATAAAAACGGTGGCGAGAGTTCAAAAAACTTAAATCACAGTTATTTTAGATATATTAACGAGTTTAAAGACGTTGACTTGAAAGATTATTTGCCATTACCAGAAGTTCCTGCAAATCAAACTTTTTACAAGTTAGATATAAACGATACAAGTTTTTACTCTAATTTAAAAAAGAGTACGCAAGCAAATAAAAATAGTGTTAACTTTATAGTAGTTTGTTTTGCTAGCGACCTTGAAAATATAGATATGGCTAAAAAATTAAAAGCCAAAATGTACGAATGGGGAAGTAGTAAGACGTATATTTTCGTAAAAATTAGAAACAGCGTAAACAACTATTTGATTGAAAAAATTGACAATGCATACGTTATAGGAAACGAAGATAAAATAGTATACAACGTAGATAAAATTCTTGATAACGAAATTACAAGTATAGCCATTTTAAGAAACGCTATTTACGACTTAGAATATGCTATCATTAATAATGAAGCCAAAACGATAACGAAAAAAGAATATCAAAATACCCTTGAAAAATCTTATAGAGAGTGGTACAGCAAAAAATCTGCATTTGAAAGAGGTTCAAGTTATGGTTCTTCATTAAGTATTAGGGGTAAATTAAACTTAATGGGGTATGATTTAAATTTTGGTCAAAGCAATTTAAAAATATCAAAAAAAGAGTTTTTTGCTCACTATCAAAAAGATGATGAAGTAGTTTACAACGATAAACTTAAAATAGACAATAAGAAAGTTGTTGTTTACGATATTGAGAAATTTAAGCCGTCGCTAAGGTTTAATTTAGCATTTTTAGAGCATTTAAGATGGAACGCTTATATGATATGTAACGGTTTTATTCCAGCAACGATTGACGAAATTTTAAATGAGGTCAAAGAAGTAAACGGAAAAATCAAACACACTAACGGCAAAAATTATCAAACGAGAAAGCACGGCAATTTAACGACGTTTGAAGGTTTATTAGACTATTCAAAACTGATATCAAAAAGAGATAATATATCGTTAAACGATGCTGACGTTATAAGATACGATTATCAACTTTTAGACGACGTATATTATTTAATAGATAGTTTAAATTTATCAATAATAAAAAAATAAATTTTATTACATTTTTTTATAAATATTGAAAATAATATCTTTATGAAAAAGATAAAAGATTTTATTTTAGAAGACGAAAGGAACGTTTCGCCAAAAGAAATATTTATAAAGGAAAGTAAAAATGAAAAAACAAAATAACGTAAATAAAGAGTATTTAGATTATATTAGTAGTATTGCGCCCAAAACCAACGAATTTTCAACTATTTTTAGAGCGTTTTTAGTTGGTGGATTAATATGTATTATCGGTCAATTCGTTAGATATATATTTATGTACGTGTTTTCGCTTTACGGCGACGTTTTAGCCGGTGCTACGTCTATGGTTATGATTTTTTTAGGCTCGTTTTTCACGGGTTTAGGATTGTATGATAGAATTGGTAAATTTGCGGGTGGTGGCTCAATAGTTCCTATAACGGGATTTGCAAATTCCGTTACTTCGCCGGCAATGGAGTTTAAAAGCGAAGGCTTTATATATGGCGTTGGCGCT
Organism: Christensenellaceae bacterium; assembly: GCA_045536405.1. GTDB lineage: Bacteria > Bacillota > Clostridia > Christensenellales > Borkfalkiaceae > HGM11412. The sequence continues at coordinate 40,516 of JAZSNM010000064.1, forward strand.
AAAATGTTTGTAATTGCTGGTCCTATAATTGTATACGGAGTATTGTCAAGCGTGCTCGTTGGTATAATATATTTTGTAATAGGTTTATTTTAAAGTCACTTTTAGTGACTTTTTTTACATAAAAAACAATTATCGACAAATACTAAATTTTATGAGAACAAAATTTAAAAAATTAGTAAGTTTAACAACCTTATTATTGATTTTCGCGTTAATATTCATAAACACGTCAACGGTTTATGGTAGTAGTGAAAAATTATATTTAGGCGGATATACTTGCGGATTCTCAATATCAACAAACGGTACTACGGTAATAGGTTTGACCGAGGTTGTTGGGGAAAACGGAGTAGTTTCTCCGTCAAAGTGTTCGGGAATTCGAGTTGGCGATACAATTTTATCGGTAAACGGCAAAAAAATAAGTAATTCAAATAGTTTACAAGAAGTTTTAAGCGAATATAAAGAAGGCTATTTAATAGTTGAAGTTTTAAGAAACGATAAAAAACTATTTTTTGACGTTTTTCCAGAAAAAGACATAATGGGCTATTATAAAATAGGCGTATTTTTAAGAGATGATTTAACGGGCATAGGAACGATTACTTACGTTAAAGAAGATGGAAGTTTTGCGTCGCTCGGTCACCCAATTTTAGATAGTAAAGGCAATAAGTATAGTATACTTGGCGGAAACGTTTATAATTCTTCAATCGTAGGCGTTGAAAGAGCGAGTAGGGGAAAGGCAGGAGAATTAAAAGGAATATTTATCGGCGATAAACCAAAAGGCGAAGTATACAGCAATTTAGATTCGGGCATGTATGGTAAATTTTATAATTTTGAAAAAGAAGAGCATGCTGAAATTGAAAGTTCTACTGCTAAAATAGGAAAGGCAAAAATTTACTCAACGGTAGATGGAGAAACGCCAAAATATTACGATATAGAAATAGTAAAAACTGATTTTAGAAATGGTAATTTAAAAAATTTAGTAATAAAAATTACCGATAAAGATTTACTTGAATATACGGGTGGAATATTACAAGGAATGAGTGGTAGCCCGATAGTGCAAGACGATAAATTAGTTGGAGCAGTAACACACGTATTTATAAACGATAGCACTAGGGGCTTTGGTATTTCAATAGATAATATGTTAAACTAGTTATAAATAAATAAAACTCTCATATATTTTTAATGAGAGTTTTTTATGTTAAAGAGAATATTTAGAGAAATTAAAAACGTTTTTTTAAATAATAACGTTTTAGCAATAATAAGTTTAATATTATTTGTTTTAGGTGTAGTTTTAGGAGCGTTTTTACCGTTAAACGATACTATAAATACTACTTTTACTGAGCAAGTAAACAATTATTATATATTCATTATAGGTAACGAATTTTCAAGTTTTTCGTTTTTTATAAAAAGAATATTAAACGCCGTAATATTTCTATTTGTAATTTTTTTACTTTTAACTAATAAATACACTTTTTATCTTTCGTTATTGTTGCTTTTGTATAGAGGGTATATATTTGGATTATCTTTTAAATTTTTTATATTAAAATTAGGTTTAAACGGCTTAATATTCTATATTTTTACAATATTAATTCAGCAATTGTTTTTAAATTTTGCAATATTGTTATTCGTGTTATGGGCAAATGAATTAATAAAAAAGAGTAATTGTAATTACGTAAATAATCTATTTAAAATAGGGGTATACGTTTTTTTAATATCAATTCTTGGTATAATTATAGAATTTATAATTCTAAATTTTATTTTACGACCTACAAACTTATATTTTTAGGTATAATTTTGATAATTTTACAAACATTATATACGGGGGTATATAATGCGTAAGATAAATATGATAATATCGTTAGTATTAACTTTTATTTTAAGTTCAATTTTAACGTTAAACAATAAAGTTAATGCGAGCGATAACATAAATGAAAATAATGAAAGTTATTATTTGTACGATTATAATAGTAATACCGTAATACTTAGTAAAAATGAAAATAAAAGAATGCCGATAGCGAGTATGACAAAGATAATGTTATTACTATTATGCTATGAAAATATAGAAAATAATAACGTAAGTTTAGATACTGAAATTACAATTAGTAAAAATGCCAAGTCAATGGGCGGTTCACAAGTTTATTTAGAAGAAGGCGATAGTTATGCAATTGGCGACCTTTTAAAAAGCATAACGGTAGCGTCTGCAAATGATGCGAGTGTGCAAATGGCGGAATATTTTTATGGGTCGGAGCAGGCTTGCGTTGATGCAATGAATAAAAAGGCAAGCGAGTTGGGTTTAGAAAATACTTTATTTGCTAACGTAACAGGGCTTCCAAAACCTATGCAATATTCGTCAGCCAAAGATATATCTATAATTTACTCACGTTTATTAAATTATGAAAAATATTTTAATTATTCTACAATTTGGACGGATAAAATAGAGCATAAAAAAGGACATACCGAAATTACTAATACTAATAAACTTGTAAAATTCTACGAAGGTTGTGACGGTGGTAAAACGGGCTTTACAAACGAAGCGGGCTTTTGTTTGACTGCTACTGCAAAGCGTGGAAATATGCGTTTAATAGCAAGTGTATTAAAGGGTGCAACGTCAAAAGATAGATTTAACACAATTTCATCACTATTTAATTATGGTTTTAATAACTATACTAACAAAGTGGTTATAGATAAAGAATTGCCTATTGATGAAAAGTTGAGTATAAGCGGTGGTAAGGTTGATAGCGTAACTTGTGTTTATGAGAAAGATTATTACGTATTTTCAAAGCGAAACGAAAATCAAAATATTGAAATAGTAAATAATTTTAACAAAGTTAAAGCGCCGTTAAAACAAGGCGATATAGTAGGCGAAGCAATAATTTATAAAGACAGCGTAGAAATTGCTAAAATAAACATTTTAAGTGGCGAGAACGTTGAAAAATTAACTTATTTTGATAATATTAAAAAAATTATAGGCTCTTGGTAATATCAAAAGAGTAAAATAATAAGAAAATGCAAGACAACCCTTGCATTTTTTTTATTTTTATTATATACTTACTAAGTAGTATTAATAAAATAGGGGGATATTATGGCAACTGATAAATTTGAATCACAAGTAAAATTTAATATAAAACTATCAGTTTGTGATGGTCCGCTTGATTTGTTATTACACTTAATAAAAATAGCCGAAATTGATATTAAAGATATATTTGTTTCCGAAGTAACCAATCAATTTTTAGATTATATTAAAAATAACGAAATTTCTATTGAAGAAGAGGGCGAGTATTTATCAATAGCCGCAACAATCATAGAAATTAAATCAAAATCAGTAATACCAAATGAAGACGTTCAGGCTGAGGTTGACGAAGAAAAACGTAGTTTTATTGAAAGATTACAACGCCACGAAGAGTATAAACTTTATATGCAATCGGCTGAAAAATTAAAAGAGCAAGAAACTACTGATATTTTCTATAAACAACCTGACGATAGCGTTGGCGAAGTTAAAATCGTTTATAACGACTTTAATTTAGACGGTTTAATAAAAGCGTTTACTGAACTTTTAGCAAGGGTTGATTTTAAAGAGTCTACTTTAAAAGAAGAAAAAGAAATTCCAAAAGAAATATTTACGGTAAAAGATAAAATAACGTTTATTACAAATTTAATTAAAGAAGAAAAAGTCATACTTTTTACCGATTTATTTTACGTTGAAAACGTAAGCCGTAGCGAGTTAATTACAACTTTTCAAGCGTTATTAGAACTAATAAAACACCAAGTGATAAAATTTAAACAAGAAGGTACTTTTTCTAATATTACGTTAGAATATAACGAAGAAGGGGGTGCGGAAGTTGTCGAAATTGATGAATATAATTGAGGCTTTATTATTTGTCTCGGGGGATAGTATATCTTGCAAAGATATAGCCGAAAAACTTGCCGTTACGGAAAAAGAAGTTTTAGAAAGTGCAAAAGAACTACAAAAATTGTATACTGAAGAAAGGGGTATACAATTATTGATTTTCAACAAAAAACTTCAACTTTGTTCAAATAAAGAGTATAGTGATGCCGTTTCAAGCGTGTTAAATCCTATAAAAGAAAGGGAACTTAGTAGAAGTATGTTAGAAGTTGCCGCTATTATTGCTTACAAGCAACCGGTAACAAGGCTTGACCTTGAAGAATTAAGGGGAGCAAACAGCGAATTTGCAATACAAAACTTATTAAAATTAGGTGTTATTGAAATTGTTGGTAGAAAAGATACGGTAGGTAAACCCGTTTTATTTGGTACGACTGACGAGTTTTTGAAAAGATTTCAAATTTCTTCGCTTGAAGAACTTCCTGACTATGATATGTTAATGGAAAAAATTGCTGAACTTAGAAGTGAACAAAGTTCATATTTATTCCATAAAGAAGAATACGTTGAAGATAGTGAAGACGTTGACGTTACTGATGCAACACAACAAGTATTTGATGAAGTTGCTATAACCGAGTCTACTGAAACTCTTAGCGAGCAAGATAAAAAGCAAGGCAAAACACCTACCAAAACGCAAGAAGCACCTACTCAAACGGAAGAAACTCCTACAAGTAGCGGAGCAATTTCTTCAACTGATGACGACGATTTTGAACTAAAAGATATTAAAGATGAAGAAGTGCCCGACTTTTTGATAGGAGAAGATGTAACTATTATCGAGTAATTGAATATAAAAAATAAAAAAGCAAGTTTACCGCTCTTCCCATGGGGATTTAATTGAATAATACACAAAACTCGACTTTTAGTAAGTCGAGTTTTCTTTTTTTGCGCAAAACGGATTGAAAAAACCAAGAATGTGTGATATACTAATTTTGCCAAACAAAACTAAAAAATTTAAAATGACTAATCCAAGGGTATATTCTGCCCTTTTTATAGTCATACTCCCATTATAGCAATTTGTTAAAAATGCAAATTCCAAATGGGAGTGGTTAGTCATTCTTGTTTAGTTTTGTTTGGCGACAACGGAGTTTGCGTTTTTAGTGCGTTAACTTCGGTTGGCGCACTTTTTATTTGAAAAACAATGTTTTGTCTTATAAAGGTGCAATATTCTTGGAGGTATAAGACAAAATGATTAAAAAATACACAGTTGAACTTGAAGGTCAAATAGAATTTTATGAACAATACTTAAAAGTTATTAACCCCGAATTAACTTATGAAGATATATTTCGTAATAATACGGACGGTATTTTAAACGGGAATTTGTTAGAGTTTAAGTTAAATGTAACAGACCTTAATGCTTGTTTGTTCCAGACAATAAAATATTTATCTGCTATGAGAATTAAGGGTGAACCTATACCTGCTAATATATTGCTCGTTTCTTTAAATACTGCAACTGTTTATGTGTATAATTCAGCAGAGTATTTGAAAGATATTGAAACAGTTTACGTCGGTAGTGCGTCAAAAGATAATAAAGGATTTGTAGCAAATTCTTTTGCAAAGAAACTTGTATATGTTGAGAATCAAACAGACGAGTTTGCTTTGCTTCAATTATTAAAAGAAAACAATTACACAAAAATAAATATTGACGAAAACTGTATCGTGGGTTGGGCGGAAAAATATTATAGGGAAAACCCTCAAGCGAGGAAATCCGATTTTATTGGAGATACCACAGGTAAGGTAAAAATCATAGGCGAAATTAGAGAGCCAAACAAATTTAAAGATTACATTTATGCTTATGCTGGAAGAGACAATGTTCGTTTTCAGTACCTTATGGACAAATTAAACGATAGTATTCAAAAGAAAAATTTAGGTGCTTTTTATACGCCAGAACCTTATGTTGATAAATCGATTGAGTTAGTTCGTGAGGCAATTGCAAGAGTGCCACAAGGAAATGATTACATAATTTTAGACCGTTGCGCTGGAACAGGAAATCTTGAAAAAAGATTAACCGATGATGAATTGTCTCATTGTATTGTATCTACTATTGAATACTACGAATATAAAGTGTTGTTAGAATTATTGGGCAGTAAGGTGCGATACATTATTCCACCTACCGAGAAAGAGGACACTTTTAATATGGGGCTTGTTCGTGGTGCAGATGCTTTGTCGGAAGAATATATAAATAATCCCGTTATTAAACAGTATATTGATAACCCAAAATGTACGGTTATTTTATTTGAAAATCCACCTTATGCCGAAACAACATCGGCCGAACATCAAAAAGCGGAAGCAAGTAAAAGTGCTTCTTCTTGGAAAAAATCTTTTGCCGTTAAAGAAATGCGAAAAGAGGTTAAGGGTAGTGTCTTAAATGATTTAGGAAATGCTTTTATATGGACTGCGTTTAAATACTATTTAAGACAACCTACCGATAGTTATGTTGTATATTCTCCTGTAAAATATTGGAAAGCACAACATTTAATAGATAAAAAGTTTATTAAAGGTTTTGCGTTTAATAGAAAGCATTTCCACACAAAAATAGAAGCTTGTATTATGTGTGCATTATGGTCTAATGAAGACATCAATTTATCGCATATTGAAATCAATGCTTATGATATTGATAGTGACAATTCTCTTGTTGATGACGGCATATTACCGGTTGATAGAATTTATAGCTTATATAGTCAAGTTTATTATGATAAAAGGGTGTTTGACAATGATGTTAGAGAGGGTGTTTTAATCGGGTTAGACGGTTTGGAAAAACATGACGGAAAAGTAAGGAATAAACCTCTCTACAATAAAAATGTTGTTGGATATATGATTGCTAACACATCTGGTTTTGATAATCCTGACCTAAATTCTGGCTTTCTAATAGGTGGAAGATATGACGGAAATGGTTTTTATGTTCGTAAAGATAATTATCTTGAAAAATTACCTATGTTTTGCGCTGCACGATATATTACTTACAATAGAAAATGGACAGAGCGAGCAAGAGTAATGAAATCGGCAGATGGCGCTAATAAATTCTTTAATGACATTAAAAGTGGCAAATTAAATCAGTTTTTGCTTAAATGTCTTGTTTTTACTTGTTTTGAAATGCAAAATCATTTGAGAACCTTCGTTGGAACTGATGGTCGTTTTTATCGTAATGAATTATGTCTTGATACTACTAACGGAGAAACATTGGCAAGTATTGATTTAAAAAGATTAAATATTAACAATAAAGAAAAAGAAATATTTGAACTATGGGCGTTAATTTTAACAAAGGCAAAAGAAACAAAAAATTATAATCCAAATTTAACATACGGTATTTATCAAATATTTGCTGAGCTTAATACTTTTACCAAAGAAGAAATAACAGGAGCAAATATACCCGATTACCCCGAATTGAACGGACACTTAAAATCGCTAAAACAAAAAGTAAAAGAATATTATAATAGTGAAATAGTTTCAACTTTGTTTGAGTACGAGTTCTTAAAATAATGCGAAAAAAGGAAAGTGTAGCACACTATACTTTGCAAGCAAAGTCGTGTGTTTTTCAAACCAAAAAGAAAAGGCTTACGAAAAATTTTCGTTAGCCTTTTATGCCGTCTAAAAATCCCTACGAGACACGCCCTTTAAACTTGCTTTTTTTAATGTAATTTTAATCTGGAAAGGCGTAATTTATTGCTAATGGTAATATTTCTACGTTAAATTCTTTACCTATAATAAGTTCGCCGTCAATGCAAATAGAGAAATCGTTTTTAGAAAATACTTTAATTTTTTTACTTCTTCTATAAATTATGTATTTATCAAAACGTTTATCGTCAAGGTGTAAGCCTTTCTCGTATGCGCCAACAAGTCTTAAAAACTTAAATACTGAAACTGTTTTAACGTAGCATACTTCAATTAAACCATCGTCAACCTTATATTTTGGTGCGCAAAAGTATTGACCACCTTCGTAGCCACCGTTTGCAAGCGTGCAAAGTAATAATTTTTTTTCATTATTTAAAATTTCGCCGTCAATTTCAACTTTAATATCGTTTTTCATTGAAGTAAATAACGCTTTTAAAATGCCCGCTTTGTAAGGGTTTTTCTTTTTGCCTTTTAAGGCTATTGCGTATTTTACTACTTCCGCATCAAATCCAAAATTACATACGTTTATGCAAAGTTTATCGTTTACCTTAATTAAATCTATCTTGTGATTTTTAGCAAGTATTAATTTCTCAACGCTTCTATGCTTTTCAATTCCGCCAACCGATTTAACGAAATCGTCCCCACTACCGCAAGGGTAGGCAGTCATACTAGCGTTTTCATAGCCGTAAATACCGTTTGCAACTTCATTTATCGTACCGTCGCCACCGCAAGCAATAAATCTAACTTCATCATTATTGTTTTTTAAATATTCCTTTATAAACGAAGTGGCTTCATTAGGCGCGATAGTGTGGTGTACTAATATATCGTATTTATCTTTTAATGCATTTATTTCTTTTTCGATAAAATCTTTTGGCATATTTGCACCAGAAGTAGGATTTATAATAAAAACGTATTTCATGTCATGCCCCTTTATTAAAAATATACTTTAATTTTAACATATTTTATTTAAAATAAAAAGTAAATTTTAACCATTTTTTTACTTTATTTGACATATTTACTTAAATTAATATTTTTTTTAATAAAACGCTTGACAATTCTTTTAAATTTTAATATTATAATAATATAATAATGATAATCATTATCACTTAGGAGCGTATATGAAGTTGTCAAAGCAAAGGCAAGCGGTATTAGACGTTGTAAATAACAGTTGTGATCATCCAACAGCCGAAACAATTTTGTTTAGGTGTAAAGATTTAGTTCCAACAATAAACTTAGCAACAGTGTATAGAAATTTAGCGTGTTTAGTTGAATTAGGTTTAATTAAAAAGATTTCACAAGAGGGTGGAGATAGATATGATAAAACCCTAATAAAGCACGCTCATTTTAAATGCTGTAACTGTGGCTGTTTAACTGACGTTAACGACGTTGATTTTAACTCAATTATATCTAATATTGAAGAAAAATTTGCATTTAAAATAGATGACACGAATTTACTTTTTAGTGGCAAATGTGAAAAGTGTTTAAGGAGTTTTTAATGAACGTAAGTGGCGATAAATATATACTACTAAGTTTAGTAAATACAAAACTTAGAAACGATTATTCTACTCTTTGTGATTTAGCGTATAATGAAAATATTGATACCGAAAGTTTGATTTTAGCGTTAAAAGATATAGGATATATTTATAATGAAAAACTTAACCAGTTTGTTAATATTGACTAAACGTCGTTTTTATGCGAAAATAGCATTATAAACAATTAATAAAAGACAAAAATGAAAAAGATTGATATTGAAAACTCAAAACTAAATAAAAAACGCAAAAATATATTAAAAAGGGTAATAAAATTTTCACTAATATTGATATTGCTTGTAGTATCGTATTTATGTTCAAGTTACGTAAACGGTGTTGAGAAAACTAATCTTAGATTACTAACGTTGATATTTTATACTTTTGTAGGTTTTGCGGGTTTTTACTTGATTTATTATATTGCGTACCTTATAACGTATTTAAGTTATAGGAAGTCGCAAAACAATAAAGCCAATCAGGTTATTTCGTGTGATAATGAAGTTAATGATTTTTTCAAAGACGGTACGCATAAATTTAAGTACGATAAAAAATTAAATTTTGCAACAAATTTAAAGTCAGCGTTTAACGGCGGGGTTAGTATAGTTAAAGATATAGCCGTATTAACGAGTAAAGATTGTTCTTTATTTTATCTTAATTACACCGTGTACGATGCTTTAAACGTATTCGAGCATACTTTACAATTTACGTATTCTAAGGTTGACGGAGTGTTTAAATTTTTTAAATTGCAGAATAAACCCATAGGTCTTATTGAAAAATCATTAACAAAATTAATCGAAAATGAAAAGCAAGAAAACAAAAAGAGTGAAGATAGGGTTAGTGGACTACAAAAATTTAAAACGAATTTAAAAAACAAGGCATTAAACGTTGGAATTTTACTTTTTAGCGGTAAAATCGAGGAAATTATTAACGAAATTTACGTGTTTTTAGCAATGGAAAGTTTTAACACTTATTCAAAAGATAGTAAAAACAAGTATAGGCAACTTGATAGTGAAGACGCTATAATCGAGGTGAACAATGCTTGAGAACGTTTTGAATATTTTTTTAGAAATTACCTTTATTTTACTAATAATAAGTAGCGTTTTATTTGGTATTTCACTTGCTTTAAATTTGTTTATATCAACAACTATAATTAAAATAAAGAAACAAAGTGACAAAAATTTTCAAACAATAGACGTTGATAAGTCTAAAAAGTGTTTAAGCGTAATAAATAGTGCAAAAACTGATTTTTTAGAGTATAAAATTCAGTTAAAAGAGAAAAAAAAGATAATAAAGAGAAATAAGTTTAGAAAGTTTTTACGATTAAAAGAAAAGGAAATTAAAGAGCCTTCAATTAATCAAAAAGACATTTTTATAAACTTAGCAAAAAGCATAAGTGAAGTTTTTAACTCAAACGGAAAAACTACGTCGTATTTATCGTTATCCGAGCAAGATATTTTTATGGTATTATTAACGATAAAAGAAAGGCTTGAAAAACTCGTAACTTCTGCTGACGTAATTTGGTTAAAAAAGATGCCGATATCAGTAATGGTTTACGCTATTAACGTATACAACGAGGCTTTAAAATTTAAAAATAAATTTTTAGTTGCGTTTATTTTTAAAATTATGGAATTTATATCGTGGTTTTCACGTTTTTTGTCGCCGGTTAGTGTGAGTAGGTATTTTTTAAAGAGTTTAAGCGGTGATACGCTAAGTGATATTTTATCAAATTCCTTTATAGAAATTATCGGTAAAGAGTTAAGCGTAATATACAAGAATAAAAGTGAAAAAGATTATAAGTTACAAATATAAATTTTCTTAATTTTTATTTAATAAAACTATTTACAAATACAATATTTTGTGTTAAAATTATATGTACAAAGTTAAAATGCCAAAATGTTGGGGTTAAGGGGTTTATGGAAGGTAGAATTCATTCAGTGTTTTCAGGCGGTACGGTTGATGGTCCTGGTATAAGATTCGTTGTTTTTATGCAGGGTTGTCCACTACGTTGCAAATACTGTCATAATCCAGACTCTTGGCTTTATAATGACGGGGAAGTTAGGTCGGTAACCGATTTAACTAACGAAATTATAAAATACAAAAATTATTTTGGTAGTAACGGTGGTTTAACCGTTAGTGGTGGAGAACCATTATTACAAATTGATTTTGTTATTGAATTATTAAAATCGGTAAAAAAATACGGTATTCATACGGCGATTGATACTTCCGGCTATATGTTTAACGAAGATAATGAAGAAACGTTATTAAAGTATCAAGAGTTAATAAAGTACACTGATTTATTTTTACTTGATATCAAGCATATTGATGATGAAAGTCATAAAAACTTAACAGGTGTATCAAATAAAAACACCTTAGCGTTTGCAAAATGGCTTAGTTTAAACGGCAAAAAAATGTGGATTCGCCACGTTTTATTAACAGATTATACTGATAACGATGAAAGTTTAATCGAGTTATCAAAGTTTATTAAAACGTTATCAACGGTTGAAAAAGTTGAAGTACTTCCTTATCATACTATGGGCGAAGTAAAGTACGAAAAAATGGGAATGCAATACGCTTTAAAAGGCGTTCAACCGCCAACTAAGGATAAAGTTGCAAACGCCCGCAATATTTTGAGGTTAAAATGATAAATAACGATAATTATAAAGAGCATTTCAAAGGTATTCAAGTTGTTGAATTTAGTGGTGAAGGCTGTGCAAATTGTTTAACGCTAATGCCTTTATTATACGAGGTATGTAAAGAAAGGAATTTAACTCTTTTGCACGTAGAGGCTGAAGAAAGTACCGCATTAGTTTTAAAAGAGTATTGTATCGAAAGAGTTCCAACGGTATTACTATTAGACGATGGCGTTGAATTTGCAAGGGCGGTAGGGTTTCAACCGCAAGAAATTTTTGAACTTTGGATTGATGCTAAAATTGAAGAGCATTTAAAAAAATAATATAAATGCACAAGCATTTTAAATAAATAAGAAAAAAATTAATTATATAAGGAGAGTTTACTTATGGCAAACTACAAAGGCTGGGAAGGTTTTATTCCTGGTAAATGGTGTGATGGGGAAGTTAACGTTAGAGACTTCATACAAAAAAACTACACTCTCTATGAGGGAGATGACAGTTTCCTTGCTCATGCAACAGATGCAACTAAGCAATTATGGAAAGAAGTAATGGAACTTTGCGCAAAAGAAAGAGAAAAAGGTGGCGTTTTAGACGCTGATACTAAGATAGTATCAACACTTACAAGCCACGGTCCAGGTTATATTAATAAAGACCTTGAAAAAATCGTAGGTTTTCAAACTGACGCTCCACTTAAACGTTCACTTCAACCATTTGGTGGTTTAAAAATGTCTAAGCAAGCACTTGAAATGTATGGTTATACGATTGATAAAGACGTTGAAGAAATTTTCACAAAATATCGTAAAACTCATAACGACGGTGTTTTTGACGTTTATACACCAGAAATGAGAGCGGCTCGTTCAGCACATATTTTAACAGGTTTACCAGATACTTATGGTAGGGGTAGAATTGTTGGCGATTACAGAAGAGTTGCTCTTTACGGTATTGATTACCTTATTCAAAAGAAAGAAGAAGATAAATCTCTTATTGCTGGCGAAATGACGCCTGATAAAGCAAGAGATAGAGAAGAAATTGCTGAACAAATCAAAGCACTTAAAGGCTTAAAGGCAATGGCTCAATCATACGGTTTTGATATCAGTAAACCAGCAGTAACTGCTCAAGAAGCAATTCAAGCAGTATACTTTGGCTATCTTGGTGCTGTAAAAGATCAAAACGGTGCGGCAATGAGTATAGGTCGTATATCAACTTTCCTTGATATATATATTGAAAGAGATTTAAATAACGGTACTTTAACTGAAGTTGAAGCACAAGAACTTATGGACCACTTTATTATGAAACTTCGTTTAGTAAGATTTATGAGAATTCAATCATACAACGAACTTTTCTCAGGTGATCCAACTTGGGTAACTGAAGCCATCGGTGGTATGGGTGTTGATGGTAGACCACTCGTTACTAAGAACTCTTATAGAGTACTTCATACACTTATTAACTTAGGTCCAGCGCCAGAACCAAACCTTACGGTTTTATGGTCTAAAAATCTTCCAGCAAACTTCAAGAAATTCTGCGCTATGATTTCTATTAAGACGTCGGCAATTCAATACGAGTCAGACGATCTTATGAGACCTGAAATGGGTGACGATTATTGTATCGCTTGTTGCGTATCTTGTATGAGAGTTGGTAAAGATATGCAATTCTTCGGTGCAAGAGCAAACCTTGCAAAATGTTTACTTTACGCTATCAATGGTGGTAAAGACGAACTTATGAAAGATAAAGTTACAGGCAAACCAATGCAAGTTGCTCCTAAATTTGAAGCCATTTTATCTAATGACGCTCTTGATTACAACGAAGTTATGGATAAATACAATCAAATGATGGATTGGCTCGCTGGTTTATACGTAAACACTTTAAACCTTATTCACTATATGCACGATAAATATGCTTACGAAGCAATTGAAATGGCATTACACGATACAAACGTAAGAAGATTCTTTGCAACGGGTATTGCAGGTCTTAGTTGTGTAGCAGATTCACTTTCAGCAATTAAGTATGCGAAAGTTTATCCAATTAGAAGTGAAGATGGTATCGTTACTGATTTTAGAATTGAAGGTGATTTCCCTAAATATGGTAATAACGACGATAGAGTTGACTTTTTGGCTGTTGACCTTGTTAAATCGTTTATGAACAAAATTAGAACTCACTTCACTTATAGAGAATCAATTCCTACAATGTCTATCTTAACTATAACTTCAAACGTAGTATATGGTCAAAAAACGGGTAACACTCCAGACGGTAGAAGAGTAGGTACACCACTTGCACCAGGTGCAAACCCAATGCATGGTAGAGATTCTCACGGTGCGTTAGCATCACTTGAATCAGTTGCTAAACTTCCTTACGAGTATTCAAGAGACGGTATTTCTAATACTTTCTCAATCACACCAAGTTCACTCGGTAAGGATGATGAAGAATAAAATAAAAATTTAATTAGGAATAGGAGGTAATATTATGTCTCAACAAGTTGATAATTTAGTAAATATGTTAGATGCTTATTGCGCTGACGGTGGTCACCACCTTAACGTAAACGTATTTAATCGTGAAACGCTTTTAGATGCTCAAGCACATCCAGAGAAATATCCACAATTAACAATTCGTGTATCAGGTTATGCTGTAAACTTTATAAAACTTACAAAGCAACAACAAGATGATGTTATTTCTCGTACAATTCACGAATCAATGTAATTTATAAAGGGGGGGTGCATTATTGCACCCTCTAATTTTTATTTATGTTTTTATGGAAATTATATTTATTAGACACGCCGAGCCCGATTACGAAAATAATACCTTAACGAAAAAAGGTTTTAAAGAGGCTGAAATTTTAGGTAAATATTTAAAAGATGAAAAGTTTAACGCAATGTACGTTTCAACTATGCAAAGGGCAAAACTTACTGCGTTAGGCATTTTAAAGTATAACGATAAAGTTCCGGTAAAATATTTAGACAGTTTAAGAGAATTCGATACTTCATTTGAATTGCCTTACACAAAAGACGGATATGGTTGGGATTTTAAAACGTCTTTGCTTAAAAATAACGAAATTTATAGTTATGATAAATGGAAAGAAGCGGACTTTTTAAAGGTTGAAGAATTACATAAGCGATATGATAAAGAAACTAATGAGTTCTTAGAAATTATTGAAAGTCACGGCTATAAAAAAGAAGGTAAAATCTTTAAAGTAATAAAACCAAATCACGATAAAATAGTTTTTGTTTGTCATTTTGGAAGAATTAGTTATTTGCTTTCCACTTTATTAAACGTTTCGCCTATACTTTTAGCAAATTATACCGTTTCAGCACCTACGGGAATAACGAGATTATTTACCGAAGAGCGTGAAAGGGGCGAGGCTATATTTAGAATGACTGAATATGGTAGTGTTACTCATTTAAAGATGGCAAACGAGCCTGTATCGTTTATGGCAAGATTTTGTGAAACTTTTGATGATGAAACCGAACATATTGATTAAGAGGTTATAATGAATAAAATACAAGAGAATATTAAAATTGTAGAAGAAAGACTTAAAAATTATTCACCCGTTACCGTTGAGTATGGAAAAGATATGGTAACAGGTTTTGTAAATGATATAAATGGTAACGACTTGGTTATTTATTACAAAAAAAATGAAATGGTAATGACGTTTGGTTTTCAAAACGCTCATTTTGATATTAATGACGTTGAGTCTTTAATAATACATAGTGAAAAATATTTAACAAGCGAATATTCTTCAGTTGAATTTTTTTCTAAGACAAAAGACTTGTTTGGGGGTTCAAGATTAACTTCAACAATAGATTTTTCTACTATTGATAAAATTGTTGAGTGCTATTCGTGTAATCAAGAAAAAGCAAAACAAGGCTTGTATGAGTTTTTAAAGACAACGCCTGTAACAATAAGGGCAATCAATTTTAACAACACGGTTAATAAAGTTGTAAACGTGTCATACAAAAACGGAGAATATATCGTAGATATAATTAGAGATTAAAATGTTTATAGGTGTAATAGCGAATACACTTTCGGTTATAGTGTGTTCAATTTTAGGTTTACTTTGTAAAAAAGTTATAAATGAAAGAATAGAAAAAACGATTATGCAAGCGTTAGGCGTTTGCGTGCTTTTAATAGGCATAAGTGACGCTATAAAGCCGGCAAACGGAGTGGTTGGAGTTTTAGTTTTGATTATTAGTTTTGCTATCGGCGGGTTTTTAGGCTCTGTTTTGAATATAGAAAAGGGTTTTGAAAAACTTGGTAACACATTAGAAAAACTAATAGTTAAAAACAAAGAAACAAAATCAAATTTTAGCGAGGGTTTCACTCAGGCAACTATGGTTTTTTGCGTAGGTGCTATGATAATTTACGGCAGTATTGCCGACGGACTTGGAAACCCACAAACGCTTTTAATAAAATCGGTGCTTGACGGTGTAGTTGCATTACTTTTAACCGTTAAATTCGGCATAGGCGTAGCGTTTTCGGCAATTCCCGTATTTATAATACAAGGCTTAATTTCATTTTTAGCCTTTTTATTTGGCGATTTCTTGTCGGCGTATCCAAACTTTATCGTTGAATTGACGGCAATAGGCGGTTGTTTTGTGACTATGATAGGTATAAACCTACTCGAAATAAAAAAAATACATATAGCAAATATGCTTCCTGCATTACTTGGCGCATGTTATTTTATAATTTTTTAAAGGTAAATTATGATAGAAAAAGTTAGAGAATATTTTAAAAATTTTGGTATTGAAGATAAAATTATTGAGTTTGACGTTTCGTCGGCAACCGTTGAACTTGCCGCAAAGGCGCTTAACACGGAAGGTGGAAGAATTGCAAAATCTATGTCGTTTGACGTAGGTGGCGAATACGTAGTAATCGTTATGACGGGCGACGTTAAGGTTGATAATTCAAAATATAAACAAACCTTTAAAACCAAGGCAAAAATGTTGCCTTACGATATGGTTGGCGATATTATAGGGCATACTGCGGGCGGTGTTTGTCCGTTTGCTCTTAACGATGGCGTAAAGGTGTACTTAGATGAGTCGCTAAAAAAATATCAAACTGTATTTCCTGCGTGCGGTTCGTCAAATAGTGCGTGTGAAATGACTTATTTAGAGTTGGAAAAATATGCAGACAATTTTTCCGGCTGGGTTGACGTTACAAAAGTAATTGAATAAATAATTAAAGTCTTTTGCGTGTTGTTGATGTGAACCCAAAAGTTTAGACAAAAAATTAAATTAAATATATTGGAATTGAGTTCGGTATTTTACTGGACTCATTTTCAATTTTAAAGATATTCTTTCGTTGTTGTAATAGTAAA
>JAZSNM010000057.1:0-10729 GCA_045536405.1 Christensenellaceae bacterium
TACGCCAAAGTTATATTAAATAAATCCACAACTTGCCATTAGGCAAATTTCACCGCCGTAGGCGATATCACCCGTTGTTAGACGGATATAACAAATCCGTATGCGGATTTATTTAGTTGCCGAATCCCTTGTAGGGACTCGGCTTTGGTATGTCTTTTTTGTGGTGGGGAGAGATACTCGGTTTGAAACATAGGTTCGGCCGTCAAATGACGGGCTAACGTTGACGGACTAAGGTCAGCCTACCTGAAAGGTAGGCTGTAGCCATCGTGACAAAGTAAATATTTTAAAATACGTTAAAACGATAAATTTACGTTAAAAATATTTTTTGGGTTGTAAACAATAATTCTTAACTTGATTTATATCAAAAAGGGTGGTATAATATAAAATATTAAAAAAGTAAAAATAAAATATAGGTAATACTTATGAAATTTATTAAAAATCCACGCTTTGTTTTCATAATTTCAATGGCAATATTCGGCACGTTGGGTTTATTTGTTAGAAATATTTCTATATCTTCTGGCGAATTAGCCCTTTATCGAGCCGTTTTAGCCGTTATTTTAATAGGATTTTACTTGCTTGTAACGAAACAACGTATTCCATTTAAAAATTTAAAAAAAGAAATTCCGTTACTTATTTTATCTGGAACTGCAATAGGAATAAACTGGATTTTACTTTTTGAAGCGTATAAATATACAACGGTTTCCGTGGCAACGTTAAGTTACTATTTTGCGCCGGTAATCGTAATGATTTTGTGTCCTATTATTTTTAAAGAAAAATTAACTTTAAAACAAATAATTTGCTTTTTAGCCTCAACTATTGGTCTTGTTTTAATTACGGGTGTAGGCGACGTTAGTGGAAATAGTCATTTTGTGGGAATATTATTTGGTTTAGGCGCAGCCGTGTTTTATGCAATGGTAATTCTTTTAAACAAGTTTATAAAAAACGTTGAAGGTATACATAGAACTTTTTTACAATTTATTTCATCAATAGTGGTGTTACTTCCGTACGTTTTACTAACAAGTGGTATTAACGTAACTTCTCTAAATGGTATAGGTGTGGTTAATTTACTTATCGTAGGTCTTATTCATACGGGAATAACTTATTGTTTGTATTTTTCATCTTTAAAGGAATTGTCGGGTCAAGAATCGTCAATTTTAAGTTACGTTGACCCTTTAATTGCCGTGTTAATTTCGGTAACTTTCTTGCGCGAGAGTATGACTTTATTACAAATTATAGGCGGTGTGCTAATATTAGGCTTTACTATTTTAAATGAAATAAACTTTAAAAAGAAAAAGCATAATATGTTGGACGTTCCAAACCAAAAATTATAAAAAATAAGGTTTAAATCAAACTAATACCTGTTTGTTGTATATAAATTTTAATCGTTCATTGTGTGTTAAAGATAGATTTGATGCGATAATGATAACATGATTGACAAAGAGAAACAAAAAAGGTATAATTATTTTAACAAAATAATTCTATAAAAATGGAATTTTATTTAGATAGAGAGAATAGATATGAAAATTTTATTTACAAGCATAGGGCGTAGGGTAGAACTTGTTCAAGCGTTTAAAAACGCCTCAAAAGATTTAGGTGTAAATTTAACGATTATAGGAGCGGACATTACTAAAGATGCTCCGGCGTTATACTTTTGTGATAAAGTAAAAATCGTATGTCGTATTACTAATGAAAACTATATACCTAATTTGCTTTCAATTTGCAAAGAAGAAAAAGTTGATTGTTTAATTCCTACTATTGATACTGACCTGTTGTTACTTGCTGAAAATAAAAAGAAATTTGAAGAAATAGGAACAAAAGTTTTAATTTCTAGCGTCGACAAAGTTAAGTTGTGTAGAGATAAAAATTACACTTCAAATTATTTTATTTCACTTGGTTTAAAATCGCCTATATCATTAAACAGCGTAGAAAAATATAAGCAATATTATGAAAGAGGGGAAGTAACGTTTCCCGCATTTATAAAGCCTAAAAACGGAAGTTCAAGTATAGATGCGTACAAGGTAAAAAACGTTGAAGAATTAGAAATTTACGCAAAAAAAATTGATGATTACGTTATACAACCTTTTATTAGCGGTAGAGAATTTACGATAGATATTTTTTGTGATTACGATGGTAGTCCCGTATATATTACTCCAAGGGAGCGAATAGCCGTTCGTTCAGGCGAAGTGTTAAAAACTAAAATTACGCAAGACGATACTATGATTGCCGAAATGAAAAAGTTGATTGCAGACTATAAGCCTTGTGGACAAATTACGGTTCAAGTTATAAAAGATAGTACTACGGGCGAAAATTATTATATTGAAATTAACCCTAGGTTTGGTGGTGGAGCGCCTTTAAGTATCAAGGCGGGAGCAGATAGTGCCAAAGCAGTGTTAAAAATGCTAAACGGTGAAGAATTAAAATATCAAGAAAAAATAGCGGAAGACGGCGCAATATATAGTCGTTACGACCAAAGCGTAAGAATAAATTAGAATTATATCAATTTAATTAAAGGACCAAGAAATTAGGAAATTTCTTGGTCCTTTTTAGTTAAAAGTTTTAAAGTTTTATTTATTGTATTCGTTAAATAATCGTTCGTAATTTTCTTTTATCGTTTTATAAGAATAACAACCGTTAACTTCGTAAGTAAAACAATTAGAATATCCTATTTTTTCTAATGCTTTAATAACTTCTTGCCACTCGATTTTACCCTCGGTAGGAAGCCAGTGTTTTTCATAAACAAAGTCGTGATCGGAAATGTGAAGCGATTTAAGTTTATCGCCTAACGCTAAAATAGCGTCTTGCGGTTTATCTTGTAAAAGGTGATTTACGTCTAAAATAACGTAACCTTTTTTAGTTCTTTGAGCATAATCGAGAATTTTATCTAAGGTGTTAAGTAAAATACCGCCAACCATATTTTCAACACAAACGTAACTATCAGTATACGTAGATAATTCGTCAACCGTTTTTACTAACTGAGACATACAAAGTTGTCTTTGTTCTTCTTTTATATTATAAGCCCCCGGATGAAATACGTAAGCAACGGGTTTTAACTTGTTGGAAATTTTAAACATTTTACCAAACCATTTAACAATTTCAACTCTATCTTCTTCGTATGGACATGCTAAATCAGCCCATGCTGGACCAAACGGAAAATGTATAGAGTTTAATCTAAGACCTGATTTTTTAACTATTTTTAAAGCCTTTTTGAAATTTTTAATAATTTTTTCGCCTCGTGCATAAACGCCAGCGCCAAAATATAATTCTATTGCGGTAATTCCCGCATCTTTTATTTGATTTAACTCATCTTCAAATTTAGGGTTGACGTTATAATTAAATTCACAGTTTTTTAGACCTTTTGAAATTGTACAGCCAACACTTACGCTACATTCTAACTTATACATATTTTGCACCTCTATTTAAAGTTAATACAATTTTAACACTGGTAAAAAATTAAGTCAATAGTAGATGGGTAAATTTTTAAAATTATCATAAAAGATTTTATACTTAAATATTAGATAAATATTTACTTTTGCTATTTGGTGTGATATAATAACAAATATTATTAGTAGTAAAGAGCAAATATGAAATTATTAAAACATATAAAAGATACGTTTATATCTTCTTTACCTTTGGCGGTTATTATTGCAGTATGCTTAATTTTATCGCCACTTGAAGATAGCGGAAATTACATAAAAATTTTAATAGGATACGTTTCAGTTATTATAGGTCAAGCGCTATTTTTAATGGGCTTAGAGTCGAGTATACTGCCTATAGGTCATATGGTCGGGGCGTCGTTTTCAAAGTATAATAAACTGATTTTCGTTTTGCTCTTTGGTTTTGTATTCGGCTTATTAGCAACGGTTGCCGAACCTGCATTGTCGGTTTTAGCACGTCAAATAAATATAATATTGCCCGTAATTGAGAATACTATTTTTATTTGGATAACGGGTACGGGAATAGGTATATGCGTTGCGTTAGCGTTATATAGAATGATAAAAGATATCAACGTTAAATGGGTATTTACTGTTTTATACGCTTTGGTATTTATTCTCGTAATATTTTCGCCAAGCGAATTTATAGCGATAGCGTTTGATGGGAGCGGGGCTACTACGGGTGACGTTTCAGTTCCTTTTATTTTAGCCCTTGGAATAGGTATATCTGCAACCACTTCAAAGGCTAAAACGATTGACGACAGTTTTGGTATTATAGGAATAGCGTCGGTAGGTCCTATAATTTCCGTTTTAGTTTACGGAATTATTTTAAAGGCGTTAAACGGTGGAGTATTGCCTAAGGCAAATTATTACGAATTGGCAACGGGAAACGTTTTTTTAGACGTTTTATTTGGAAATATGTTCGACGTAGCGCTTGCCGTGTTACCTATAATAGTAATATCTATTCCGTTTTTATTGTTGTTAGTTAAAATTCCTAAAAAGCAATTTATAAAATTAATGGTAGGCGTCGTACCCGTTTACTTAGGTTTGTTGGTGTTTTTAACGGGTATTGATTACGGGTTTAGTTTTGTTGGACAGTACATAGGTTCAATGTTTTTCAATCCGTTAAAACCCGACTTTTTTAAATGGTTATTACTTATAGTAGGCTTTTTATTGGGTGTTGCAATAACGGTTTCGGAGCCAGCCGTAACGGTATTAGGAAGTCAAATTGAAGAAATTACTAACGGTCATATTAAGCAATTAACAATTCGTATTACTTTAGCGTTAGGAATAGGCATAGCGTCACTTTTGTGCATTTTAAAGATTTTATTGCAAATTGATATATTGTATTTTTTAATTCCGCTATACGTAATATCTATAATTATGATGATATTTACGCCTAAACTTTTCGTTGGTTTGGCTTTTGACTCCGGCGGAGTTACGGGCGGTGCGTTAACTTCGGCTTTTTTAACACCGCTTACGCTGAGTATAGCCAAATCGGTAGCGATTAGTACGGGTAGTGAAATGAATATATTGTCTAATGGGTTTGGAATAATTTCATTTATATCCGTTACACCTTTAATAGCAATTCAATTACTTGGAATAATATATAATATCACCTTAAATAGAACTCTTAAAGTTAAATCTAATGCAGAGTTTGATAACTTACAAAAGTTTAACGGTTTAAACGCTACTAAAACTAAAAGGCAAGTAAGGAGAAGGAAAAATGGCTAATAAAATAACGTCACAATTGCAATATTTCGTACTAATTGCAAGTGTTAAACAAAAAGAAAAAATGAGTAGCCTTTTAAATGAATATGGTGGTCAAATAATAAATACAAATTATGCTAATGGTTCGGCAAACGTTGGCGTTATAGCGCAAGCGTTTGGAATAGAAGTTGACCAAAAAAAAGTAGTTATTACTAGTCTTATTGAAAGTGAAAAGGCTCAAAAGTTGATAGAAATTTTGTATAACGAATATAAATTTAGTCAAGTCAATACGGGAATAGCGTATACGATTCCCGTGCAAGGATTAATGTTTTAAGGAGGGGTTACAAATGAGCGAGTTAAAGGCTTTATATATAATAGTAAATGCAGGTCATTCAAGTGAAGTTGTTGAAATTGCAAGGGAGCAAGGTGCAAAAGGTGCTACTATATTAAATGCTCGTGGTTCAGTTGAAAATCCTAAAACTATATTAGGAATAACTATTGATACTGAAAAAGAGATTATTATAAGCGTAGTTGAAAAAGATATAGCGGATAAAATTATGCAAGCGGTAAAAGAAAAAGCAGGGATTGGAACGACCGCTCATAGTTTGTGTTTTTATATGCCGGTAGATATGTCAACTTTGTCAGTTTAATAACGGTAAAAAGCAGTTAGTGAAAATGCGTCAGCAATAGAAATTATCGCTGACGCATTTTTTGTTTTTTTAATTTTTTACATCATAAATTGATAATAGTTTTCAATTCTTTTACCAATTCTATCATTATAACCTATAATCATAAGGGCTTTGCCTTGTACCATAAGTGTAGAGCAGGTTTTTGCTAGTTTTTCAATAGAAGTACAATCAATGCGTTTAACTAAACTTAAATCAATAATAACGTCGTCTACTTCTTTAACTTGTTTATGTATTTCATCAATAAGTTTGTTTATAGTTAAAAAGAACACTGCGCCTGTAATTTTAATATTTGCTTTATTTTCTTCGTTTGTAACGTTCATTTTAAAGCCTTCTTTAATATTTTGAATATTTATTATAATTGTAAGTGCAACACCACCTAAAACACCGTAAGTTAAGTCTAAAAATAATGTTAGTAGCATTGTAAATATTAAAACTATACCATCTCTTATGCCAAACTTAGCCATTTTTATAAAGAGTTTAGTATTGCAAATATTTATAGCAACGTTAATTAAAACAGCGCTTAAAGTACAAAGTGGAATAAATTTTACAACGCCCATTAATGCAAAGTACATAATAAACATAAATACGGCGTGAAAAATTCCGGCTAAACAAGATTTTGCTCCGCTGTCAATACTTGCAGAAGTTCTTGCAATAGCGCCCGTTGCTGGTAGTCCGCCAAGAAGTGACGAACAAATATTAGCAATTCCTTGACCTTTTAATTCTTGGTTATAATTACTCGTGGTTTTAGTAATGCCGTCGGCAACGGTTACTGAAAGTAAACTTTCAATTGCACATAAAAACGCAATTACTATTGTTGGAACTATTATTTTAGAAAAATTAACGGTGGCTATATTAGAAAAGTCCATTACCGAAAAAGACGCTTTTATTTCTCCGTATTTTTGACCGATTGTAATAATGCCTAAATTTTCGCCACCTATTAAAACGTTAATTATAGTAAAGAAAATAATACTAATAAAACTGCAATAGCCATAGGGATTTTTAGAAACAATTAAAATTTTATAGTATTGCAGTTTTCAAGCGGTTAAAAAGAAAACAAGAACTTAGACATAAAAATCTAAGTTCTTTTTCTTTACTCAAAATATGATATGGGTTTCCCATATGTTTTAAGTCAAAAGTGCGAGTTGTGGCACTTTTCTTTACCTGCTTCGATTTTACCCTATTTTGTGGCACTTTTTTAAAATTTATATGGCATAACCCCTTGCAAAATAATTTTTAATGTGTTATAATTGTTATGTGTTATAGAACATAGAACAAATACACCAAAAAGGAGGTAATTATGGCAAAGAAAAACTTTAGTATTCAAAGCGAAGAAAAAAGTGCTTTGGGTAAATTAATTTCTAAATTACGTAGTGAAAAGAATCTTTCTTTACGTAAGTTTGCAGATGCCGTAGGCTTATCTCCTTCTAATATGACCTACATCGAAAAAGGAACTAATATCCCAACGGCAGAAGTTTACGAAAAAATCATAAAAGAGTTAAAACCCAAAATCGAAGATAAAAATGAAATGGATAAGCTCTTTTGTAAGGTGAGAAAGATTCCTACCCCAGAAGTTTGCCAAGTTATATTAAACAACTATGAGTTGGGAGAAAGAATAAAAACTATTGGCAACACGGTTTTGACAAGCGAACAGTTAAACTTGGTAGAAGAATTGTTTAAGTCGTTTGGCAATACTTGACAACCATTGTCATATTATACTTGTTATAATAAGATAGGAGGAAATTCAAATGAAGACGTATTACTTAAAAATTAGAGATAAATTTATAACGGATATTAAAAATAGAGTCAAAAAACACGAATATCGTTTAGCTTCTCCTGAAAGGATGCAAGCAAAAGTTGGGGACACTTTCGTTTTAATATCAAATCAAAATAAAGAAAACTTTGTAAGAGCGACAATAAAAGGAATTAAAGTTTATAGTTCGTGGGACGAAGCTTTAATAGAAAATTGGGAACAAGATTTTAAAAACCTTTTCCCTTCGTTAGAAGCAACCTTAAAAGAGTGTTATAAGTTTTATACAAAAGATGAAGTTGACCGCTATGGTATCGCTGTGTTTGAGATAGAGCCGTTATATATTGACTATTCAAAGGCAAGTATTTTGCTTGATACAAACATTTTTATTAAACGAGAAAGCAGTGATAACGTTTCGTTTGAAGTAAACAACTTATTTAAGTGGTTTGACAAGAAAAACGTAAAGAAGTATTTGCATAAAACTGTTGTGGACGAACTCAACACTCATAAAGATGAGAAAATAAAGAACACGATGTTAACTAAAGTTGGTTCGTATGATATGTTGCCTTCGTTTAGTGTGGGAAAAGACGAGTATTTTGAATATGTTGTAAGCCAATATTCACAAGATACAAATAGTAAAATAGATAATGCTTTACTCTTAGAGGTGTATAACGATAATGTTGGCATCTTACTTACCGATGACGGAGCAATTTTGAAAAAAGCAAAGGATTTATATATCCGAGATAAGGTTATTACGTCTGCTGAGCTATTGGAGTATTTTGAAAAAGCTTATCCTAAAAACATTGAGTATAAAATGCTTGCCGTAAAGTTAAAAAGATTTGATGAAGTCGATATAAATAGCTCCTTCTTTGATTCTTTAAGAGAAGACTATAAAGGAAAGGAATTTGACGATTGGTTTAAGAGAAAAGGCAATGAAAAAGCGTACGTCTTTGAAGATAACGAAAATAACTTAAAAGGTTTCTTGTATCTTAAAATTGAAGATGAAAGCGAAAATTATTCTGATATCGAGCCTATCTTAACTCCGAAAAGAAGATTAAAGGTTGGAACATTCAAGATTGAACGTACGGGCTTCCGTTTAGGAGAGCGTTTCTTAAAGATTATTTTTGAGAATGCTGTTAAATGGGAAGTTGACGAAGTTTACGTAACACTTTTTGAAAGCAAAAGACAAGAAGTTGTTGCATTAAAAGGCATAATGGAACAATGGGGCTTTGTAAAGCACGGCTACAAGAAATCAAACGGCGAATTAGTACTTGTAAAAGATATGAAACGGTATAAAGATACTGAAACGCCAAAGTTCAATTATCCTATTCTAAAGAAAGATAAAAATCACTACTTCCTTCCTATTTATGCTAAATATCATACGGATTTATTCCCCGACAATATTTTAAAGAACGAAGATATGCATTTGTATGAAGATAAACTCGCTCATAGATATGCAATAGAAAAGATATACTTAACGGGGGCATATAATATTAAGGCAAAAGCAGGAGATGTAGTTTTAATTTATAGAATGGGCGAGGAAGGTTCAATAAAAAAGTATTCTTCGGTAGTTACGGGTATAGCTATTGTGCAAGAAATTATAAAAACAAAAAACGTTGAAGAGTGTATAAGCATTTGTAAAGACAAATCTATTTTTAATGAAAATCAAATAAGAGAAGAGTATCCGTATCGTTCGACTGTGGTAAAGTTGTTGGATTATAAACCATTTAAGAATAAGGTAATGTTAAAGACATTAAGAGAAAATAATATTATCGAGGGGACAGGAGGTCCTAGGATTTTCGATTTTATGGAAAAAAAACAATTTAACACTATTTATAAATTAGGAATGGAGAAGTAAAAATGAAAAAGAAAATATTAATATCCATCAACCCTGAACACGTTCAAAACATCATTAAGGGTATCAAAAAATACGAATATAGAAAAATCGCGGCAAAGCAAGACATTTCTTCCATTATTATTTACGAGACCACTCCCGTAAAAAGAATTGTTGCGGAAGCCGAAATCATAGACGTTTTAATGCATTCCCCTGAAGAATTGTGGGAACTTACTAAAGAAGAATCAGGCATTAGCAAAGACTTTTTCGACGAATACTTTGAAGGAAGAGAAGTTGCTTACGCTTATAAATTAGGCGAAATTAAAGTTTATGATGAACCTAAAACCTTATTAGATTATGGTATTAAAGCCGCGCCACAATCTTTTGTTTATATTTAAAAAGTAATTAAAACAAAAGGAAGAATAAGGCTATTAAATATAATTATAAGGAGATAAATATTCTCAATTTTTTGGCGTCCACATTGGCGTTCAGTTGGTAAAAGCCTTATAAATAAAGGACTTTTTAGGTGGATCGGCGTCTTCAATTCCTGTCGACCGCACCACAAAAAAGGAAATCTCAAAGCGAGGTTTCCTTTTTTGTTTATAATTATTTTTTCATCTTAATATAGTTGATTATATTTATAACGCCCATTACAACAAAAGCGATAGCGAGGAGCAAAGTAATCGTCCATTTGCCAAGCGGTTCGCCCGAAACGGCAATAACGATATATGCGATAATTGCAGCTATGCCGACTACGATTTGAAATATAGTGGCAAACAAATTCCATTTTTCCATATTACTTTCTCCAAAACAATTACTGCTTTTTAAATACCGTTTTCAAGATTGTACCGATTTTAGGCGGTGTGCCGTAGAGAAGAACGCCTACACGGTAAATCCTCGCAGAAAGAAGACCGATTCCGATAGTAGAACCAATCAGAATAGCAATCGAAACGGTAATTTCATACCAAGCGACGGTACTCATACAAATTCTCGTAAACATAGCTATAGGCGAGGTGAACGGAATATAGGAACATACGAGCATGGCTGTGTTATCAACCGAGCCGCTACTCATGGAGAACATAACCACTATAAATGCAATAATAAAGAGGAAGGTGATTGGCATTACCGACGTGTTGATATCTTCAAGTTTGGACGCCGTTGAGCCGATTGCGCCAAACATAAAAGCGTAGATGAGGAAACCAAGCACGAAGAACGCGATTAGATAGATAAAGAGTTCAATAGGAATATCGAATATGGACGCAATCAAGGGATTGGAAAGAGCGTCTTTATTCACGTTGTAAAGGACTATCGCCGTACC
>JAZSNM010000038.1:0-7999 GCA_045536405.1 Christensenellaceae bacterium
TAATAAAATCGAAACTTATAACGAAGTAAAGGTAAAACGCTATAAACTCTATAACGATTGTTACAACGTTAAAGTTGTAGGCCCAAATTAAAAGCCAAGTTTTATAATAAAAACTATGTTCTTTAATAAATGCAATAAACCCTAAAACCCAACGTTTTATAGGAACGTAGGTTTTAAGCGTAAACCACTTAAAAAACTTTAAGGGCTTGCTATCTTGGTTGTAATCGTTGTTTTGTGTTTGCAAGTATCGGTTAAAAAGTATAACTAACACCAAAACGATAGGAACTACCGCTAAAAGTATTATTCGGCTTAAATTAAACGTAAACTCTGAAAGCCAAGTAAAATAACCCGAAACGTTATCTTTAGTTGACCATACTTGCCAATACTTGTCCCAAAAAACTAAAAACTCTTCCCACGTTGCCGGTAAGCCTAAAAACGGTGTCCACGGAACTACCGAATATTCGTTTACCGTAACGGTAACGTCGGTTTTTATTTGCATTAACTGCGTAAAGTAATAAACTAGCGAATGCCACAAGTCTTTAAACGACTCTGTTATTCTAGTTATCGCTTTAGGAAATATTAGTATTGCGCAGGCAATAAAGCAAAGCGTTATTAAAACGTTTAAATAATGCCTGTAATCTATCTTTCTAATTTTTTTTATTAATCTGCTCATGCTTGCACCGCCTTGCAGGTGTAATAAAAATAGCCTATAAACAGCACTAAAACTATAAAAATTATAATTTTTAATATATTAAACAGATTTTTCTTCATAATTACTTGATTTTTTTTAAATTATTGAATATAATAAGATTAGAATTCAGTTCAGCCCAAAAGGCAATACATTGCGGTAACGCATCTCGGAACTGAGTTCTTTTTTTATTTGAACTTTTTGTTATATTTTTTTATTTTCTTCCTACTTTCGTTGCTAAAACGGAAATTAGGAAGTTTTTCTTCGCTAAAACTTTTTTCACCTTGCCAAAATGGTGGAGAAATCTTAGACTTACGCTTATCCTTACTTAATTTATTAGGATTTTCACCAACGTCTAAAGTTTCAAAACCGTCAACATTTCTTGCGTGAGTTATAGTATTTGCTTTATATTTATGACCCTTTCTGGCAGTTATGTAAGCAGGATGACTTTCTCCATTAACACCTCGATGAGCTGGATTTAAGTCTATTCTAAACTCACTTTTTCTTAAATATTTTTTACCCATATTATTACTCCTTAAGTTTTTTATTTAAGCCCCGATTTTTCGGGGCTTAATTCATTTTCGTCGCCGTTTTTTAAATAATTTAAATGGCGACGTTATTACAATAAACGTTGCTTTAAATATGTAGCCAACGCCCACAAACACACCTTTAAACACAAAGCCTATAACGGGCGATACAACCGGCCAAGCAATTATCAAAAGCGCAAGTCCTAATATAAATGCAATGATAAGTTTCCAATACCCTTCATCATCACTTGAAGTATCTAATGGACTACTTATATTGCCAAAATTGTCTACAGGTTTTGACATAACGGGCATAATAATAGAACAATCGTTATCGCTAAAAGTTAAAGATATTACATCAAAACCCAAATCAACATAACGCTGGAATATATAAGCATTCGTGCCAACACTATCCCAAGTATCAACAACACTATCATTACGTTTATAAATGGTCACTTCTTTAGAGGCAAACTCTGAAACACGATATCTAAATAAGTACAATGTTTCATTATTAGCTTTTGCAAGTTCATAGCAATTTTTAAAATTATCATAATCAGCAATATCAATTAACAATTTATCACAAATAGAATTAATGTCGTTAGACTCAAAATCTTTATCTGAAACAGGATATAAAGCCAAAACATCATTGTCTAGATATTCATATTTTCCAATGCTAATGCCTAATAAATTAAATACTTCTTTTATTGTTGATGTAGTAATTTTTAAAGTGTCTGTAGATGAGTAATTTACATAAGTAAAAGTTTCATCATACTTACTAAATAGATTTTTTAAATACTTATCATCAATCTTATAGCCTGTGGAAATAGTAGATAGTTCTTCAATTTTACTTTTCAAATCAACAGATGGAACATTATAAGAGTCAGAAGAATCTTTAATTGCCCCAGAATAAAACATTAAATATAAGGGGTCAATTACATACGAATAGTCATTATATGTTAATGTTTTTAAATTGAAAGAATATAAATAATTATATATAAAGTTAACGATATAAAATGCTGAAGGAATCGAACTGATAGCATTTGGCACTCTTGTATAATCTAAAATGCAATAATCCAATTCACTATTATGAGTTTTTTCTCCCATTTCTTTGCCTAAAAAAGGTTCTATTGCGTCATAAACTTCCTGATAACCGACAACAAGTCCAGGAGCTAACAAAGCGCTTTTATACCGTGCAGATATTTCACTTAACATCCCGTATTTATTTAAATAATCATTATCTACTCTAAAATAAACACTATGTAAACTATCTCTAGTATTGTTTTCGTTTTTAGAATCAATATTATATGCTGTGGGGAAAACCTCAAACTCTACAGGCGTTAAATGGTCATAAGTACAATTTAATGTAGAATCAACAGAGTTTAACTCAGACAAACCCTGCATATACCCTGTGTATTTAATAGTTTTAGAAAAACCAATTAAGTCCACATCATTTTCTGTTATATTAAACAATTCAAGGTCGCTAATCTCATATATGCGTTTATCTGCTGAAAGATTTAATAACATAATATCAATATCTGTACTAGTTAAATCAATTTTATATTTAATAAATAAATTATCATTATTAGAGTCAATAGAGTGATTTAAATAGCGCAATTTATATTTATTATATTTACCTTTATTTGCTACTCTCATCGAGACAGTGTTCAATTCACTTCGATAACTATATTTAATATTTTGTGGATTATAAATGTACAAATATAAACCATAATTATTACACTTGCTATAATTACTAGAATATCCATATTCTAATACTGAAATGACCTCAGTTTTTTTAGATTGGCTATAACTGTAATTATCAAATGAAAAATTAGAATTACCTATAAAAGAATCTTTTAAATCATCTATCACATATGATAAATCAAATTGATTCACACTTGAAGCCCGCGCTTTATAAAAATTAAAAGCGGACAGATTAGCCTGTCCGCTTAAAAACGTTGCAACGGTTAAGACCAACGTTGTTAAAAGAATTGTTATTCTTTGTATTAGTTTCATAATTTTTCCTTATAAATTATTATGCGGTTTCTGTAGTTCCACTAGTTGAACTGCTTTCTTCAACGTCGGGGAATTGTACTTTATTAACCTTAATGGTTAATTGCTTTGCGTATTTTTGCACTTCGTAAAAAGCAACGCTAGTATCGTTTTCGGGTATAATAACTATACGGCACGTTCTTACTGATTTGTAGTCGTTACCGGTATAATCAGTTGTGGTGTTTTGAGTTTCGATTTTTTTATCTAAACTGAAATTACTGTCAAGACTTTCTTTAAACTTAAAAACACCATCTTTATCATAAAAATGTATTTCGTATTCAATATCGTTTTCAAAGTCTATTTCAACTTCTAAACCGTCGCACATAAACTCTTTTTCAGTGTAAACGCCACCGTTTTTATTGTTTAAATCATATACGCCACTAATTAACACGCCTTGTTTGAATTCGAATTGCGAAATGGTTTTTTGCGTTTCTTCTTCAACGGTGGCAACAACGGCGCCGATACCAAATATTGCACCTATTGAAAGCATAACGCTAATTATTATTGCTAAAATACGCTTTGATGACTTAACATATTTTTTAACTCTTGCCATATTACACCACCTTAAATGTTATATTTAACGGTAATTTGCTTAATATATTTACCCATATTAAACACGTTAAGTTTAACGGCTTCGTCGTCAACGGGGTTAGGGGTAATTACTATTCTAAACGATTCTGCACCGTCGGGAATAGTAGCGGTATCGAAATCGCCATCTAAATCTTCAGTCGTAGAAATAAACTCGCCGTCTTTATCGTAAAAGAATACTTGATATTTTACGGTAGAAGTTTCTTCATCAACTTTAATTTCAAGTCCGTCAACGGTTTCAAGGTCGCTATAAAGCGAAAGTTTACTTTCAACAATTTTACCGTCGCCGTTAATAGCGCCGATAGTATAATCGCTTGCCGTTAACTTTTCGCTAGTAACGTTTGCGTTATGTATTCCAACTGAAATACCTAACACGGTTACAATCGTGAGTACGATAGACGTAATTGCTACGCCTAAACTAATTTTGCTTACATTTTTTGCACTTGCCATAATTTTTTATTCTCCTTATATATTCCACGTTACGTGGTTTTTAATTTTTTAGATTTTGTAGTTTTAGGAACTACTAAATATGCTACTTGTTTACCTTTATTTGCTTTGTTCATAAAAAAGTGAACTAATTCATTTTTAGAACGTTTTGTTAATGCTATGGTATCGTCAACGTAAGAACATTTACCAGTTATTGAATTTCGTTGAGTTGTAATAAAATTAGCGTAATTCCGTTGCACTGTTCCCACTAATCGCAATTTCTTACGGTTATTTGAATAATTTGTTGATGAAACAACTTTAACTTTTGCTAATTCTTTTCGTTTTGGTTGATATACACTTGACATTTTTAATAAACTCCTGTAATATATTAGTGTAGTCGATTTAAAAGTTCCAGTGGAACAGAGTTGAGATTTATCTACGAACTCACGAAAAATGCATTTCAATCGACCGTTTTTCTAACCGTCCGTTAAGGGCGGTTATTTTTTATCTAAAACGGCAGTTCACCGTAATCTTCAACTTCTTCAAGTTCTATTTTTTGTTTTTCGCAAAAACTATCAAAAACTTTGTTAAAATCGAACTTGTCCTTTTTCTGGTTTTTTAGTTTCTTAACTTCGTTTACGTAAACCGACGCTCTTCCTATCGGCTTGCCATCACTGTCTAGTTCGTTATATACGGTAACCGTATCTTCAGTTACTTGCACGTAACAACTAATACGCCTACACAGTTGAGTAAAATCTTCTTTTCCAGACGTCCGGACTTGTTTATACCAAGCAGGCATATTACTGTTTGCCGATTTATACCAATAGTGTAGTGGTACGCTCGAAGTTAAAACTATCATTTTACCGTTAAACACTTTATTTGCAAAACGGCTTTTAAAACTACTTGCCGTGTTATTGTCAAGCATTTTAAGTAAGTCTTGGAACTCAAACACTGTATCTCTAACGTCGTCTAGAATAATAGCGTCTTGACCTTGGTAGTCTTGAAACGGGTCGTTTGAAGAAGAACTTACTGCAAAATCGTAATCAAGTTTTTCTAAAAACTTTTTAGCGTAATACGTTTTGCCTGAACCTGCTTTACCCGTTATAAACATAACGTCTATGTTTCTATCAGGGTTAAGTGTTAAATACTCACAATGCAGTTTCCAATAATCTTTAAGTTTTTTGTATAACTTAACCTGTTCATCTTTAGGTTGAGTTTTAATGTAGCGCAGTTGTTGAGCGTAACTGTACTTGTCAAAATTGCCAAGTATCTTTGCTTCGGCTATTGCGCTTTTAAAGTTAAAGTTCGAAATAACTTCATCTGGCGAATATTGATATTTATGTTGTTGGCTATCGTTTCCGTGAATAAGATATAAAAGCATATCTGAAGCACGGCCTTTAACCTTTTCTATTTGTGATTCTTGAATGCCAAACCACTTGGCAACTTCACTACTTTCAACACCCGTATCGCCAAAGTTCACGTAAATGTGAAAGTGTGGAGTTATATCTTTATCTTTGTCGTGAAGTATATAAGCCCATTTTTTAATAGTTGAATACCGTTTTAAAATATCTTGCAACGGTTCCTTTAAAAATTGTGGCTGTGTTTCTACTTCATAATGTTTTAGTTTCATTTTTTAACCCCTTTTCGCTAAAACAGTAATTTTTCCACCTTTTCCACCTTTTTGGGTGAGCCCTTGACAAGCCCTAGGGCTCACGTTTCATTTTTTAAGGTTTTATCGGCAAAAATAAGCCTTTTTATTTATGTTATTTAGTTATGTTTTCCACCTTTTCCACCTTGTTTTAGTTTTTTCAAATCTTTTAGTGGAAGGTAACGTTATTCCTTTTCAGGAAGAACGGTTGCATAACTAGATAAAACCGCTTTTCTTGACTTGTAATTGCTATCGCCAAGTGAATTGCCTTTCTCATCTTTTTTATCAAAATAAGAAACTTCTACGGGAACAAGCGTGTCGCCACATTCAACGTAGAATCTAGTGCCGGTCCTTTCATTACCGTCGTTGCCTTTGTAAGTGTAGTTCTTTTTAAATAAGTTAATCATAAGTTTTATTACTCCTTTGTCTTAACGACCTTTAATTTTTATTACCATAACCTAAACGGCAATGGGGTTGGCCAAGGGCGGTTTTGTGTCCGCCCGTTGACCATAGTTCGGTGGCTTGTCCCGAACTATATATAAAGCCTTTCGGCATTATAATCATAATAATTTAATAACAGTTTTAGTTTTTACTTTTTAGTTTTTAATTGCTTTTTAACTTTTTTACTGCTTTGTTTGCAAACTTTGTTAAACCATTTAGAATTAGGGTCGTTGCAAATATATTTACTGCCTTTTTTAGTGGCTTTAACCTTACTAGAATTACAAGAATTGTTATCTTTTAATTTAGGTTTTTGCAAATCTTCTGCAGGAACTATTTTAAAAAATAGTTTATAATTATTATCGTAACCGTAAGCCTTTGTAAAGATATAATCTTTATCCGTAGGCCTAGTGTAAATCTTGTTTATAAAAACTCCGTTCTTCTTATCCAATTCGCGCTTACGCTCCCAACGTGAACGCCAATTGCCCATATTTTCTATATCATCTCTACGAACAGGGTCTTTGAATTGCTTATTATTGTTTGAATATAAAACCTTGTAATTCATAATAACACTTTACCTTTTTGTTTATTTATGTTATACTCAATAAGCAAAAATATTAAGGAGTATAACGTTATGAATATTTACGAGTATATTGTTGAAAAGATAAAACTTGGTGAAAAAGAAGATAAATGTCCTTGTACTGTTACATTTGATTCTAAAAAAGAAAAGTGGTTTAAAAACAAAACCTTTGAACAAATTCAAAAAGAAGCGTCTAAATACGGTTTATACGTTAAATATGATGACGTAAGGCATTGTTTTCACGATAACCCAACGTATATTTTTTCATTAGAACCATACGACGATATTATTGCAAGAATAACACACAGATAACCGTCTTTTTATATTTGACAATCTCCATAAAATAGAATATAATACTAATACATCGGCATATCCAAAGGATTGAAGTTAAGAACGTTGTTGCTTAACCGAGCAAAGTATCTATGATGTTGAAATAATTTGATGTGAGGCTTTGCATTTAACCACCTAACAAGTTTGGGTGGTTATTTTTTTATTCATCTTTAACCAAAACATTTGACATTAGTTTTCACCTATGTTATATTTTGTTTGACCGTAGCCCTTGTTAAGGGAAGCAACAGGATTTCCGTGTTGACAGAGAAGAACGTTTGGTCTTCGTGCGTAGACTTCTCACTTAACCACCTAACAAGTTTAGGTGGTTATTTTTTATGCCTAGAATAGTAAAGTGAAATAATAATACAAGTTCCACTAATTAAGAGCATACCGCCTAAAACCGCTAATATAGGTGCGTAAGGCGCAAGGGGATTAACGGTACTTTTAAGCGTAGCGTTTAAGTCAAACTCTAGTTTTACAAGAGAGTTATCTAAGCGTTTAATAGAGTCCATAATGCCTATATTTAAAGTGTTAGTAACTATGGCATCACTCGTAGCGTAGTAAGTAGTTTTACCGCTAGGAATACAAAACTCTATATAATCTACACCGTTATAAGTAACTTCTTTATAGTCAACGTCAAAACGGCCTAGACGCAAACTTTTTTCATTTTTATAATCTACAACGTAATAAAGTTTAGCGTTATAATCTTGTCCGTTAAGCGTAGTTTC
>JAZSNM010000060.1:0-41716 GCA_045536405.1 Christensenellaceae bacterium
ATGTGGTGGACAAGAGTTAGATGCAATAGACGATATATTAACAAAGAAAGTAATGAGAAAATTAGAAGCGCAAAACCCACTAATAATAAAGAATTTAGTAGGCGACTTAATAAGTTATATAGACGAGTTGTTCGGCGAAGATAAAATGCTAAAATGTAAAGAGTATTTACACCGATTAGAAAACGTTGCTTAAAGAGGTTAGTTTATGGATAAAAGGAAAAAATCAATATTTATAATAGGTAGTGTTGTTATATCTATTGTTTCTTTAATTTTATTATATTTTGTTTTAATAGTAACGGGTGTAATACAATTTAGAGAGAATTCATTAACGGTAACGCCTCATAACATTTCTAAAAAGTTCGAACAAGGTCAAGTAATGGCTTATAAGCCATATGCTGACGACGGTACGCCCAACTTTACGATAACGGGAAAAATTGAAGAAGGTCACGACTATGAAGTAGTAGGTTATTCGGGTACAAACGACGAATTAGGCTCAAAAAGTTCAAGTATAGTTATTAGAATATTTGATAAAAATAACCCAACTATAGACGTTACTAAAAATTATAAAATAACCTATGAAACGGGGTTATTAACTTTTTATGCAAGCGAAATTATTTTCGATTCACACGATGCCGAAAAGTATTACGATGGAACGCCGTTAAAAGGTAGTCCTTCAATGATAGTACATAAAGGAACGCCAGAGCCAGGACACACTATAAGGTACGAGTGCAACGCTGAAATTACGTATCCAGGCGAAGTAGATAATAAATTTTCAGTTTCTATCGTAAACGAAAACGGTCATGACGTTACCGATTATTATAAAATAACTTACGATAAAATAGGTAAACTTATCGTTAAAAAGTCTGAACTAAAAGTAGAGTCGTTTGGGGCAATAAAACCGTATGACGGTACGCCATTAACTAACGATACCGAGCCAACGGTAACGGGAGTTATAAGTGACAAACATCAAATATTTGAAAATAGAGCAGTTGGCACGATAACCGACGTAGGCATTAGAAGTAACACCATAAAATTTAAAATTACCGATAAAGAAACGGGCGAAGACGTAACGAGTTATTACGATATTGAAAAAATAGAAGGCGATTTAATAGTAATTCCATTAAGCGATATGCCTTCTTTAAGAGAATTTTACGATAAAATGAATAATAAAGAATTATTCAAAGTAAATTCAACTGAAACGGGTTCAGTCTATCTAAGAAAAAATAGTTTTTCTAATTATACCGGAACGATAAACTGGGATAATACGGGACTAAATAATTATGAAATTAGTGGCGTAAATCCATTATTATACACAAATAACGCTATAAAACAATTAAATTTGCCTAGTAGCGTTATTACTATAAAAATGAATTCCCAGTTATACGTAGACTATTTGTTTCCCTATTATACGGTAGATACTTTTTTAAGTGAAAATAGTATAGTGTATACTGAAAACGATATAGATTACGAGTTAACGGCAAACGAATATAACGAAATATTATATTCTTTAAACTACGTAAATTTTCAAAAATTAACGGAACAACAATTATTGCAATTATCAACGATAACTCATAGCGATACAAACTATGATAATTTTGTTTTAAATAATTACTTATCGTTACCAACTGAAACTAAAAGTAAAATGTTAGAAATTGCAAATGCAAATAACATTACTTCATTTGATTTAAATTCGAGTATTATAGATAACTATGCAAAAATTTTAGAGATTGCAAAGTTTATACAAAGTTCAGCCGAATATGATTTATCAAGCGACTATTCAAATATAAACGACGTTGCTACGTACTTTTTTGAATATAAAAAAGGTATATGTAGCCATTTTTCAACTGCGGGAGTTGCTTTTTTTAGAGCGTTAGGATTACCAGCACGTTATACAACGGGCTTTTTAGTTGATGTTTTTGAAAATCAAGATATTACCGTAATAGGTTACAACGCGCACGCTTGGGTAGAAGTGTATTTAAGCGGTTTTGGATGGATACAAATCGAAGTTACGGGCGGATTTGGTAACGGAACAGGAGAAGGCGAAGAACAAGTTCAATTACCACCAAATTTACCACCTATCGTATTAGGGGATATTACAAGCGATTATACGGGCGAAGCGGTAAACTACACGCAAGAATATTTAAATGTGATAGCGGAAGATTATCAAAAAATGCTTAGTGTTTATGGTGAAGTTACAGTTACGATTGAAAAGGGAGAGGGGCTTACAAACGTAGGTAAACTCGAAAAACCCGATGTTGAATATCAAGTAACAATTAACGGAATTGATGCAACCGAAAAGGTGGCTGTTTTTGGCACGATTGAAGTTTTACAAAAAAATGTCACCATAAATTTAAGTGACGTTGATAACAAAGTAACTTGGGACAATCAACAACATACTTTAGCCAATCCATTGCTAGAAAAGTTAGTTGAAAATGCAATTAAAACGACAATTGATAAAGACTATACGGTAAACGTTTCGGGCACGTTAAAACAGTCTGGCGTAGGGGAAACGCCAACAGAAACAGGCTTAGTGCAAGACGTAACGTACGTAATTTATGATGAAGACGGGAATGAAGTTCAAAACAACTTTAAATTTGAATACACCGGCTCGTTTATACAAAAAGCATCTTTAAAAGTAAATTTACAAGTAGAAGAAAGCGAAGACGATCCAACCGTTGAAGACGATACTTCGCTACTTAGCATAGTATATCGTTCAAAAATAAAAACGGCATCACTTTTAAATAATAGTTTAGAAGAGCCAAAAATTTATTCATTAAAGTTTAGTAGTGCAACGGGTTTGTTGTACAAGACTTATGATGGAAAAATTATAAATTTTTCTATTGATGAAGAAAGCGTTGAAAGCGAAGTAAAAAGAATAGCGGTTAAAATTTCTACAAATTCTGCAAACGCAGGAATTTACGACGTGTCTTCACTTGATATTAAAGTGTACGATATGAGTGTCGAAGGCGAAGAAGGTTTAGAAATAAACGGCAATAACTTTGATTTAACTCTGCAAATTAACGGAACTAATTGTAACGGCGCAAAAATATATAAACGTACTATAAATTACGCTTTAAATGAAAGCGAAGGTACTTTTAAGGGAAGTAATTTTGTATTTGACGAGAGTAACGTAGATATTTTAGGTTTAGTCGAGGGCGAAGAATTTAAGGTATCAACTAATAGTGACGTTGGCACGTATTCTAATAATAACGAAGAAGATTATTATAAATTTTCGTATTTAGTAACAAATAATAAAAACGACGTTACAAGTAACTATAATATAAATACAAATTCAACCTTTACTATAAATAAATTAAATATACTTTATGAAATTGATAATAGTTTAAATACTCAAACGTTTAACGGTAAAAACTTTGCAATATCAAGTCAAGATAGTATAATAATGAACCAACCTTTAAGCGACGGTTTAGTATATAAAATTTCAACTAACGATAGTAACGTTGGCGATTATCAAGGCGAGAATTTAATAGCAAAATTATACTATAACGGCGTTGAAGTTGACGAGAAAAATTATGATGATAGTATTAGCAATTCTTTAATATTAAAAATTGAAAAATTATATATAAACGTTAATCTTGAAAATATTGTAAACAACGAAAAAACGTTTGATGGCGAAGTGTTTACGCTTTCAAACGAAAACGGCGGGTTAAATCTTGATTTAAGCGAAGGGTTAAATTTAACTATTTCAACTAACGATTATAACGTAAATGAATATGACGTTACTCAACTTTTATACTCATTTACCTATAATAACGAGCCTATTAACGAAAATAACTATGAAGTTACTATTAGTGAAGATATAATTCTATATATAAATAAACTTCAAATCGTTTTAGGCGAAAATACTTTCAGCAAAATATTTGACGGCGAAGCGTTTATAGTTAATAGCATAGAAAACGCAATAAAAGTAAATCCTAACGTTTTAAATAAATATGTTTTAGTCTTTACAACTAACTCTATTGATAGTGGAGAATATCACTTAAACGATTGTGTTGTAAACTTATTAAACTTTAACACGTTAGAAATTATATCTACTCAAAATTACGAAATAATAGATAATGAAAACTTTATTTTAACAATAGAAAAACGTGAATTGTACGTTAAATATTTAAAAGATAGTAAATATTTTGATGATAAAGTATTTACTCTAACGAGTGTAAGCGATTTAATAGTAAGTACTAACTCTAACGTTGAAAATAACGACGGTTTAATAAATAATGACGTTTTAACAATAAAAACCGTTGATAAAATTGCAAAATTATACACGTATATAAATCAAGAAATTACGTATGAGTTTTCAAACAATGAAAATAACTACGTAATCAATGAAAGTACGTTGCTTCCGCTTTTAATAAACGATTGTCAAATAACTATTAAAACTAATTCTTATACTTGGACTTATGATAATACTGAGCATTATAGGGGACAAGACGAGTTATTAAGTCAAGATATAGAAGTTCAAGAAGGTCATACTTATACTTTTGAAAAATACGGTAAAGAGTATCAAACTGATTTAGAATATTCAAAAGATTATTTGCTTATAAACGCAGGCGAATATCTTAACGTATTTAAAATAGTAATACGTAATGAAAGTGGTGAAGACGTAACCGAGTTGTATTCTGTTTTGTACGAATACGGTACGATTTTAATAGAAAAAATCGAGTTAAGCGTAACAACTAATAGCGAAACTAAAATTTACGACGGAAATGTATTAAACGGTCAAATTTTAAGTAGTAGTGGTAATATATTAGAAAGCGATATAATTGACGGTTACACTTTAGATACTTGCATTACGGCATCAACTTTAGATAAAATCGGCACAATCGTAAACGAGCCTATTTACTTAATTAAAGAAAATAAAAAGTGCAATTATAATATTACTAAAAACGTAGGAACGTTAACGATTAAAGGTCAAATAAAACTTGAAACCAACTCTAACGTTAAGTTTTATGATGGAACTCCATTAACTAGTGGCGGAAGCATATTAGAGCAACATTTACCACAAAGTTATGACGTTCACTTTGAAATTATCGGCTCGCAAACTGAAGTAGGCGAGAGTAAAAATACGTATATACTTACAATTTACGATACTGAAAATAATAATAAAATAGTATATAGTAATAATGAAGAAACGTTATTTAAAAATCCTTCAATTCAAGTAATTGAATTAGTAGGCGATTTAATTGTACTTGATAATAACGTAGTAATCGTTACGGGAAGTTCAAGTAAAGTATACGATACGTATATTTTAGAAAATACTGAAATTTACTTTAAAAACG
Organism: Christensenellaceae bacterium; assembly: GCA_045536405.1. Lineage (GTDB taxonomy): Bacteria > Bacillota > Clostridia > Christensenellales > Borkfalkiaceae > HGM11412. Next base: position 5,301 of record JAZSNM010000060.1, read on the forward strand.
AACTTTATAATGAATATTTTAATATAGCGAGCGTTACGTTTGGCGAAAGGTATAGCGAAATAGGTGCATACAAAAACGACGTGACTAGTCTTGTTATTACCGATAAACAAGATAACGTTGTTGAAAATCTCAATATAACGTACGAAGAAGGCACGTTAATTATTTATGAAGACGTTTACTTTGAAATAAACGGTGCAGAAAAAATTTATGACGGCAAGCATTTAACTTGTAGCGAAGTTAACGTAATCAAAAATTTCCATATAAATTACGCTCAAGACTATGTAGTTGAAATAACGCCAATAGGTAGTCAAACTGAAATAGGTTATTGTTATAACAATTTCAATTTAACTTTAAAATACCAAAACAACGTTATTTATTCAGTAAAATATGATATTCAAACTAATAGTTATATAACAGAAATTGACGATGGTAGGGTAAATTTAAGTATTAACTTTGCCGACGTAGACGATTATATTTTATTAAGTAACGAAAACGCTTATATAAAAATAAATTGTATTCTAAATAAATTAGTCGTTAAAAGTAACGACAGTGTTACTATAACAACCAACTCAAATGAAAAAGCATTTGACGGAACTCCATTAACTGATAGTGGTTATATAATCAAATTTAATAATAATGAAAACGACGAATTATTTAATAATTTTGAATTTAGCGTTTTAGTTGGCGGTTCACAAACTCAAATAGGCGTTTCGCCTAACTATATTAAGGAATTAGAGATTATTTATAAAAACGAAATTGTTTATAAATATTCTAATGAAAGTGGTTTAATAGTTGATTTGGGTTATTTCCCTATTGAAATTATTGAAGGCGAATTAGCGGTTTATGATAGAGATGCAGGTGGCGATACCGAAAGTGACGTTGATGGAAATACTGAATTATTTAGAGTGTTTTCTCAAAAAAATGATAACGTTTATTTGAGAGGAAATAGTTATTCTAATTATACCGGTACATGTACGTGGAATAACGATAATTTACAAAATTATAGTTTAGCAAGCATTGAAAACAATCCTTTACTATACCTTAATAGTATTTTAAGTAATTCTAATTATAATAATGAAAATTATCTAAATAACGTTATTATAAAAATGAATAGCAATAATTACGTACAAAGTTTAATGCCGTACTTTGCTAAAAATTTAGATAACGAAATAATTTCAAATAAAGAATATGATATTGATTATAAGTTAGAGGCTAATAACAATGGCGAAATTATATATTCTAACGACTATTTAAAATGGTCGAAAGATATTGATTTTACTAACTTAACACCAATTCATAATGATAGTTATTATGAATTTACTAAGTCAAACTACTTGGCGTTACCAACCGCAACAAGTGAGTATTTGTTAAACTTTGCTGTAAATAACTCTACGTTAAGTTCTTTACTTGTTAATGGTAATTTGTATAATGAAAGTGACGAAATAACTCAAAAATTAGCAAAAATTAACGATTTAGCAAAATTTGTATCAACGTATGGAGTCTATGACGAAAATATGGTTGATTTATACAAAGATAAACAAGACTATGCCGTTTCGTTCTTTGAAGAAATAAGGGGTGGAGTATGTCGCCACTTTGCAACGGCGGGAGTTGCATTATATAGGGCGTTAGGTGTTCCTGCAAGATACGTTTCAGGTTTCTTAGCGACAGTTAACGCAAGTGACGTAGAAGGAACGCCCGTTTTAGCAAAACAAAAGCACGGCTGGGTAGAAGTTTACGTTAACGGCTACGGTTGGGTAAACGTTGAAGTTACAGGTAGCGGAGCAAATCTTGGCGGAGTGCCGGGCGTTGGTGGTTTCGGCTTTATGAATAGTGACGGCGGAGAAGACGTTATTGAAAAACCTATCGTAGTAATAACGCCTAAAAATTATCAAAAAGTTTATGATGGTACGCCAATAGATGTTCCAACTGATTTCTACACTCATAATTTACCGTCTGGCTACACTATTGAAAACGTGTTTGCTCAAAGAGTTGGCGACGGTATAAACGTAGGTAAATACGATTACGTTATAAACCTTGATAGTGCTGTAATTTATGATATTGAAGGTAACGACGTTACTCAAAAGTTTGAAATTTTAATTCAAGAAAATGCAATTAATTCAAGCGGAGATACTTATAAATTAGCGGTATTAGAAGTAACTAAAATGCAAGTTTCAATATATTCAAACTCTGAAAATATTACTTACTATGGCGAAAACACTACGCTTCGTGGTGCAACAAAGGGTAGTAATATATCTAATGAATTTACAGTATTGTTTGGTGTAGGGCCAGAAAGGGTGCATACTGAAAAATTACAATACAATAATTCAACTAACGAGTGGGAATGGGTAAGAACTGAAGTTTTAGAATTTATTGACGGCGAGTGGAAGTTTATAAAAGGCGACCTAATAAGTCCAGCAAATCATAATATAACTTCAAACGTTTTAAGATCGCCAGGTAAAATGTATAACCATTTCGCTTATACGATAGTAAATAGCCAAGGCGAAGACGTTACTGATAATTTTAGAGTTTCATACGAGCCAGGCATATTAGAAGTTGAAAAGATAAAAGTTACTATTGAAACTTTATCAAAAGAAGTATTTTGGACGGGTAACGAGTTTAAATACAGTGAATTAGATAATAAATACACGTATACAACGAATTTATCTAGTAAATATGCTGACACGTCAACGCAGTTACTTCCAACACATCAACTTGTTGTAAGTTATAATGAGATTGTTCAAACTGATATAGGTAAATATGCTATCACTTATTTAGAAAGTCCATATATTTTGGGATTAGATAATTGGCAAGGTTATTATGAAATAACTTCAATTTATACCGATAATGCGTTAAATTACTTCTATATTAAGGGTTACGACGTGTCTATTAATGCAATCGCCCAAAAATACGTTTACGATTCGTTAGAGCATAGCGTAGAGTATAACGAATACACGTTTACTGATTTAACTAATAAAAACGCATATTTTACTTTCTCAGCATCTTCGAAATTGCTTGAAGGACATAAATTAGTATTAAACGTAATAAGTGGTGGCGTTGGATTAAATGCTGGAAAGTACGAGTATATTTACGAATATAAAATTGTTGACGAAAACGGCAACGATTATACTAATACTGAAATTTATACTATTACGGCAAATAAAGGATATTTAATTATAGATAGAATTTCATTACTTATAATAGCGCCTACGATAGATACGAATTATGGTGGCGAATACGGAAACGTATTAGGCGATAGTATAAATAATTTCGATTTAGACGAGCAGTTAGCAACTGTTGAAAAGCCAAGTAGTTTTTATGGCGAATACTTAAATATTGAAAGTGCGCTTAATTACGTTAATTCGTTAACTTATAGTGCAAAGACTAACGCTCAATTAGTGGGAAATAGTGATATTGACGAGCCTATAACTATCGAAACTACGATAGATAATAGCACTATCACTATTAAAAAAGGCGAAAGCGTATTAGATTTATCTAACTTTGATATTACTACTCAAAACGGTAATTATAAGTTCTCAAATTCTATGCGTATTTATTACACGCTTAATTTAAAAAATTATTATAAAAACTATGATGGACAAAGTATTTTAACAACCGAAAGAGCAAAAATGCAAGAGGAAGAAGATTCTATAAAGAGTGCAATCGAAAATGAAATTGCATCTAACCCAGATTTAAGTGCATTAGGCTTACAAGTTAAAGTAGAAAGGGTTTTATTTACTGATTTTATAAATATAAATACTGTTACGTCAACTTTAAACGTAATAATTTTAGATAGTCAAGGTAACGAAGTACAAGATACTTATTTAAGGTTAACAGGCTCAAATACTTATAAAGCAGGAATACGTAAAAAAGAAATAAACGTAATAGGTGTAGGCTTAGAAATAACCTTTAAAAAGGGTAGTGACGGCTTGTATTATAAAGACGGCGATACAACGGGTTACACACTAACTCAAATAAGTCAAATGCAATTTAACGGAGAATTTGCCGTTGATAGCGCTACTCAAAAATATTTAGATAGTAACAACTTTACGTTAACGGCAACTACAACTACAAAAGTTGGTGCTGGAGAAGTTACAAATATTATTAAAAACACAAAAATAACAAACGCACAAGGCGAAAACGTAACAAATAACTTTAATTTAAGTTACACGCAAAACCAAATTAAAATTTCAATTATACATTAAATAATAAGGTAAACTATGTTATATGAAAGTTACAAAAATAAAATAGAAAGGTTAGCGAAAATTCGCGATTTTATAATAAAATATCGTGCAATTTTTATAACCATACTTGCTATTATATTAGCAGGTGTTATTGCGCTACTTTCATATATAGGCTCTTTTACTTCGCCATTATCTTGTAGTAATAACGTAGTTTACGGAAATAGCGTTCAATGCACTCAAGAAGCCTTTTTATCTAACGTTACGTACGAGTATAAAGTTAACGATACTTGGCAAACTGAAAAGCCAATTTATCCAGGCGAATATTTAGTACGTGGCGTTTCTAAAAACGGTTTTGGTATTAAAAGATATAGTGAAGAAACTGCATTTACAATTATTCCTAAAAACGTAGATTTATTCGTAAAAAATCAACAAACTACGTATGGCGACAAACCTACTTTATACGGCAATTTAATAAATGGCGATAAGGTTGAAGGCGGTACATTTGAGTATATTGATAAAGTTACCAACGTAAAAACGCCTATTACGTTATTAGACGGAACTTTAACTTTTAAAAATACAAGTGGCGAAGATATAACGGGGGCGTACAACTACGTTTTAAAAGATACTGAAATTTTAGTAACGAAACGTCCTTTGCAAATTACGGCAAATTCTTCTAATAAGGAATATAACGGAACACAATTAACGTGTGATAGTTACACTATTACAAGTGGAAGTTTAGTTTATAACGATACTTTAAACGTAGTTACAAAAGGCTTTATAACTAACGTAGGAACGGCTCAAAACGAAATAGAAAATTATACTGTTCAAAATAATAACGAAGACATCACGAGTTATTACGATATAACAACTAAAAAAGGTACTTTAACGGTTACAAAAAGAATTGTAAACGTTTCTATAAATCAAAGTCATAGCGCAAGTAATTACGTTTATAATGCGACAAATTACGTAGTTGATAATTTATCTAATAGCGGTCTTATTACGGTTAACGGAGAAAACGGCTTTTTAGAAAATGATAATTTAATTTTATTTACTAAAGGTGAAAACGTAGGCGATTATTATCAAAACAACTTAGAGTATAGCGTAGTTAATAATAGCGAAGATAAAACGTATAACTATCAAGTTAATATTGATGGTGCTTTAAACATATTGCCAAAAACTATTGATATTCAAGATAGTTTAACTTTTGAAATAGTAAATAACGGAATACTTTTATTAAGTGATATAACACCTTCGCCAATTATATCAAAAGATTATGATGGAAAAAAATTATTAGTAAAAGCACAAACGTCAAAGTTGGTTAATGGTCAATACTTATACTTTGAAACTAATAGTGCTGATGCTAATATTTATGATATAAATAACTTAAAATGGTGTATTTTAGATAGTAATAATAACGTTATTAATTCAAACAACTATACTTTTAATGGACTTGAAAATGTTTCATTTACGATAAATAAAAAATCTATTACGTTAAACAAAACTAATTTTGAAAAAACGTACGATAGAGAAGAGTGGGTATATAACTATCAAAACGAAGGCTTAGTATACGCAGAAAGTCTTACGTTACGTTGTGATAAAGTAAATAGTGGGGTGTATTCTATAAGCAATATTACGTATAGCGTTAATAATGGCGAAAAGAGTGTAGATAACTACGATATAACAAACCTAAACGAAGTTACTTTAACTATTAAAAATAGAGACCTTGTAATAAAACCTAAAAATGCCACAAAAATTTATGATGGCGAAGTTTTAACGTGTAGTGAATATGAGATTGTAAGCGGTTCGCTTATAGTGGGAGATACTATTTCAATTACTACAAACGGACAAGTTTTAAACGTTTCACAAGGCGAAATAATAAACGAAATTATTGAAAAACATATAGAAAATAACGGCAACAACGTTTATGATAATTACAACTTAACGTGTGAAAGCGGAACGCTAAAAATTTTACCACGAAAGATTTATATTTCTAAAAATATTTCTAAGGTGTATGATAGAGAAATTTTAGAAAAAACCTTAAATTTTGAAGATTTTTCTACTGAAAACACAGGCCATAATTTAATAAATAATAACACTATAACTTTCAAAACAAACGGCACTAATGCAGGTATATATAATAAAGATAATTTCTCTTATTTAGTAAACGGAACTGAACAAGAAAATTATGAAATAGTTAACCTAAATAACTATTATTTAGAAATTAAAAAACGAAAAATTACCTTAAAAGGCGCTGGTGCTACAAAAGAGTATGATTCGATTGCGTTAACTAATAAAAACGTAATAGTTGGCGGAGAAGACGGGCTTTTATATTATCAAAACGAATATGATAAAGTCGTAGCGGTAATGACTGATAGTTCAACCATAACTAACGTAGGTAACGGTAACGGCGTTATAAATACGATAGAAAGTTACAAAATTTATTATGGCAACGATATTGAAACAACTGCTAATTACGAGGTAGAAAAATTAGAGGGCGAAAGATTATACATAACGCCAAGAAACGTAACGATTGATTTAAACGATAGTGATAAGATAAGTGTATATTCAAACAATTATTTTACTTTACGTTTAACGAGTGAGTACGGAATACCTAATTTAGTAAACGGCGAGTATATTGATTTTACAACTAATGGTGTAAACGTTAATTTGTATGCTTGTAGTGAAAATTCTATTAACTACGTAGTAAATAGTAACGATTATTTTAACGCAAACTATAATATCTTAAATTTACATAGTTTTGAAATGCAAATAACGCCAAAAACCTTAAATATTTCAAAAGATAGCGTTGATTTTATATACGATGCTACAAATAAAACGTACGCCTTTGATTCAAGTAATATAGGCTTAGTTAGTGAAAATCACGTTTTATTTTTAACAACGAACGATAATATCGTTAAAAATTACGATATTAGTTGCTATACTTATACAATAAATAATAATGAAACTTTAACAAATAATTATAAATTAAACGAAAATGAAGATTTTACGTTAAAAATTTTACCACGTCCTGTATATATAGAAACTATTTTAAGTAAAACTTATGATAGAAAAATATTAAGTCAAACGTTAACTTCTAACGATTTTAACGAAAATGAAACGGGATATAATTTAGTTAACTCTCATACGGTAACTATAAATACTTTAAGCGTAAATGCTGGCGAATATAGTAATAAAAACAGTAGTTTACTTTACGAAATTATAATAAATAATGAAAACGAGATTATTTCAAATGAAAATTATACTTTTGTAAATGAAGATACGTACAAAGTAAACATAAAAGCAAGGGGAATAACTCTTTCAGTCGTTTATAAAGAAAAAATTTATGACGGCACTAAATTAACAAGTAATGAAATTGAAATAGGTGGCGATGGTTTAATTTCAGGCGACGTTATAACTTATCAAACAATCGGCGAAGTTACTAACGTTTACGAGGGCGAAGTATTAAACGAAATTGATACTACAATAGGCAGTATAAAAATTACTTACAATAACGATATAATTGATTACGTAAACGATGGAAATAGTTATAATTACAGCGTGGTAAGTATAACGAATTCAACGTTAAAAATTTTACCAAGACCAATAACTATCTTAGATAATGACAATACAGAAACGCCATTATCTATATGCTATTATAAAGAATATGATAAAAACGTATTCAATTATACGTTTAAAGATGACGATTATGTTGAAGAAATCGAAGGTGAAACGTATAAACCGGTACTTGGTCATAAATTAAATATTGTAACGTGCAAAGCAGATATAAATAATTATTCCGTATATAATGCGGAATATGACTCGATTTATTATTATATTAATTATTTTAAATTTAACGTTGAAAATGACGATATTTTAACTCAAAACTACGAGATTACGAATATAGAAAATATAGTAATGCTTATAAAGCCGTTTGAAATAACTTTAACTGCGGGTAGTATGGAGAGTGAATATAATGGTAAAACGCTAAAATACGATAACGTAACGTACGATAGGATTTTAGAAGGCGATGTAATAGAGGCTCAGGTTGTTAATAACGATTTACCTTTAAACGTACTAGATGGTTTAGTTCAAAATATAGTTGATAAAAATTCCGTTAAAATATATGATAACGGCGTGCTGTTGGATAATTTAAGAAATTATAATTTTACCTACGTTTCTGGTACGCTAAAAGTATTACCAAGAAAAGTAAACTTTAAAAATACTAATTTTACTACTGAATATAACGGCGAACTTTTCAAAAAAGAATTTAGTTATAATGATTTTGAAAATTCTAATCTTGTAAATTACGTTGAAGAAGATTATTATGAAAAAGTTATAATTGAAACTAATAATAATATCGTTGGAACTTATATTAATGAAAACGAAGATTTTACGCTAAATATCTTTGATAACTATGATAATAGTATAGATAGAGAAAATTATAATTTTGAAAATATAAGTAATTTAATTCTTGAAATAACAAAGCGTAGCATTTCGTTAGGCGAAATATATAGTGAAAAGGTTTTCGATGGCGGAAATTATACTTACGTAATATCTAATAACGAAAAATTAGTATTAGGGCATAAACTATACGTACAAAATAACGATTATATCGCAAATACTTATAGTCTAACGTATGAAAATATTTATATTTTAAATAGCGAAAGCATTTCGGTAAAAGAAAATTACAATATAACTTTTACGTCAATAACTTTAAAAATTACGCCTAAAAACGTAGAACTTTATACAATTTCAGCAAAAAAAAATTATGATGGAACACCTTTAACGTGTAGCAAGTGGTATATAGAAGATAATGGCGTAAATTACGGCGAGTACGATAGTATTTTAAGTAAATTTACCTTTACGTTTAACGATATAACAAACGTTAAAGATAGTGGCGAAAAAATATTATATAATTCTTATAGTGCAACTTATAATGGTAGGGACGTTTCAAATTGTTATACAATTACCTATAACGAAGAAGATATGGGTACATTAACAATAATTCCACGAAACGTTAAAATAAACGTTGCCGTTTCGAAAGAATACGACGATAAAGGCTTAGGAACGACTGGCGAAAACTATTTATGCGATAATTTATATAATGGTAATTTCTTAGTTGATTTATCCATTTTAAGTGGCGAAAACGAAGGTCTAATATTGCCAGACAGTATTTCATCAATAAAAGGATTAAATATTATAGGCAATAGTGATGCTAAATACGTTGATGGAAGTCCATATTATTTTACTGCAATTAATAACGTAGTAGAGTTTTCAAACGGAGATATAACTAACTATAACGTGATAATAAATTCATTTGAGTTAACCGTTACTAAGCGTCAAATTGAAATAACTTTTAACGTAGAAAATACAATATTTAACGGCGAAAAATACAACTTTAAAAATACTGATTTTAACGTTGATAGATTGATTGCCGGTCACGTTTTAAATATAACGACAAACGATTATCACGCTAAAAATTATACTTCAAACGATATAGAGTTTGATGTTTACAATAGTAACGTAAGCGTTACGTCAAATTATCATTTTAAATTTAATTCATTAGATTTTAAAATTTTAAAGAGAGATTTAATCGTATCGTTTGAAAATTTATCTAATAAAACTACGTATAACGGCGAAATTTATACGTTATCATCGAACTCTAATTTAATTGTTGATAATTTACTTGTCGATGATGAATTAATAATACAAACAAGTGATTATATTGCAGGAACTTACGAAAGTAACGGTGATGAGTTTGGTTTAGAATACGTAATTAACTCATATAGGATAAACGGAAGTTATTTTAGTGATTACAACGTATTAAATAGCGATAATTTAAGTGTTACAATTGACAAAAAGTTAATTACTATAACAGCGCAATCTAAAGAGATAATTTATGACGGGTTGTCGCATAACTTTAATAATTACGAATTAACCCCTATAAACGATAATTTATGTAATTACGACAAAATTTCGTTATGCGAAATCTTAAACGAATTTAAAAATGCAAACGAAGAAGGTTATGAAAATACGATAGGCGAAGTTGAAATTATAAGAAAAGAAGATAGTAGAGACGTAAGTGATAGTTATAACGTAATGAAAGTTTCAGGAAAAGTTATAATTTTAAGAAAAGAAGCAACGTTAAACTTTACAATTTCTAAAACTTATGATAGAATATCATTTATAGAAACGTATTATAACGAGTTAACTAGCGAGTATACGAAAGACGAGTTTAATTTAGATGGCGCCGTTTCAGGTGAGAAATTATCAATTATGCCTAACGTATTAATTGAAGGTATCTCGTTAAAAAATCTAACGTATAGAGAAGAAAATCCTAACCTTTTAACAGTATATTATAATGGAATTTTGATTGAGGACTATTCAAATATTGAATTAACGATAAACGGGGAAACTTCAAACAACTATAAAGTTAAATTTTACGGTCAACTAATAATTTATCCTATAAGAATTCACGTACAGCATTTTGAAGCGAAATCAGTATATACGGGTGGCGAGCAAGAATTTAATATAGATAACTATGACTATACTGAAGATACTTTATTAGAAGGTGATACGTTTAATATAAATAAAACGATAGAAGTAGATCATAGTTGGGGTTCAGGACCTACCGAAACAGACGTTAATAATTATATTATATCGTTAACTACAAGCGAGGGCGACTTCTTTCCAACAGCACCACTATATTATGAATTTTACGGTAAAATAATTATTGAAATAGTTCCGGCAGAGGTGACGTTAACAATAAATAAGAGTACGTTTGAAGGCGAGTTTACCGTTATGAGCGATAATATTCAAAAGAAAAAACCAGAATATGCTAACAAAACTATTACCTTCTACGATATTACTACAAATACTTTTGATGATGTTGTTAATATAACGTTAGAAACAACACAAATAAAATCACAAAATTATATAGTTAATATTGAGTGGATATAACATAGGAAATATGAAATTAGTTGATTTAAAATGTAAAAGTTGCGGTGCAACAATAAAAGAAATTAAATATAAACAAGATATTAAATGCGAATATTGTGGAACTTGTTACGTAATTGAAAGTTTATTTGGCGATGGTAGATTAGTAAAGGTTGAAGATGCTAAAAGAGATTTGTTTAAAGATAAAGATGAAACTAAGGCAAATCCTTATATAAAAGGTGGTCCACAAAAATATCCACCAAAGCCACAAATAAATTGTTTAGTTTTAATAATATTGCTTTGTATCAACGTAGTGCCAGGGTTATTTTATTATATTTTAATGCGGTATAAACAAATAGAATGGAAAAAAGCGTATTTTACAGATTATTATTTAAAATCGAAAAGACCGAAAACGAATATACTTTTAGCAATATTATTATATTCAATGTTTATATTCCCAGGTCTTTTATATTCGTCAATCATTGAAAGTAAACAAATAACGTGGGATAAAGTTCATAAAAAAATTAAATCTAATTAATACAAATAAAAAATACAAATAAAGGAGTTTAATTATGAGTTTTTTAAAAGGTAAAACGGCAATTATTACAGGTGCAGGCTTTGCAACGTTAAGTGACGGTCGTTGCGGTTCAATAGGTTACGGTATCGCAACAGCATATGCAAAAGAAGGTGCAAACTTAGTTATTACAGGTAGAAATTTAAAGAAATTAGAAGATGCTAAGTTAAATCTTGAAAAAGATTATGGAATAAAAGTTCTAATTATGCAAGCAGACGTAAATGCGGGTGCTGACAATAAAAAGGTTGTTGATAGCGTAATAGCAAAAACGATTGAAACTTTTGGTAGAATTGACGTGTTAATTAACAATGCTCAAGCGTCGGCATCGGGCGTAACGCTTGAAAATCATACGACTGAGCAATTTGATTTAGCGATATATAGTGGATTATATGCATCTTTCTATTATATGCAAGCGTGCTATCCATATTTAAAGGAAACGAAAGGCTCGGTAATTAACTTTGCAAGTGGTGCTGGCTTGTTTGGTAACTACGGTCAATGTGCGTACGCAGCGGCTAAAGAAGGTATAAGAGGTTTAACAAGGGTTGCGGCAACTGAATGGGGTGCTGACGGTATAAACGTAAACGTTGTATGCCCACTCGCTTGGACTGCTCAACTTGAAAAATTCCAATTAGCATATCCAGAAGCGTTCAAAGCAAACGTTAAAATGCCACCTATGGGACATTATGCTGATGCTGAACTCGAAATAGGTAGAGCGTGTGTTCAACTTGCAAATCCTGACTTTAAGTATATGACGGGCGAAACTATTACGTTAGAGGGTGGTTTAGGTTTACGTCCATAAAAATTTCAAATTTTATAAATAAAAATCTTATTATTGCAAAAATTTGTAGTAATAGGATTTTTTTTATGAACGGAACGCTAATTTTTAAAAATAAACCTTCAATATTAACAACGTTTTCAGTTGTTGGTCAAAAAGAAGGGAAAAGTAATTTAGGTAAATATTTTGATGAGATTTTAAAAAACGATAGATTTAACGAATCAAGTTTTGAAAAGGCAGAGTGTAAAATGTTATCACACTCAATTAACGAAGTAGTATTAAAAGGAAAAACGAAACTACAAGATATAGACATTTTAATAGGTGGCGATTTATTAAATCAAATAATATCGGCAGGTTTTTCAGCAAGAGATTTTAACTTGCCGTTTTTAGGTATATATAGCGCTTGCTCAACTATAACCGAAAGTTTACTTTTAGGTGCAACTTTTGTAAATAGTGAAATGGCAAAAAACGTTATTTGTGTAACGGGAAGTCATTTTGCAACTGCTGAAAGACAGTATAGATATCCACTTGAACTTGGAGCAATTAGACCACCGCAATCACAATGGACGGTAACGGGTGCGGGCGCATATTTAATTTCAAAACATCAAAAAAATACGCCGAGCATAGTAAGTGCAACAATAGGAAGAGTTATTGATTATGGCGTTATTGACGCGAATAATATGGGTGGCGCAATGGCCCCGTCCGCATGTGTTAATATATGTAAACACTTTGAAAATACAAATACTTCGCCACACGATTACGATTTAATAGTAACGGGCGATTTAGGAGCGCTTGGAACGAGATTGTTGAAATACTTAATGCATAAAAACGGTTATGATATTTCAAAAAACCACGTAGATTGCGGTGAACTTATATACAATATGAGCGAAGAGGACTTTCAAGGCGGAAGCGGTGCGGGTTGTTCTACGGTAGTTATGGCAAGTTATATATATCCAAAATTAAAAAATAAAGAGTTAAAAAGAGTTTTGTTTTGTGCAACGGGAGCGTTACTATCAACGGTTTCAACTCAACAAGGCGAATCAATTCCAGGGATATGCCATATTGTAGAAATTGAAAATTTATAGAGGTGTAAATTTATGTTTGAAATGATTTTTATGTATTTAAAAGCCTTTTTAGTTGGCGGTACAATTTGTGCAATTGCGCAGTTTATAATAAATAAAACGAAATTAACTTCTGGTAAAATATTAGTGTTTTTTATGTTGTCGGGGGTATTTTTACAAGCAATAGGAGTATATCAGTATATAGTTGATTTTGCTGGTGCGGGCGCAACCGTGCCAATTTCAGGGTTTGGCTATTTACTCGCTGAAGGAGCAATAAAAGGGGCTAAAAACGGCTTATTTGGTGCTATAACAGGCGGTTTAGCGTCAGCATCGGCTGGTGTTTCGGCGGTTATAGTGTTTAGTTATATATTTGCCGTAATATTTAAACCTAAATCTAAAATAAATTGATAAAATTTAAATTTTTTTCATATAATGATGTATGAAAAAAACTACTTTCAAAAAAAGGATTTGTAAATTTTTAATATTAGTTTCAATTTTATCAATAATTTTGTATTGTTTTTCAACAAAATTAGTGTTAGATATAGGTCAAGCAAAATATTCGGGTATGTTATCAATGGCATCATACTACGCAATATCTAAAACAGTGATAAATGATGAACTGTATGACAGTTTAATAACTATTCATAAAGACGAGAACGGTAAAATAGTTTTAATAACGACAGATGCCTACAAATTTAATAAATTAACTAATACTTTGGCTGATAGCGTTGGAAGTTATTTGGTTAATGAATTAGATAAAGGCGTAGAAGTGCCGATAGGTGCGTTTACGGGGCTAAAATTGTTTGCGGGTTTTGGTAAAAAAGTAAATATGCCACTAATAACTATTCCATCAATAAAATGTGAAATAATATCGAATTTTGAAAGCGTTGGAATAAATCAAACACGGCATAGTTTGTATTTAAATATTATTCCAGAAGTATATATAGTAACTCGCTTTAAAACGAGAGATTTAAAAGACGGCATAAAAGTTTTATTGTTTGATAATTATATTACGGGAGAAGTTCCAAGCGTGTATTTAGGAGGAAACGTATTTACTGCAAATAAACAATTATAATTAAATATATGGAATTTTCGTTTGACAAAATCGCCTTTTAATAATATAATATAAATATATATTAAAAACTAAGATAAAGACAGGCGTTTTTGTTGTAATTAAGAGAGGTTTTTGATTGCTGAAATAAAACCATTACTGATAAAACGATATTCACTTTGTAGTTGCGTGCTGAATAGTTAGGCATTGCCGTTTGTGTGCGTTAAAACAAATAAGGTATTATATTTTATTATATAATACGAATTAAGGTGGTACAGCGAACTTAAAACGCCCTTTTTTAAGGGTGTTTTTTTATTTTATAAATAAATTATAGGTGGAATTATGAACGAAAAAATTAAAATAATTTTAGAAAGTGCTAAAAAAGATATTTTAAGTGCAACGTCTTCAAAAGAACTTTACGAAGTAAAAGTTAAGTATTTAGGAAAAACGGGCTTAGTAACCGAACTTAGTAAGGGTATGAAAGATATTTCTAAAGAAGAAAGACCTATCGTAGGTAAACTTGTTAACGAATTAAGGGGTCAAATTGACGAACTTTTATTAACAAGGGAAAATGCTTTAAAAGAAATAGAAATAGCAAAGCGCTTTGAAGAAGAAGCAATTGATATAACCTTACCGGCAAAATCAAGTGAAAAGGGTGCGTTACATCCAATAACGTTAATTAAAAACGAACTTATAAATGCTTTTATAGGTATGGGGTTTGAAGTATATGAAGGTCCAGAAATAGAAGAGGATTATTATAACTTCCAAATGCTCAATATTCCGCCGGAACATCCTTCAAGAGATATGCAAGATACTTTTTATATAACTAACAATATTTTACTTAGAACTCAAACGTCAGCGGGACAAGCGAGAGTAATGTTAAAAAAGCAACCGCCAATTAAAATATTAAGTCCGGGTAAAGTATATAGGTCGGATGACGATGCTTCTCACTCGCCAATGTTTCATCAAATGGAAGGTTTAGTAGTTGATAAGGGCATTACTTTATGTGATTTAAAAGGCACGTTAGACGAGTTTGTTAAATTTATGTTTGGTGCTAACACAAAAACAAGACTTCGCCCATCATATTTTCCATTTACCGAGCCAAGCGTTGAAGTTGACGTTTCTTGTAGTGAGTGCGGTGGAAAGGGTTGTAAACTTTGTAAAGGCACTGGCTGGATTGAAATTTTAGGTGCTGGTATGGTAAATAAAAAAGTATTAGAAGGTTGCGGTATTGATAGTGAAGTTTACTCAGGCTACGCCTTTGGTATAGGTATTGAACGTATTGCGATTTTAAAATACAAAATTCCAGATATTAGGCTATTTTTTGAAAACGATATTAGATTTTTAAAACAATTCAAGTAAGGAGAAAATAAAAATGAAATTACCACTTTTTTGGTTAAATGATTATGTTGATATAAGTGATATTTCCGCTAAAGAATTAGAAGAAAAATTATTTTCTTCTGGCTTTGAAGTTGAAGAAGTTATTGAAAGTGGAAAAGAAATATCTAAGGTTGTTGTCGGCGAAGTTATCGAGTGTGAAAAAATACCTGATACACATCTTCATAAGTGTATGGTTGATTGTGGTTCATATGGTATTTTTCAAATTTGTTGCGGGGCGGACAACGTTAAAGTTGGCATTAAAGCGCCTTGTGCCTTAATAGGTGCTACGGTTTATGACGTTGATAGAAAGACAAACGAAGTTTTAGGTGTATTCACAATAAAAGCGGGTAAACTTCGTGGATATGATTCTTTCGGTATGCTTTGTTCGGGTTTAGAAATAGGCGTTACTGAAGAAATGTATTCAGGTGCTGGTTACGACGGTCTTTTAATTTTAGAAAATACAGCAAAAAACGGTGACGATATTAAAAGTTACGTTGGTTTAGGCGATATCATTTTTGATATAGGCGTAACGGCAAATAGACCTGATTGTCAAAGTATTTTAGGTTTAGCAAGAGAAGTAAGCGCCATTTTAAACAAACCTTTAAAAATGCCTAATTTAGAGTATGAAGCTTGCGATATTGATATTAACGATAAATTAAGCGTTGAAGTTAAAGATACTGAATTGTGTCCAAGATATATTGCATCGTACGTTACTGATGTTAAAATTGATAAGTCGCCACTTTGGATGCAAAAACGTTTAATGAGTATGGGTATTCGTTCAATAAACAATATCGTAGATATCACGAACTTCGTTTTACTTGAAATAGGTCAACCTATGCACAGTTTTGACTATTTTAATTTAGAAGATAAGAAAATTATAGTAAGGCGTGCAAATGACGGTGAAAAAATTACAACGTTAGATGAAAAAGAGTTTACTTTAAACAATTCTAATCTCGTTATATGTGATGGTGTTAAACCACAGTGTATTGCAGGTATAATGGGCGGTATAAATTCTTCAATTACCGATAAAACTACCGATATCGTCTTTGAAAGTGCTATGTTTAAGCGTGATAGCATAAGGAAAACTTCAAGAAATTTAGGTAAACGTTCTGATTCTTCTTCAAGATTTGAAAAGGGTACGGACCCATATATTGCGCAACTTGCTACTATTAGGGCTTTATCGCTTATCGATACGTTAAGCGTAGGTAAAATTGCTAAAAATTATATAGACGTACTTTCAGTTAGCGTTGATACAAGAATTTTTAAAACGAAAATTTCTAAAATAAATAAAGTTTTAGGTATAAACGTTGCTACTGAAACTATTAACGATATTTTAACTAGATTAAACTTTAATCCCGTTATAGATGGCGACGATATTACGTTGCAAATTCCGCCTTATAGATACGATATTGAAGATTATCCAGATATTGCAGAAGAAATTATAAGAATGTACGGCTATGATAATATCGTAGATACGCTTTTAGACGAGGCTTCAATTACGGTTGGTGGTTTAAATAAAGAACAACGTGATTTAGATATTGCTAAAAACTATTTAACTCAAAGCGGTTATAATGAAATTATAACTTATTCATTTGTTCCTGAAAAAGACTTTGAATTATATAATTTAGACGCAAGTACTGACGAGTATAAATATATTAAAATATTTAATCCGCTTGGCGAAGATTTATCAGTTATGCGTACAACTTTAATACCGTCAATGCTTAGAGTTATTGCAAACAACTTAAACAAAAAGAATTTAAATGGTAAATTATTTGAGTTTGCTAAACAATATCATCCAAAAGCATTACCATTAAGCGAACTTCCAAACGAAGAAATGGCTCTTTCATTAGGCGCGTATGGTAAAGACGTTGATTTCTTCACGTTAAAAGGCGATATTGAAGGCTTGCTTGCCACTTTAAAGGCAACTTTCAAAGTTGATTATAAAAAGTGTTTAAGAAGTTTTATGCACCCTACAAGAAGCGCAGAAATAGTTATAGGTAATAATTCAATAGGTTATTTTGGAGAAGTAAATCCTATTTTGTTAGAGAAGTTAGGTATAGAAGTAAAAGTTCTTGTTTGTGAGATAAAATATCAAACCATTTCAAAAATGTTTAATAAGAAAACGCTTTATAGTCAAATAGCAAAATACCCATCAATTGAAAGAGATATAGCGCTTGTATGTGATAAGTCTATAACTAACGGCGATATTATGAAAATTATTAAACGAGCAAGTGATAAAACGCTTGTTGAAATATCGTTATTTGATATCTACGAAGGCGACCAAGTTGAAGCGGGTAAAAAGAGTATGGCATATCACTTAGTGTTTAATTCTTTGGAAAAATCTTTAACAATGGAAGAAATTGACGTAAGCGTTAATAAAATTTTAGAAAATCTTAAAAAGAACGGAATTGAATTAAGATAAGTTATAGCACCACTTGATTTTTGTGGTGCTATATTATATACTAAAACTATGATAGAATTATTATCGCCGGCTGGCAATAAAGAAAATTTCATAACGGCAATAAAATTCGGTGCAAACGCCGTATATTTAGGGTTGAAAGACTTTTCAGCAAGAAAACCTTGTGAAAACTTTGATTTTGAAGAGTTAAAGTATTGTTTAGCGTACGCAAAAACTTTCAACGTTAAAGTATACGTTACCGTAAATACCTTAATTAAAGACGAGGAGTTAGAAGACTTTATAAATAGCATTATTAAAGCGTATAATTTAGGCGTAGATGCGTTTATACTTCAAGATATGTTTTTGTCAAAGGTTATATTAAAATATTTGCCAGATGCCGAACTTCATTTGTCGACACAAGGTGGAGTTTGTAACGTTTACGGTGCAAATTTAGCCAAAAAATTCGGCTTTAAAAGGGTAATTTTAGCAAGAGAAACCAAATTAGAAGATATTTGTAATATTTCAAAAATAATAGAAACTGAAGTGTTTATACAAGGTGCGTTATGCTCGTCATTTTCAGGTCATTGTTATTTTTCGTCAATTATAGGCGGAAATAGCGGAAATAGAGGCAATTGCAAGCAACCTTGTAGAAAGTTGTATAGATTAAACGATAATAATTTTACTAAAAATGGTTATTTGATTTCATTAAGTGACCTATGTTTAAACAAAAAACTTGAAGTTTTAAAAAATGCTGGTGTAAAATCTTTTAAAATTGAAGGTAGATTAAGAAGTAAAGAATACGTTGCCTTTGCCACGGGTTATTATCGTTCTGTTTTAGACGGTAAAGAAAGGCTTGATTTATTAAAGGGTTTAACAACAACTTTTAATAGGGGCGATTATACTGAGGGCTTAGCGTTTGGTCAAAAAGACAACTTTTTATCAACTAATATTCAAAGCAACAAAGGTTTAAAAGTCGGCGTTGTTGGTAAAGTTGTTGGAGATACTTTATTTTTTAAAGATTATTATAATTACGAAGAGGGCGACTCTTTTAAAATTATTAGAAACAACAAAGAAGTTGGTAATGCCGTTGCAGTTAAAAAAGATGGCAAATTAAAAATACTTTATAAAGGAAACGTTAAGGTTTTAGACAATATAAATATAACTAAAGACGTTTCGTTAAATAAAAAAATCGACGAAGTTAAAGATAAAACGAAAGATATATTAGTTAAAGTAGAAATTAAAGAAAATAATAAAATTATTGCAAGTTGTAACGGTATTGTTGTAAAAAGCGAAGCGGTTATTTTAAAAGCAACTAATAAACCTACCTTAACTGAAGAAATTACTAAAAATTTTAATAAAACTGATATTTATCCGTATAACGTAAAATTAGATATTTCTTATAGTGAAGATTGTTTTATTCCTAAAAGCGTTTTAAATAACGTTAGGGCGTCATTATATAATAAATTATTTTATAAACATTTGAAAAATTGCGATATTATCGCAAAATATGAAGATTTTTCTATTTTTAAAAATGCTGAAAAATTTTCAAAAAACAACAATATAAAAGCGGTTATTATATCTAAAAAAGTTGAACTTAACGATAGTTATACCGACGTTATTTATATGCCGTTTGATTATAATAATTTAGATAATATCGATTATAAAAATAAAAGAGTTTGGTTGTATTTACAGCCTTATTTAACTACAAACGAATTAGAAAAATTAGTTAAAATATTGCCTAAATTTTATGGTGTTTACGCACAGGGTTATTATGCCTTAGAGTTTAGCGAAAAATACAATTTAAAAGTATTTTGTGGTACGGGATTTAACGTGTTTAATACGATTACTTACAATATTTTAAGTGATATAAAAAACGTTGAATATATAACTTTATCTAAGGAATTAAGTTATACTGAAATAAATAAATTTTCAAAAGACGCTATTATTTTTAACGAGGGCGCTATTGAAATTATGGATTTTATATATTGTCCATTTTCAAAAAAGTGTTTAAATTGCAACAAGCAAAACGTTTACACGTTAACTGATGATAATAATCGAAAATTTACACTTTTAAGGTATAAATTTGATGATTGTAGGTTTAAATTATACAATAATAGTGTTTTAATTTCTAAAAATTTTAAAAACGTTATACAAAACTTAGTAAGTTTAAGTGAAAATGAAATTGAAATTTTAACAAGTGATATAGATATTAATCAAAAAAAGAATTTAATTAAAAATTACACGCAAGGTAATTTTACAAAGGGTACTTTATGATAGATAATAAAACTATTTTAGCATTAGAATTTGATAAAATTTTAAGCAAAGTTAAAAATTTTGCCGTCTTAAATAGTACGAAAAAAATTCTTTCAAATATAAGTATTGATTGTGATTTTGATACTTGTAAATACCTACTTAATAGAACTAACGAAGCGTATAAATTATTATACACCTACGGTGCTGGCAGTATTGAATACTTTGACGATTTTACTGATGAATTAGAAAGAGTTAAAAAGGGTTCTATATTAAATTTTAGTGAACTTTTAAAGGTTGCAAGATTACTTCGTTCATTAAGAATTGCCGTTACGTCTATTCAAAGTATAACTGATGAAAGTATAGTTTATTTGCGTGAAGACACAATGAAAATTTATTATAATTTTGCGATAGAAAGGGAAATTTTCGATAAAATTCTAAGTGAAGATACAATAGCTGACAATGCAAGTGAGAGGTTATATTCAATACGACAAGCGATTAAAAGAATAAACGAAAGAATACACGAAAAGTTAAGTGAGTTTATTCGTAAAGATAATAACAAATATTTGCAAGACGCTATTATTTCAATTAGAAACGGTAGATACGTATTGCCCGTAAAAAGTGAATATCGCCAAAACGTAAAAGGTTTTATACACGATAAATCTCAAAGTGGTAGTACTTTATTTATTGAGCCTACCGCAATTTTAGATTTGAATAACGACTTAAAAAACGAATTATTAAATGAGAAAGCGGAAATAGAAAGAATTTTAGCCGAGTTAAGTGATAAAATATCTCTAATTAGCGATAAACTTTGCGAGAGTTTAATTTATTTAACGAATATTGATTTAGCGTATAGTAAAGCGCAATATTCATATTCAATAAAGGGAATATATCCAATTTTAACAAGTAATGGCGAAATTGACGTTAAATATGGCCGTCACCCTTTAATTGACCGTGAAAAAGTAGTACCAATATCAATAAATTTAGGTAAAGATTATAACTACGTTTTAATAACGGGTCCAAATACGGGTGGAAAAACCGTTACGTTAAAACTTATAGGTTTATTTACCTTAATGGCAATGAGTGGTATATTTTTACCAGCATTTGACGACACGAAAATTTCAGTTTTTAAAAATATTTTCGTAGACATAGGTGATGAACAAAGTATAGAGCAAAGTTTATCAACCTTTTCGTCACACTTAAAAAATATTATACAAATAACAAACAACGTAGATACTAATTCATTAGTTTTAATTGATGAAATAGGTGCAGGAACAGACCCAGAGGAAGGTAGTGCTCTTGCAAAGGCACTTTTAAACACTTTAATTGAAAAGGGTAGTTACGGTGTAGTAACAACGCATTATTCGTCGCTGAAAGAATTTGCGTTTACAAAAAAGCAAATAATAAATGCGTCAATGGATTTCGATGCCGACACTTTTATGCCTTTATACAAAATAAGAATAGGAACGCCAGGAACGTCAAACGCTATTGAAATTGCAAAAAGATTAGGTTTAAACGAAAGTATTTATAATATGGCAAAAGAAAATTTAACAAACGAAAAAAGGCAGTTTGATAATATTTTATTAGAGGCTGAAAAAGTTAGATTTCAAGCGGAAAAAGATAGAATTTATATACAAAAACTAAAAGAAGAACAACAGCAAATTTACGACAATTTAGTTAAAGAAAAAGAAAAGTTTAATAAAGATAAAAAGGCCTTTTTAGAAAAAGCAAAATTAGAAGCGAGAAAACTATATACGGCTAAACTTGATAAAGCCGAAGAAATGCTTGAAGAAATAAAAGATATTTATAAAAAGCAACAATATACTACTACTGACGTTGTAAAAACGTCAACTTTAAAAAATAATATTGAAAAAGACGGATATTTATTAAATCAAGATGAAGAAACTATAACCCCATACGTAAAAGCCGATATAAACGCGTTAAAAAAAGGAGATAACGTCTATATAAAAACGTTGTCAAGTAAAGGGGTTGTAGATGAAGTTAACGTTAAAAAGAAAACGGTTTGGGTAACGTTAAATCAAGCGAGAATTAACTGTAAAATTGAAGACTTAGAGTATATAGAAACGCCAAAGCAACAAAATAACAAAGTGTCAGCGCAAGTTTCAATAAAAAAGGCTAGCGTTTTAGGCGAAAAAACAACGGAAATTAACGTTATAGGAAAAGATAGTGAAGAAGCGCTAATGCTTGTTGATGCGTTTATTGATAAAGGCGTAATGCAAAATTTAGAAGTTATAAGAGTTGTACACGGTAAAGGCTTAAAAATACTTGCAACTAAAATACATCAATTTTTAAAAACTGATAAAAGGGTAAAAGAGTATAGGTTTGGTAAATACGGCGAAGGGGAAGACGGAGTTACAATTATTACTTTAAAGTAATATTGTAAACTTGTTGCAAAATTTTAAGTTTTTTGTTAAAATTTAAGTAGATTACTAAATGATAAAGGTGATATATGGAACTAAATATATATGAAACTACAATTGAGCCTAAAAATAAGAAAAAAGAGAAAATTATTGCAAACGTACTAAACGCATTATCAATATTTTTTACGATAATGGCAGTATTTTTTGCGTTTTTCTTTTTTTACAATTTAGAAGCGTCGGTTTACATGATAGGATCAATAATATTAACTATTATCGTTACTATTTTAAGAAATAAATTTTATAATTTTTACGATTATAATTTTGTTGACGGTTCGTTTAGGATTTTAAAAGTAGTAAATAACAAATATCGTAGAATGGTAGCAGTTTTTGATAAATCTGCCGTTCACGGTATAGGCTTAATAAACGGTGAAACGTATAACGGTTGTATAAAAAAAAGTAGCGTTAAAAAACTTTACGGATTTAATAAGCGAGATAAAGACGATAGTGAAATTGTTATATTATTAAATATAAATAATGCAAGCATATTATTGTTTTTAAAGTATAATGAAAAATTTATATCTTATTTGTTAAGAAGCGTAGGAGTTGCAAAATTTGATAAAAGTTTTATAGAAATGCTAAAAAAGGTCAATTAAAATGGAAAAAATTTATTTAGATAACGGAGCAACTACAAAACCATATATTGATGCAATCAATAATGCGTTAGTTTATAATAACGAACACTTTTATAATGCTTCGGCGATATATCACGAAGGAATAATATGCAAAAAGCATTTAAACGATGCTAAAAGTACCTTTTTAAAATACTTTGGCGATAAGTTTGAAGTAATTTTCACTTCGTGTGGAAGCGAAAGCGATAATATGGCTATTAGTAGTTATTTAAAACGTGGAAATGCCGTAACGAGTTTAGGTGAGCATAGCGCCGTTTATTCGGTATTTAAAAACGCTGAAAATAACGGATATCAAAGTAGATATGCAAAATTAAATAGTGACGGTAGTGTAAACGTAGAAAATTTACTAAGTTTAATAGATAAAGAAACCGTTTTTGTTTCAATAGTTCACGTTAATAACGAAACGGGCGCAGTAAATGATATAAACGATATAGCAAAAAAGGTAAAAAGCAAAAATCCAAGAATAGTTTTTCACTCTGACGGTGTTCAGGCGTTTATGAAAATCCCATATAGATTGAGTGAAAATATTGATTTATATTCAATTTCAGCCCATAAAATCAATGGACTAAAAGGTGTTGGTGCATTGATAAAAAATAGAAACTTAAAAACGCTTAAACCACTTATTTTAGGCGGTGGACAAGAAGGTGGTTTAAGGAGTGGTACTGAAAACTTATTTGGAATAAAGGTTTTTGAAAACGCATTTTTAAAACATTATAACGAACTAACTTTAAACTACAAAAAAGCAATAGATTTAAAAGAACGTTTTTTAAAAAATTTAACAAAAAGCGGAATTTTTATGATTTCAAGTGAAAAATGTTCACCATATATAATAAGTTTTTCAGCGGTTGGTTTAAAGGGCGAAGTTTTACTACATAAACTTGAAGAGTGTGGCGTAATAGTAGGAACGGGTTCAGCGTGTTCGTCAAACAATAGGTTTTCAAGAATATTAAAAACTATTTATAACGACGAAAAAATTCTTGACGGCGTACTTAGAATTAGTTTTTCAAGTGAAACGACAATCGAAGAAGTTGATTTTGCTACTGATAAAATTAATTTATGTATATATGAATTATCAAAAATGGTAAACGTATGAGTAAGGTAATAATAATTAGATGGTGTGAAATACACCTAAAAGGCAAAAACAGAAAATATTTTGAAAAAATGCTTGAAGATAATATCAAGGCATCTTTAAAAGATTTTTCATATAAATTTATTAAAATTTCAGGTAGATATTTACTTGAAGAGTATAATGAATTTGATGAAGAAGTTATAATTTCTAAACTTAAAAAAATTAGTGGAATACATACTATTTCAATTGCAACGGTTTTAGATACTAATATTGAAGATATCGTAAAAATTGCATTAGAATATACTAAAAATCGTGAAGGAACATTTAAGGTTGAAACGCGTCGAGCAGATAAAACTTTTGAAATGCCGTCGCTTAAATTGTCAGCGTACGTTGGCGGTAAAATTCTTGAAAATAACGGTAAATTACAAGTAGACGTGCATAATCCGTCGTTTACGTTAAATATTGATATAAGGGAGAGTAAAACAACCTTAATTTATACTGATAGTATAAAAATGATGGGCGGTATGCCAAACGGTTCGGCTGGTAGAGGCATGCTTATGATTTCAGGCGGAATAGATAGCCCCGTTGCCGGCTATATGATGGCTAAAAGAGGTATGAAACTCGATTGTATACATTTTCACTCTTATCCATATACAAGTGAATTAGCCAAAGAAAAAGTAATAACTTTAACAAAAATGGTAGGGGAATACACGGGCGGAGTTAACTTATATATCGTTCCGTTTACAAAAATACAAGAAGAAATTCATAAAAATTGTAAAGAAGAGTTTATGATAACCCTAATGCGAAGATTTATGATGCGTATTAGTGAAAAGATAGCATACAAAACGCACGCACAAGCAATAATTACGGGTGAAAGTTTAGGTCAAGTAGCATCGCAAACGATTGAAAGTATAACTTCATCAAATAGCGTTGTAAAAATGCCGGTATTAAGACCGTTAATTGCCCTTGATAAACTTGAAATTATAAAAATTTCAGAAGAAATAGGAACTTTTGAAACTTCAATACTTCCATATGAAGATTGTTGCACTGTATTTTTACCAAAATTTCCAGCAATTAAACCTAATTTAAAAAGCGTTATAGAAAGTGAAAGTTTATTAGACGTTGATAGACTTATAAATAACGCAATTGATAATATTGAAAAAATCTCTTTATAAGAATAAATAAAACCTTCCTACACAAAATAAGTAGGGAGGTTTTTCAATGAACAAAAACATACAAACGTTAAACGAGATAGATTTTGAAAAAACAATAAAACATAGTAATAAACCGGTATTAGTTGATTTTTACGCATTATGGTGTTCGCCATGCAAAATGCAACAACCAATAATTGACGAACTTTATAATACTTTAAAAGACAAAGTAGAATTTTTTAAAGTAAATATAGATGAAAGCGAGCATTTGTGCGAATCGTTAAATATTGAAACTATTCCGTATATTGCAATATATTATAAGGGTGAACTCGTAGAAAAAAGCGTAGGGTTAACAAGTTTAGGCGAGTTATCTTCAATGATAATTAAATATTTATAAAAAAATGCGTTTGGACAAGCCAAACGCATAAATTTTATTCTTTATCTTTTTTCTTTTTTTCAAAATAATTCGTTGCTTTATTTAAAATAACAACTGAAAGTATTATTAAGGTAATAACAATAAATATTGCTAAAACGCCTTTCCACATAATATCAAGTGCTTGAAATATTCTACTTGTATTTAAAGCAAGTAATGAAAATAAATTTAACATATTTTTATCCCCCTTATAAAATACCTAAAATTAAGCCGCCAACGATTGCCGATGCAATTTGACCAGAAACGTTTGCACCCGCAGCGTGCATAAGTAAGTGGTTAGTAGGGTTTTCTTTAACGCCCATTTTTTGAACTACTCTTGATGCCATAGGGAATGCTGAAATACCGGCAGCGCCAACCATAGGGTTAATTTTGTTTTTACTAAATATATTAATAAGTTTAGTAAACATAACGCCTGCAACAATATCAAATACAAAGGCAAAAATACCAAGACCCATAATCATAAGAGTTTCAATTCTTAAAAATCCTTCAGCCGTCATTAAGAAAGATATTGTAATACCTAAAAGTAAAGTTATAATATTAGCGAAAGTAGTTTGTGCAGTATCAGATAAACTCTTTAAGCAACCGCATTCTCTAATTAAGTTACCAAACATTAAAAAGCCAACGAGAGCAAGAGATTTAGGAGCAATTATACCAGCAACTAAACTAACAACGATAGGGAACATAATTTTAGTTGACTTAGATACGCTTTGTGGAACGTAAGCCATTTTAATTTGCCTTTCTTTTTTAGTAGTAATAAGTTTAATTACAGGTGGCATAATTACGGGAACAAGTGCCATGTAAGAGTATGCAACTACAACTATTTGTGGTAAGAATTGACTGTGCAAAGCGTTAGCAACGACAATTGAGGTAGGGCCGTCAGCAGCACCAATAATACCAATAGAAGCAGCATCTTCAATAGGGAAGAATAACGATGCTAATAATATTGTTATAAATATACCAAATTGAGCGGCACCGCCAAGTAAGAATAATTTAGGGTTAGAAAGTAATGGCCCAAAGTCAATCATAGCGCCTATACCAATAAATAATAATATAGGTAAAGCCTCAGACGCGCCTATTAAACCATTAAATAACCACTCGATAATACCAACTTCACCATCTATTGTTAATACGTTTGCAAATGGTATATTAACTAAAATCGTACCAAATCCGATAGGTAATAAAAGGGCAGGTTCCATATCTTTTTTTATTGCTAAAAAGATTAGTAAACCGCCTATACACCACATAACAACGTGCTTAAAAGTAATTGCTGTTACGGTGCTTAGTAAAAAATCCATAAAAACCTCTCTTTTTGCTAATTAGCATTAGTAAAAATATTAAAACGGCTAATTTTAGCCATAAAACAAGCAATTAAATTCTCATTTAATTGCTTATTAATATTTTATCAAATTTTTTTAAATTTTTCAAGTGTATTGTGCTTAATTAAATAAACTAAAAAGAAATATTAGTTAATTCATTTAACTAAATGTAAGTTTGCTTAATTTCACACTCTAACTTTAACAACCACTTTCTTAACGTTACTTTGAACGTTATCAGTTAAATTAGGTCTATGAGCGTCATGTGGTAAAAATACTGCAAATTCGCCCGCTTTAATTTTTAACTCGGTAAAGTTATCGGCAGTTAATCTTAAAATATCTTTTTCAGGGTTGTATTCAACGGTAACAACGCCTTCTGGTCTATAAAAGTAATCAATTCTTTCATTACCACTAATTATAACTTGAATATCAGCGTAATTATCGTGTGCTTCAAAAAATTGCGGTTCGTTTTTCGTTAAATATTCGCTAACTGAATAGTGAACGTTTCTACCGTCAATTTCACCTTTTCCAACTTCTAATTTCGTTAAGTCGGTATTTTTTAAAAACTCGAAAGCCTTTTTAAAGTTTTCACTTAAACTGTAATATTTTTCAACGTAACTTAAATTATCAAAAATCATTTTATATTACCACCTTTTTTCATAATTTTAACACATTTAAAAAATTTAATCAATACATTTTTATATAAATAAAAAATTTTATAATAAAAAGCGGTTAGTCGCTTGACTAACCGCTTGTTTCTTAATACATACCGCCCATTTGTGCAGGGTTTACTTGGGGTTCTTTTGATGGAATATCAGTAACTAAACTTTCAGTAGTAAGAAGTGTTGACGCAATACTTGAAGCGTTTTGTAATGCTGAACGAGTAACTTTAGTAGGGTCGATAATACCTTGTTTAACCATATCGCAATACTCGTTTTTATAAGCGTCGAAACCATAGTATTTATCTTTCTTTTTAAGAATTTCATTTAAGATAACAGAGCCGTCTAAACCAGCGTTTTCAGCAATAAGTTTAACAGGAGCAGTAATTGCTTTTAAAATAACGTTTACGCCCGTTTTTTCATCGCCGGTAAGAGAGTTTGCAAGATTTTCCAAACTTTCAACAGCGCAAAGTAGAGCAGTACCGCCACCAGGAACTATACCTTCTTCAACAGCGGCTTTTGTTGCAGCGAGTGCGTCTTCAATTCTAAGTTTCTTTTCCTTCATTTCAACTTCGGTAGCAGAGCCAACGTTAATTACTGCAACGCCACCAGCAAGTTTAGCAAGTCTTTCTTGTAATTTTTCTTTATCGTAATCAGAAGTAGTTTGTTCAATTTGACTTCTAATAGCGTTTATTCTGCCTTTAATTTCAGTAGCATCACCCATACCGCCAACGATAGTAGTATTGTCTTTATCAACTTTAACTTGACTGCATCTACCAAGCATAGATAAATCAAAATCTTTAAATTCAACGCCAAGTTCACTTGAAATTACTGTACCACCTGTTAAAATAGCAATATCTTCAAGCATAGCCTTTCTTCTATCGCCAAAACCAGGAGCCTTAACGGCAACGCAGTTAAATACGCCTTTAAGTTTGTTAACAACTAATGCGGCAAGAGCGTCACCTTCAACTTCTTCAGCAATAATTAAAAGTTTTTGACCTTGTTGAGCAAGAGGCTCGATTATAGGTAAAATTTCTTGTATTGAAGAGATTTTTTTATCAGTTATTAAAATAGCAGGATTGTCGTAAACTGCTTCCATTTTATCGGTATTAGTAACCATATATGCAGAGGCGTAACCTCTATCAAATTGCATACCTTCAACGGTCGTGAGTTCAGTTTTTAAAGTTTTGCTTTCTTGAACTGTAATAACGCCGTCTTTACCAACTTTTTCCATTGCTTCTGAAATAAGTTCGCCTATTTCTTCATCGCCAGCAGAAATTGATGCAACTTGAGTAATAGAAATTTTATCAGTTACAGGTTTAGATAAGTCCTTTATAGATTGAACGGCAACGTCAACAGCCTTTTTAATACCCTTTTTTAAGATAACGGGATTAGCGCCAGCCGCCAAATTTTTAAGACCTTCGTTAATCATTGCTTGTGCTAAAACAACGGCAGTAGTAGTACCGTCACCAGCAATATCGTTAGTTTTTGTTGAAACTTCTTTTACAAGTTGAGCACCCATATTTTCAAACGGGTCTTCAAGTTCAATTTCTTTTGCTATGGTAACACCGTCGTTAGTAATGAGTGGAGCACCGAATTTTCTATCTAATACAACGTTTCTGCCTTTTGGACCTAACGTAATTTTAACAGTATTAGCAAGGGCGTTAACACCGTTTTCTAATAATTTTCTTGCTTCTTCGCCACATTTAATTTGTTTAGCCATAAAAATTACCTCCTATTATTCAACAATAGCGAGAATATCGCTTTGTTTAATTATCGTATATTCTTTGCCGTCAAGTTTAAATTCGCTACCAGCATATTTTTCGTAAAGAATAACGTCGCCAACTTTAACTTGCATAGTAACTTCTTTACCGTCCATAACACCGCCTGGACCAACGGCAACAACGGTTGCAGTTTGCTGTTTTTCTTGTGATGCTGATGGGAGTATAAAACCTGTTTTTGTAGTTTCTTCTTTATTCGTCGCCATAACGACAACTTTATCAAATAGTGGTTTAATTTTCATAAAACGTACCTCCTAACGTAATTTAATTACAAAATTAGCAATCTAAACGTGAGAGTGCTAAATATAATTATAACCTATTAAATTATTTTGTCAATAAAAATAAGTAAATTTCATAAAAAAAATATCGAAAATAGAAAAATAACTAAATAAAAAAATAAAAAATCATTGCTAATTATAAGTAAATATGTTAAAATCGTAGTAATAGGAGGTCGTACTATGGATAAATGGGACAAGCGTTTTAGCGATATGGCTGACGTTGTAGGTAGTTGGTCGAGTTGTTATCAAGAAAATAGGCAAGTAGGAGCGGTTATTGTAAAAGATAAAAGAATATTAGCAACGGGTTATAACGGTGCGCCAAGCGGAGTTAAAAGTTGTAAAGATAAAGGCGAGTGTTTAAGGAAGAAATTAAATATTGCTTCGGGAACAAGGTTAGAAACTTGTTATGCCGTTCACGCCGAGCAAAATGCAATATGTCAAGTTGCAAAATTAGGTATAAGCGTAGAAGGGGCAACAATTTACGTAACGCATCAACCTTGTACGATATGTACGAAACTAATAATAAATTCGGGAATAAAAAAAGTCGTTTACAAAAACGGCTATCCTGACGATTTTTCAAGAACGTTACTTGAAGAAGCAAAAATAGAACTTGTAAAAATAGGAGATAATGAGTAATATGGAAGACAATAAAATGATAATAGTAAACGAAAATGGTGATGAAGTTTCAGTGACAATACTTTTCACAACTTCACTTGAAGGCTATGAAAGTGACTACGTAGTATTTTCGGAAGACGATACGGGTGTTATTTCAGCCGCAAGATATATTCCAACGAACGATACTGAAGGTGAGTTTTTACCTATTGAAAGTGATGACGAGTGGGATAAACTTCAAAAGTTATTAGATAATTATGATGAAGATTACGGAGATGAAGACGATGACTAATCCTATTGTAACAATTGAGTTAAACACAAATAAAGAAATAAAGATTGAATTATATCCAGAAATAGCGCCAAACACGGTAAATAGTTTTATATCGCTTGTAAAAAGCGGTTTTTATAACGGAATATGTTTTCATAGAGTAATTAGTGGCTTTATGATTCAAGGTGGCGACCCAACGGGAACGGGAATGGGTGGACCAGGCTATAAAATAAAAGGCGAATTTTTGGCAAACGGTTTTAAAAACGATTTAAGGCATACAAGGGGCGTAATATCAATGGCAAGAGCCAACGATAAAAATTCAGGTGGCTCACAATTTTTCATTATGCACGAAGATGCGCCTTATTTAGATGGTCAATATGCAAGTTTTGGCAGGGTAATAAGCGGAATTGAAGCGGTAGACGAAATAGCAAATACTGAAACTGATTGGCAAGATAGACCTTTAGAAGATAAAATAATGAAAAAAGTAACTGTTGAAACGTTTGGCGTTGAATACAGCGAACCTATAAAAATGTAAATAGTTGGGGGTAAAAATTTACCCCCACAAATATTAAACAATAAATTTTAAAAGAGAAAAAATATGAAAATTACAAAAATAATAAATTCAAATAAACCAAGTTTAAGTTTTGAGGTTTTTCCACCCAAAACGAGCGATAAATTTGAAAGTGTATTAGAAACAACGTCAAAAATAGCACAATTTAAACCAAGTTATATGAGTGTAACGTACGGTGCTGGTGGCGGAACTTCTAAGTATACTACGGCAATTTGTGAAAATTTAAATAATATGGGAGTTACTTCATTAGCGCATTTAACTTGCATTTCTTCAAGTAAAGAAAAAATCCACGAAGAATTAATAAACCTAAAAAATCACAAAATTGAGAATATATTAGCGTTAAGAGGCGATTTAGTAGACGGGCAAACGTTAGAAAATGCAAGTTTTCGCCACGCAAGTGAACTTATAACTGAAATTAAAAAATTTGGTGATTTTTGTATAGGTGGCGCTTGTTATCCCGAAGGACACCCAGAAAGCGAAAATATAACGAGCGATATTGAAGGACTTCGTTTAAAAGTAGAGGCTGGCTGTGAGTTTTTAACAACGCAAATGTTTTTTGATAACAATATTTTATATAACTTTTTATATAGACTATTGAAAGCGGGAATAAACGTTCCCGTAATTGCGGGAATTATGCCTGTAACGAGTGCAAGTCAAATAAAAAGGATATGCTCAATATCGTCGTCACGTTTACCTGAAAGATTTATAAGAATTGTAGATAGGTACGGAAATGATAGTAACGCAATGATGCAAGCGGGTATAGCGTTTGCAACGGAACAAATTATTGATTTATATGCAAATGGAATAAATGCTGTACACGTTTATACAATGAATAAGCCGGAAGTTGCAAGAAAAATTAAAGAAAATTTATCGGAGATAATTAAATAGTGCAAGAATTTATTTATGGTGAAGTGCCAAGTAATGAAATAACTATAAATATAAACGAACTTTGTGCAAGGCTTAACGTAAAAAGAGATTTTAAGGTTGAAAATATAGAAAAATTAGAAGAAGTTTTAAGGGAAAATATCAATGCAAAGTACGTTGCGTCACTAAGTAAAGTAGAGTTTATAAGTGATGATAAAATAAATTTAGGAAATGTAGAAATAAAGTCAAAATCGCTCTATAAAAACTTAAAAAACGTGGTATATTGCTATATTTTAGCCGTAACTCTTGGAATTAACGTTGATAAACTTTTAAAAAAATACTCAGTAAAGTCAACTTACGAACATTTTGTGCTTGATGCTTTATCTTCAGCGATGTGTGAAAGTTTATGCGATATCGTATCAAATAAACTATGTGAAAATAAAAAGACAAGACCACGTTTTAGCGTAGGCTTCGGCGACTTATCTCTTGAATATCAAAAGCAAATTTTAGATATATTAGATGCTAAAAAATACTTAAATTTAACGCTACTACAATCATTTTTGATGGTGCCAACAAAAAGTATTACGGCAATTATAGGTATAGAAAATGGATATTTTAAAGGCAATTAAAAGTAAAAGATTATATTTTGACGGTGGGTTTGGTTCGCTTTGTATAAGTAAAGGAATAGAGTTTGAAAGTCCCGTTACTTTGTCGTTAACTCACCCTAAAATAGTTGAAGAAATACATAAAGAATACATAAATGCTGGGGCAAATATTATAAAAACTAACACTTTTGGTGCAACAAGATTAAAGTATCCTAATGAATATGAAAATATTATTAGACAGTCAATAAAAATTGCAAAAAAATGTAGGGGAAATAGAAAAGACGTATATATTGCCTTTGATATGGGGTCGTTAGGTCAAATGTTATCGCCGATGGGCACGTTAGATTTTAACGATGCGGTTGAAATTTTTAAAGATAGCGTTAAAGTTGCGCTTAGTGAAGGCGTTGACTTGTTTTTGCTTGAAACGTTTACTGATAGTTATGAAACTAAGGCGTGTGTTTTAGCCGTAAAAGAACTAACTTCGCTACCTATATTCGTTACGAACGCTTATGATAAAAACGGCAAGTTGTTAACGGGAGCAAGCATTAAAACTATGATTAGTTTATTAGAAGGTTTAGGCGTAGATGCAATAGGTATGAACTGCTCGTTTGGGCCTGATATTATGCTAAAACATATTGACGAGTTTACAAAATATTCAAGCCTTCCACTTATAGTCAATCCAAATGCTGGGCTACCAGATATAGTTAATGGAAAAACGGTTTATAAAATTAACGAAACTGCTTTTGCAAATTACATGTTAAAACTTGCTAAAAAAGGAGTTAACTTATTAGGTGGTTGCTGTGGAACAACTCCAAAATATATTAGCGAAACAATAAAATTAACAAAAGATATACCAATATATAACTTAAAGCAAAAAAATATAACTCTTATTTCATCGGGAAGTAAATTAGTAGAAATAGATAAAGAGCCACTTTTAATAGGCGAAAGAATAAATCCAACGGGTAAACCACTATTAAAACAAGCACTTTTAAATAAAGACTATAATTATATATTAAACGAAGGTGTAAAACAAGAAGAAAAAGGCGTTCAAATACTTGACGTAAACGTGGGTATGGCGGGTATTTGTGAAGAAGAAGTTTTAAAAAACGCAATAATAAACTTGCAATCTATTATAGATTTACCGCTACAAATAGACACGTCTAACTACCTTGCCTTAGAAAAGGCTATGAGAGTATATAATGGTAAACCGCTTATTAACTCTGTAAACGGCAAAAAAGAGAGTAAAGAAAGAGTTTTTCCACTCGTAAAAAAATACGGCGGTGTAGTAATTGCGTTAACGTTAGACGAAAACGGAATACCGAATAGTGTAAAAGGTAGAGTAGAAATAGCAAATAGAATTATTAAAAAAGCACAAGAATATGGTATAAGTAAAAAAGATATTATAGTTGACCCATTGTGTTTGACCGTAACCTCAAATCCAAAAAGTGCGTTAATTACGTTAAAAACCGTTAAAAAATTGAATAGTTTAGGAATTAAAACAAGTTTAGGAATTTCTAATATATCGTTTGGATTACCTTGCAGAGAAAAAGTAAATAGCGTATTTTATGCAAACGCTTTAAATTGCGGTTTAAATTTAGCAATAATAAATCCTTTTTCTACGTCTATAATGGACACCTATTACGCATTTAAAACGCTTAATAATTTCGATAAATTATGCGAGGGGTATATTGATTATATTTCAACGCAAAACACAAATGAAAAAGTTTCTAAAATTAGCGATATTACCTTAGATTATGCAATTATTAAAGGTTTAAAAAACGAAGCGTTATCATTAACTAAAAACTTATTAGAAACAAAAAAACCGCTTGAAATTATAAATGAAATTATAATACCAGCGTTAACAAAAGTTGGAACTTTATTTGAAGATAAAAAAGTATTTTTACCACAACTTTTAGCAAGCAGTGAAGCAACGACTTACGTTTTTGATTATTTAAAAGATAAACTACCAAAAAACAATGAAAATTTAAATAAAACGGTAATTTTAGCAACGGTAAAAGGCGATATACACGATATAGGTAAAAATATTGTAAAGGTATTACTTGAAAGTTATGGTTTTACTGTTTTAGACCTTGGTAAAGACGTTGAAAGTAGCGTGATTTTAGATAAAGTTATAAAAACAAATTGTAAAATAGTAGGGTTAAGCGCTTTAATGACTACTACGCTAATTGAAATGGAAAATACCATAAGTTTATTAAAAAATAACGTAAAAGATATTAAAATAATGGTTGGCGGTGCTGTGCTTACAAGTGAGTATGCAAAAGAAATAAATGCCGATTATTATGCAAAAGATGGATTAAGTGCTGTAAAATGCGTTAAAGAATATTACAAGTAAATTTAATTTAAGTGCAAAAAAATACTAACGAAATTTTCGTTAGTATTTTTTATTATTTAAAATTATTTTTTCATTTCATTTAAAAGTTCAATAGACTTTTCAACAATTATTTCAGCACAGCCACGTTTAAATTTTGACGACCTTGATTCGTAGCCACCTTCATCGTATGCTGACATAGTAGGGAAGTAACCCATATATCCGTTAGTTAAACCGCAAGGTAAAATTAAGTTCCAGCCCTCAGCCTGTTTAATTTTAACGCCAATTTCAGTAAATGGCTCGCCTGGAATACCAACTAAGGCAACGGGACCAAGTTTTATGCCCGTTAATTTCATTGTATAAAATTCAGGGCCATGTTCTAAATTACACATTCTTTGCGCTTCGGCAACAACGGTTGTAAGTTGCATTGCTTTATATGGAATTTCATCATCTTTGCCTTCGTTATGTAATTTATTATATAATCTAGCAAGTGGCATTTCTTCAGGAGTTGGCATATTTGACGGAATATTAAATTCTTTAATAACAATATCAATATCGTTAACGTCAACGTAATGAACTTTATCGTAAACTTGTAAAACTGTACCCGCAATAGCACGACCAACAAATCTTGCCATACCGGGCGACTTCATTTCGTTATCAAATGATATTTCAGTATCGTTCATATCGCCGTCTTTTGGGTGAACGTTAGTACTGCCAACGTCACCTTGCGCACCGCAAATAAACATAGTCTTAACGCCGTCTAACGCTTTATCTAACGTAGAACGAAGTACGCCAATAAAATCGGAA
>JAZSNM010000031.1:0-15545 GCA_045536405.1 Christensenellaceae bacterium
TTTTAGCCGTGTGGCTAAAAGTGATATGCAAGATAATTCTTGCGTTATATTTTGACCTTTGGTCAAAGTTATATTATATTTGCCCACATCTCGCTAAAGGCGAATATCACTTTGCGTAGCAAAATATCACGCCGTAGGCATATAACTTGCCGTTAGGCAAATATAGTTGTGGCGTAGTGATAAATCCCTATCACTACGCCACATATGCAGAAGATTTTTTTGTTAAAGTTAATATATAGTTTGATTAAAGTGTAATTTTTTCTTGACCGCCCATAAATTTTCTTAAAACTTCAGGGATTGTAATAGAGCCGTCGGCATTTTGATATTGTTCAATAATTGCTGGGAACACTCTTGAAGTTGCTAACCCCGAACCGTTTAAAGTGTGAACGAATACAGGTTTGCCCGTTTTTGGATCACGATACTTCGTGTTGTTTCTTCTTGCTTGATAATCTCTTGCGTTTGAAACTGAAGAAACCTCTTTATAAATACCCATTGATGGAATCCAAACTTCTATATCGTAAGTTCTTGCCATTGATGCTGAACAATCTCCAGCGGCAAGTTTAGAAAGTCTAAAATGTAAACCTAATTTTTCCATTAAACTGCAAGCCTTTGTAACAAGTTCTTCAAAGGCTTTGTCACTACCTTCGCTCGTAGTGTATTGCACCATTTCAACCTTGTTAAATTGATGACCTCTAATCATACCTCTTTCTTCCGCTCTTGCCGAGCCAGCCTCTTTACGATAACAAGGTGTGTATGCAAAGAATTTAAAAGGAAGTTTAGCCTCGTCAATAATTTCGCCGGCATATAAGTTTACGAGTGCCGTTTCAGCAGTTGGTAACATAAAACGATTTTTCTTTTTATCTTCGTCAACGTCAAGCCAGTAAACTTCATCTTGGAATTTAGGGAATTGACCAGCACCAAAACCGCAATTATAAGATAATTGGTGTGGTGGAAGTATAAATTCATAGCCGTCGTTTAAATGTTCTTCAATAAAAAAGTTTAATAAAGCCCATTCAAGCCTTGCACCGTCGCCACGGTATGCCCAAAAGCCGTTACCTGAGAGTTTAACGCCCCTTTCATAATCAATAATACCTAAATTCGTGCATGAATCAACGTGATTTTTAATTTTAAAATCAAACGCTGGAACTTCGCCGTTTATTTTTACCACTTTATTATTTTCTTTTTCGCCTGCAAGTAAATCATCGTCAGGTAAATTAGGTAAACAAGCAATAAATTCAAAAATTTCTTCACTTAATGCGTTTATTTTTGCATCACCTTGAGTAATTCTATCGCCTATTTCACGCATTTGTGCAAAAATAGGCTCAACAGGTTTACCTTCCTTTTTAAGTTTAGGGATTTCAGCAGAAACTTTATTACGCTCAGCCTTTAAAGACTCAATTTCAAATAAAAGTTTTCTTCTTTCAGCATCTTTTGCTATAATTTCAGTAAAATCTACGTCATAACCCTTTTTTAATAAAGCGTTTTTTACGTACTCGGTATTTTCAATTATAAGTTTAATATCTAACATAAGTTACTCCAAATATTTCTTTTAATAAAGTATAAACCAAAAATAGACTTTTTGCAACGATTTTTACGTAAAATTACTTTAAATATATCTTTATATTTAAAATATGCAAAAAAATAATTGCAAAAGATGAGAAATTGTGATAATATTGTCATATAAAGTAAACATATAAAGCAATAATACATATTATGTATTTGAAACCGTTTTCAAAAAGAGTAAATTGGTGTTGTTTTTAGAGAGTGGGCAAAGGGTGAAAGTTCATAGCAACAACGTTTGAAAGTGCATTTGAAAGTTAAGGGAGGTTAACAACCTACGGCGTGATTCCGTTAAAATCTTACGAGTGGCCTTTTGGTTTAATTAAAGTGGAACCACGCAAAATAGTTGCGTCTTTAAAGAAAGGTCTTTTTTTATACAAAAAAATTAGTAGAAGGTGCAATATGTTCAAAAAATTAAAATTAGATATTGATGCGGCAATGCAAAACGACCCAGCCGCAAGAAGTAGATTAGAAGTATATTTAACTTATTCGGGAATTAAAGCGTTAAAATCACATAGAAAAGCAAACTTTTTTTATAGACACAATTTGAAATTGCTTGCAAGAATAATAAGTCAAAGAGCAAAGCGTAGAACGGGTATTGAAATTCACCCAGCCGCACAAATTGCGCCAGGTGTTTTTATCGACCACGGCGCCGGCGTTGTAATAGGTGAAACTGCCGTTATTGAAACGGGCGTTGTTATTTATCAAGGTGTTACGTTAGGCGGTACGGGAAAAGATAAAGGCGCAAAGCGTCACCCTACCATTAAACGTGATTGTATTATAAGTGCGGGCGCTAAAATTTTAGGCGGAATTACCGTGCATGAAAATTGTAAAATAGGTGCTTCAAGCGTTGTTCTTGAAGACGTTCCGGCAAACTCGACCGTTGTTGGAATACCAGGTAAAGTTGTAAAAACGAACGGACAAAAAGTTCACGATTTATTACAAGATAAAAGTGACCCTGTTAATGATGAGATTATGGCAAATAAACAACTTATAGCCTCATTATTAGCAAGAATTGAGAAGTTAGAAAAGGAGATAAAACAATGAAATTATACAACACTTTAACAAGGAAAAAAGACGAGTTTAAAACTGTTGACGGCTCAAATACCGTAAGAATGTATTCGTGCGGTCCAACTGTATATAACTATGCTCATATAGGCAATTTACGTACTTACGTTTTTATGGATTTATTAAGAAGAGTTTTAAAGTACGAAGGTTACGATATTAAAGGCGTTATGAATATTACCGACGTTGGTCACTTGCTTTCAGACGGTGACGACGGTGAAGATAAAATGGCAAA
Organism: Christensenellaceae bacterium; assembly: GCA_045536405.1. Lineage (GTDB taxonomy): Bacteria > Bacillota > Clostridia > Christensenellales > Borkfalkiaceae > HGM11412. Next base: position 2,861 of record JAZSNM010000031.1, read on the forward strand.
AACTGCTCGTGAGCAAAAGAAAAGCCCATACGAAATTGCCGAGTATTACACGGGCGTGTTTATGAAAGATTTTGAAAGATTGAATATCGGCAAGCCTGAAATTATATGTAAGGCAACCGACCATATTCCGCAAATGATTGATTACGTTGTCGGTTTATGTGAAAAGGGTTACGGCTATGAAACTGACGACGGTATTTATTACGATATTTCTAAATTCAGTGATTACGGAATGCTTTCAGGTAATACCCTTGACGATTTAAAGGCTGGCGCAAGAATTGAAGTAAATAGTGGAAAACGTAGTCCATACGACTTTGCAATTTGGAAAAAAGCGCCAAAAGAACACATTATGCAATGGCCAAGTCCTTGGGGACAAGGATATCCAGGCTGGCATATTGAGTGTTCAGCAATGAGTAGAGAGTATTTAGGCGACAAATTTGATATTCACACGGGTGGTGTAGACCATATTCCTATTCACCACGAAAACGAAATTGCTCAAAGTAAGGGTTTAACGGGCGTTCAACCGGCACAATTTTGGATTCACGGCGATTTTATGCTCGTTGATGGTGGTAAAATGAGTAAATCACTCGGTAACACGTATACTATCGACCAACTCATTGAAAAAGGTTACGACCCTATGGTGTTTAGATATTTTTGTTTAAATGCGCATTACAGAAAGAAACTCAACTTTACTTTTGACACTATGGACGCAACTAAAACTTCGTACGAAAGATTGTGTCAACAAGTATTAAGGCATAAAAATTCGCCTAATAAAACACCAAGCGAAGTTATTGAAAAGTATAAAAAACAATTCGTTGATTGCATTACTGACGATTTAAATATTCCATCAGCGCTCGGTGTTTTATGGACTTTACTTAAAGAGCCACAATCAATAGACGTATATAATTTAGTTATTGATTTTGATAGAGTGTTTGGTTTAAGTCTTGATAAAATTAAAGAAGAAAAAAGTGAAATACCAGCCGAAATTATTGAAAAGGCTGACAAAATGCAAGAAGCAAGAAAGATTAAAGATTATGCTACGGCAGACGTTTTAAGGGCTGAACTTTTAGCGCTTGGCTATATAGTTAAAAATACCAAAGATGGTTACGAAATAGAGAAAAAATAAGCCTATAAGTTGATAAAGGAGTAGTTATGAAAAAATTAACGTCATCTAATTTAAGAGAAATGTTTTTAAATTTCTTTAAAGAAAAGGGGCATACGATAATACCTTCAGCGAGTTTAATTCCTGAAAACGACCCATCGGTTTTATTTACTACGGCGGGCATGCATCCACTCGTTCCATACCTACTTGGCGAAACTCATCCAGCGGGCAAAAGATTAACTGACGTTCAAAAATGTGTAAGAACGGGAGATATTGATGAAGTTGGAGATGCTTCACATTGTACATTTTTTGAAATGCTTGGAAACTGGTCGCTTGGCGATTATTTTAAAGAACAAATGATTCCGTTTAGTTTTGAGTTTTTAACAAGTGAGAAGTATTTGAATATTCCTATTGAAAAACTTGCAGTTACGGTATTTGAGGGCGACGAAGATGCTCCACGTGATACTGAGTCGGCAAAACTTTGGGAAGAAGCGGGTATTCCAAAAGATAGAATTTTTTATCTTCCTAAAAAGAACAATTGGTGGATTGCGGGAACGACCGGTCCTTGCGGTCCAGATACGGAAATGTTTATAGATAGGGGCACTCCAAAATGTTCAAAAGATTGTTCCCCTGCTTGCGATTGCGGTAAATATTTGGAAATTTGGAACGACGTATTTATGCAATACGAAAAAATGCCTGATGGAAGTTATCAAAAATTATCTCAGCGTAACGTTGACACGGGTATGGGCTTAGAAAGAACGTTATCTATATTAAACGGTGTTAGCACGGTGTACGATACCGACGTTTTTGACGGTGCAAAAAAGTGCATTGAAGAATTAACGGGTCAAAAATACGGCGAAGTTGAAGAAAATATAAAGCCTTTTAGAATTGTTTTAGACCATACGAGAACTGCAACCTTTATGCTTGGCGACACGAAAGGGGTTACTCCATCAAACGTTGACCAGGGATACGTATTACGCCGATTGATTAGAAGAGCGGTAAGATTTGGTAAAACGTTAGGATTAAATCAAGGCGATTTATCTAAAATTGCTCTTTGTTACGTTGAAAAATACGGCGAAGTTTACCCTGAACTTGTTCAAAATAAAGATAAAATAGTTAACGAATTAAATAAAGAAGAAGAAAAATTTTCAAAAGCATTAACTGACGGATTAAAGGAATTTAACAAAGTTATACAATATATTAAAGGGGATATTTTCCCAGGCAAAACAGCGTTTAGATTGTTCGATACTTTTGGTTTTCCTATTGAAATGACTACCGAACTTGCAAAAGAAAAAGGTTTTACGGTTGATATTGAAGGGTATAAAGAAGCGTATAAAAAACACCAAGAGAAGTCGCAAGCAAATAGTGAACAAAAATTCAAAGGCGGTTTAGCGGAAAACAACGAAACGACTGCAAGACTTCACACAGCAACGCACCTTTTAAACGGTGCACTAAAATACGTGTTTAATGACGATAGCATAAATCAAAGGGGCTCTAATATTACAGTTGAAAGGTTGCGTTTTGATTTTAGTTTTCCAAGAAAATTAACACAAGAAGAATTAAAGGCTGTAGAAGATAGGGTAAACGAAGCAATACAAAAAGATATTCCTGTTGTTATGGAAGAAATGAGTTTAGACAAAGCGAAAGAGCAAGGAGCGGTAGGCGTTTTTGATAACAAGTACGGCGAAGTTGTAAAAGTTTATACTATTGAAGGTTATAGCAAAGAAATTTGTGGTGGACCACACGCAAAATCTACGGGCGAACTTGGTAAATTCATTATCAAAAAAGAAGAAGCAAGTAGTGCAGGCGTTAGAAGAATTAAGGCTATAATAACTGAAAATAAATAATTGTTAGTAAAAAAGCAAAAGTTTTACGTGAATAAAAAAATTAGATAAAAAACCGCTACGTTGTTTAAAACGTAGCGGTTTTTTTAACGATTTCTTTTAATTAAATAATGCTAAATAAAAACGCATTTTCTTTTTCAGTAATTTTTTTATCTACTGATAAAACTGCAATACATAAATTAACGTAAGCGTCTTTAATTTCGGCAGGGAAAGAATCGTAAAGGCTTCTTACGATATCTTGTGCTTCTGTGTTATAAAATTGTTTTGCAACGTCAAAAGCGCTTTCATAAGTGTAACCACCGATAAACGTTTGAATAAACTTAGTTTCAGTGTCACTTAATTTGCCGTCAGATGCAACGCAAGTAAAAATACTGCCGATAAGTACGGTGTTAATTTTTTCACCTTCGTGTCTTTGTTTTAAGTTGTTGTAAACTTTTTGATAATTTTCACCTGCAAAGTGTTCTAATCCATAGTAATCTAAACCTAAACAATAATTGATAGTTGATTGTACGTTCATAAAAAATCCTCCCATTTATAAAAAAATTATACAACTTTCAAAATAGTTTGTCAATATAGAAAAAATTAAAAAGTTAAAAACTCATTTTGACGAAGGGTTGCTAACCGAAGAAGAGTTTGAAGCAGAAAAATCTAAAATTTTAAAAAAATAATAAAAATTAAACAAATGGTAAGGCTTGGATTTAGTAGGGGTGTAAAATTTAGTTTACACCCTTTAACTTTTATTTTTCATAAGTAATTTATTTTTTTAATATAATATTTATATGAAACGTGATATTTTTTTATGGCAATTTATTTCATTTACTTTTGCTTGCGTTATAGGTAGTCTTTTGCATTTTGCGTATTCGTGGACTGATTTTACGCCACTTGCAATTATTTCAAGTGTAAACGAATCAACTTTCGAGCATATTAAAATTTTATTTTTCCCCACGTTTATATTCGCTATTTTCGAGTGGTTTTATTTTAAAGATTATTATAAAGGGTTTTGGTGCGTCAAACTAAAAGGAATATTCTTAGGAACGCTTTTAATTCCAACTTTATTTTATACGCTAACGGGTATTTTCGGCACTTTAAGCGGCTTTATAAATATACTTTTATTTTTTATATCGGCGTTAATTTTATCAATTTACGAAGGCAAACTATTAAAAGAAAATAAGCCGTGTAAGTTTGGGGTATTAGCATTTATTACTCTTTGCTTAATGGCAATTTTGTTTGGTTTGTTTACCTTTTTTCCACCTAAAATACCATTGTTTTTAGACCCTATTACAAAAACTTATGGAATATAATAAATTAAATAAGCAAATACCGCCATATTTCGCATTTTGCAAAATATGGCGGTATTTTAACTTTAATTATTGTATAATTTTTAAATCTTTTGCTAACTTTTCTAAAATTTTACTTACTTCGTTATCGTAAATTTGCCTACTGATTAAACTTTTAAGGGTACTTTTTTCGTCAGTAGATATGCCTTCCCAAGAATATTTTTTTAATAAAATATCAAGTTTTTCTTGGTAAGAAAGCGAAGAATTTAAAACTTCTTCATTATCTTTTACAAACGCCATATAAAAATCAACTTCTTTTTTTACTATACTATCTTTTAGTTTTTTAACTTGTTCTTTTTTAAAGCCACGTAAATTGTATTTAGACAATATAGCGTCCGCCTTTTGCTGAGAATTCGTTTCAACGTCCATTAAAACTTCTCTGTGTTTAGTATAATAATTGTCAAAAATTTCTTTTTCTAATTCTTCAAATTTCATATTATATCCTTTTTATATAATTTAGAGTGTATGCGAAACGTACGCATACACTCTAAATTAAACTTTTTTAATTAGCATTAGTTAAATAAATCTTTAAAAGCTTTAGAGAATTTAGCATTTGGTGATTTGCAAGCAGGAATAGTAACTTTTTCGCCATTTAAAGGATTTACGCCTTGCCTAGCGTTTTTATCTTTAACACTGAACGTTGCAAAACCTGAAATGTGAACGTATTCACCGTTTTTTAAACATTCCGTTAAAGTTTCAATAAAAGTAACTAAATTAGTTTCAGCCTCCTTTATTGTTCCGCCTAGCCTTTCAGCATATGCTCTTGTAAATTCGCTTTTATTCATATAATACCCCCTATTCTTGTGTTAAACAACACGTAAAATTGCCTTTTTACTCTATTTTTGACAATTTTATATACTAATTATAACATATATTTATATTTTTTCAATACTTTTTAAAAATTTTATATAAAATTATAACTTGCGCACGTATTGACAAAAATCGCAAAAAAAGATATTATATTATAATAAAGGAGAAATTATGGCGTTATTAGATTTTAAAAAGAAAGGTCAAGAAATTTTAAATAGTTTTGAAAAAGCGAAAAATTTTATATCATTTAACGACTTTAAGGAAGAAATGGTAAAAATTTTGTCGCAAAAAACCGCTAAGAAGTTAGATATAATTTTTTATGAAAAAGATTATATGATTTATGCGGGGGACTTTATTAAGATATTAAAAAATTATAACGTAGAATACACCGTTTTATTAGTAGATGATGATAAAAATCTTTATAATTCTAACGTTATAAACGCAATAAACAAGCCTTACGTTATAGTTGTTGGCGATTGTGATTTGATAAAGGCAACTAATTATATTTGCAGTCAAAAAAATATCGATTGCTACGCTTTTTTAACTTCGCCGTATTTTGACGAATTGTTTCTTAATAAATACAATATAATTTATAACAATAAATTTAAAACTCTTGAAGTTAAAACGATTGATAAATTAGTAATTGATAAATATTTAATAAATAAATGCAATAAAAAAGACGTGTTAACAAGTTATACTTATAATTTATTAAATGCAATCACGCTAATAGATTATAGGCTATTAGTTATGCTATATAACTATAAGTTTAATGAAACTGAGTATAATTTATTAAAACAAAGTTTTCAAATGGCGCTTAATTTTTCTTCTTATGGAAATATGAGTGAAGTTATGTGTTTATGCTCTGTTATATCAAACGTGTTGCAATTAGAAGGCGAAATTTTAAACAATAACGTTGTTAAAAAGGCTGTTGATATTATTTTATTAAACGATACCACAAACGATTTAGCCTATATTTATATAAAATGTTTAGAGAAATTTATTAAATTATATCATTTATTTTATACTAACGATTTTGAAGGCGTTATATCGGTGGCTTCTATCGTTAGCGACATTGAAAAAGCCAGCATTTTAACGGGTATTAGTGAAGAAAAACTATATAAAAACTTAAAAATACCTTCAAAAAAGCGTATTGATTTAATTTTTGCGTTGCTTAATAAAGTTAAAGATAATTTCGCCAAAGAAACAACCTCTTTAATGGCGATACTTCCTAAAATTGAAGAAGGATTTTATAAAAACGCTCAAAACGTGATAAAAGGCAAAGGCATTGATAATGATAATTTAAAAAATGCTATAACCTATTCGCCATATTTAATTAGTGAATATTCTACTTTAACGTTAATGCGTGATTTTGGGTTATTAAACTTATAAAAAATAAAGTGTGTAAAATTAGTGGCGTAGCGATGGAGATTATCGCTACGCCACAACTATATTTGCCTAACGGCAAGTTATATTGCTAACGCAGTTATATTTTGCTACGCAAAGTTTTATTCGTCTTCGACGAGTTATGGAAAATATAACTGCTTACGCAGTTGGCGCTTGATACACTCGGCTAAAATTTATAAAGTTGCTATGCTATTATAATATTTTTGCACGCTTTTCGTATATAAAATAAAATTTTTGTCAACAATTCTTACCAAATGGTAGGAATTTTTTTATGAAAAACAACTTTTTAGTAATTTTTGCGTTTTTATTGCTTAGCGTTATAATATTTTATGAAAGCGTTGGTTTTTTGCCGTCTAAACAAGTAACGTACAGTAAAAACTATTCGTCTGGCGAATTTTCAAATGCAAGTATTTATAGTTTAAGCAAGCAGTATTCATCAAAAGGGTTTTGCTTTAAAACTGATAAAAATGGTTTAAAATTTTTAAAAGAAGTCAATGCTAAACTTGTACACGTTTCTAAAACTGAAAATATTGAAAACTTATATTATTATTCAAATAAAATAAAAACTTATCAAATGGTTAATTCAAACAAGGTAAATATACACGTTGCCACTACCTTTGACAACGTTACGGTGGGAATTCCTTTAATTTATTACGGGTATTAGTATAAAAAAGTTTAAAAGCGTTAAAAATACATAAACGGAGGTTAATATGGCACAAAAAGAGAATAAATTTGTAAACTATTTAAAAAGAAACGCTTACTACTTAGCATTTATAGGAATTTTAACTGTTTTAACTATTTTAACGATTATGCTTGTCGTTTCAAATAATAATAAAACAACGCAAGTTGATAAAACGGGAGATAGCAACGTAGAGGTGGATTTACCTCAAACAAATACTGATAGCGAGGTAAATAATACACCTATAATACCAGACGACCCTGTAGTTCCAGACACCCCTGTCGTATCTTTAATTATATTTGATTTACCCGTTAAAGACGCAGTCGTTTTAAAAGAATACGTTGGAGCGTCAGTAGTGTATAATCAAACTATAGGTGCATATACGGGGCATAAAGCAATTGATTTTGCCGGAGAAGAAGGACAAAGTGTTTTTGCTTGTTATTCAGGCGTAGTAGAAAGTATCGTTACTTCAAAACTTGAAGGCACTACTATTACAATCGACCATTCTAACGGTTTAAAAAGCGTATATAATAGCGTAGAAGTTGCCGAAAATATTGAAACGGGCGCTATCGTAGAAAAAGGCGACGTTATAGGATATATGTCTACTAATAATAAAACGGAATATTTAGACGGACCGCATTTACACTTTGAAGTTGTAGAAAACGGTAAAAAAATTGATCCTAGCAAGTATTTAATAACGGAAGACAAGTAAAAGTAATAAAAAAAGTTTTTCCTCAATATAATTTTATATAGTATTAACTATAAATTATTATATTCGAGGTTTTTTTATGAAAAAAATAATTGTTTTTATACTTGTTTTTACTTTTATTCTTGGTGGCTTTGGTTGTAAAAGTGATAATAGTAAAGAAAACGAAATAAAATACGAAATGTTTTTAGAATATACTAACTCAAATCAGTTAAAAGGGGTTATGAATTTTACTTTTGTAAATAATAATTATTCGAGTGATTGTTTAAAGTTTTGTTTGTATGCAAATGCTTATTCTAAAGAAAGTAAGCGTAGCCCTATAAGTTATGAGTATTATGAAATAGCCTACCCTAACGGCAAGAGTTGTGGCGATATTATAATTGAAAAAATTCAAAGCGAAAGTAAAGAAATTCCATATAAAATCGAAGGAGAAAACAACAGCATTTTAGTGGTAGATGCCCCAACTGAAAAATATGGGAAAAGCAAACTACAAGTTGATTTTACCGTAAATTTAGCAAACGTAAATCATAGACTTGGATATGGAGAAAATACCGTTAATTTGTGTAATTTTTATCCAATACTTTGCGTGTATGAAAACGATAAATATTACGAGTGTGAATACTATCAGTACGGCGACCCTTTTTATAGCGAAAACGCCTCGTATGAAGTAACTTTAAAAGTTCCGTCGGAATATTCGGTAGCATCTTCGTTGTATTGTAAAAACTTATTAATCGAAGGTGCTACTACAACGTATACGTATGAAGAAAATAACGTAAAAGATATAGCGTTTACTCTTTCTAAAAATTATGAAATCGTTAAAAATAAAGTTGATGATATTGAAATTTGTTACTACTACGTTAACGACAGCGAGCCAGAAAAGTCTTTGCAAATAATAAGTGAAGCGATAACGTTTTTTAACAATGAATATTGTCAATATCCATATTCTCACTTTGTTGTGAGTCAAGCGGATTTTATTTACGGGGGTATGGAATATCCTTGTTTAGTATATATTGATAAATCGTTAGAAAATAAAGATAAGTTTTACACGATAGTCCACGAAATTGCTCATCAATGGTGGTATGGATTAGTTGGTGTTAACGAAATTGTAGACGGATATATCGACGAGGGACTAACCGAGTTGTCTACCTTAAACTTTTTTAATAAATATCAAGACTATCAAATAAAAAAGAGTGATAACTTAGAAATGACTAAAAAAGCCGTTGAATTACTAAACGTTTCGCTTAACGACGTAGCAATAGATACAAATCACGATATGAATTATTCGCTAAAAGATTATTCAAGCGATATTCATTACGTAATGACCGCATATTATAAGTCTTTAATTATGTTTAGTGAAATTGAAAGTGAAGTTGGATATAAAAAGTTTAACAAATTTTTAAAAGATACTATTCAAAAATATAAATATACGAATATAAATACTAAAATTTTAGAAAAAGAAATTTCAAAGTTAGGTAAAAACGCCGAAAATATTTTTAAATCGTACGTTTATAAAAAGGCATAATTGTAATAAAATTACAAAAAAACCAACAAATTTTTAATAAGTTGACTTTAAGTATTGACAATAAAGTGGTAAAATGCTAAAATTATTATCGTATCTATAATAATAAATATAAAGTTAATTATATATTATATGCTTAATTTAAGGAGCGCAATTTAATGAAAAATAAACTTTTTAGATTTTTAGTAACGATTTTAGCAGTTGTATTTACTTTTAGTTTTGTTGCTTGTAACGAAGACGATGGTGATGAAAACGTTGTAACAGGTACGTTTGAATATCAATACGTTCAAGATGATGAAGACGAAGTAGACGGCGGTTACTACAAAATAACGGGATACAACGTTAATAGTGAAGACGTTGAAAATGATTATATAAACGTTGATAGCAAGTTCAGAGATTTAGTTATTCCAGAAACGGCAAAAGATTTTGACGTTCCAGAAGATAAGAAACACTTAAAAGTAAAAGAAATAGGCGCAGGCGCATTTTCTGGTAAGAAGATTTTAACTTCTGTAACTATCGGCGATAATATCGAAACGATAGGCGACGGTGCTTTTTCTGGTTGTACGAACTTAAAGAGTATGACTATTCCTTTTGTAGGTAAAAGCAAAAATGCTTTTAACGAAGAAAAGGTTTTTCCTTATATTTTTGGTACTGCAACGAGTGAAGATAGTGGTATTATTTCTATATCTGTTAAAACCAACGATAAGTACGATTCTGCCGACACTTCTTTAAATAGCGCGGAAGCGACCGTTTACTATATGCCTTCTTCTTTAAAAAAGGTAACCGTTACGGGTGGCGAAATTAAGGAAAGCGCTTTCTATGGCGTTTCAACTTTAGAAGAAATTACTCTTCCAAGCGATATTACTTATATTGGCGACCACGCATTTACAGGTTGTACAAACTTAAAGGCAATAAATATTCCAAAAACTGTTAAACATATATATCAATATGCCTTTTCAGGCTGTACGGCATTAAAAAAAGTTAACTTCGATAACGATAGCGAATTAACTTATATCGGCAAAGGTGTATTTTCAGGTTGTACTAAATTAGGTTCAAATAGCGTTTCAACTTCAATTCCACCGCTCAAACTTCCAAATATTACTGTTTTAGGCGAAAAGGCGTTTGAAGATTGTTCTTCTTTAATGGGTATTGATTTGTCTAGTACAAGCATTACTGTTATTGATACAAGCACTTTTGATAAATGTAGTTCTCTTGAAAAAGTTATTTTAAAAGACACTATGGCTATTAGAACGGGTGCGTTTACAAACTGTACTAAACTTAAAAAAGAAGGTATTGTTAACGGCGAAGGTGTGGAAATTTACGACGCTTTAACAAAAGACGAAGGTGCTTTTGATAAGTTTGAATAAGATTTAAAATTTAGATAAATTAAAATGACAATGAATTTTTTATTCATTGTCATTTTTTGTTGGTTTAGTAAATAAATTATTTCTTTCGGGGTGAATTAGCGCATTTAAAATATTATCGGTTGAAAAAGGAATTTCTTTTCTTATATGTTTAAGTAATTCTTTTACGTATTCCCTTTTCGTGTGCTTATCGGCTGGGCAAGGGTTGTGAAGAATAGGTTTATCTTTTGAAAAGGCAATAACATCTCTTTCTCTAACGTAAATCATAGGTCTAATAACGTCAATATTAGCCCTTTCCAAATGTGTTACGGGGTAAAAAGTTGAAAGTCTACCTTCATACAGCATAGACAAATAGAAAGTTTCAACCAAATCGTCTGCGTGATGACCCAAAGCAACTTTATTACAATTTAACGCTATACTTGCTGAATTTAACGCCCCCCTTCGCATATTAGCGCATAGCGAACAAGGGTTACTTTCTTTTCTTTCATCAAATACAATCGTTGCAATTTGAGTTTTTTCAACGTGATATTCAACGTCTAAACTTTCAACAAAATTTTTTAGTGCATTTTCTTCTTCTTTATTATAATTTAAACCCGTATCTACCCTTATTGCAACTATATCAAACTTTTTAGGGTAAAATCTTCTTAAACTAGCAAAAGCGCATAATAGGGCTATACTATCTTTTCCGCCTGATAACCCTACGGCTATTTTGTCCCCTTCGCTTATCATATTAAAATCTTCAATTGCCTTTCTAAAAGGTGATAATAATTGTTGTATCGTCATAATTATAGTTAATACGTTTGCCTTTTTTTTATTATTATAATATAATTAAAAAAATAAAAGCAATCATTTGAGGGGTTTATGGGTGAAATTTTATTAAATTTTTTTCAAAGCATTACAGATAATGGTAAACTTATAACGCTTTTAGTATCTATTTTTCCGTTAGTTGAGTTAAAGGGCGGTATACCTGTCGGTTTGGGACTTGGGGAATCTTTAATAACTTCGGCGCTACTTGCTTATATCGGCTCAACTTGTATAATCTTTTTATTATATTTTTTACTAATTCCTATATTCAATTTATTAAAGAAAATAAAAATTATAAAAAAATTAGTAGAAAAAATAGAAATAGTTTTAAAAAATAAAGCGTTAAAAATTTCAAAGGGCAGTGAAAACGTTGAAGAAAAGAAAGATAGATTTATGGCGTGGGCTTTATTTATTTTTGTAGCGATACCATTTCCGGTTACAGGGGTATGGACGGGTACTGCAATAGCGGTATTTTTAAAAATGAAATTTTCAAAATGCTTTTTACCATTGGTGCTAGGAAATTTAGTTGCAGGAATTTTAATAACTTTATTAACCTTCATATTTAAATCGTACGTTAATATAATTATAGACGTATTGTTTATAATAGCAATAATTATGCTAACGATATTTATCGTAAAGGTAGCAAAATCAAAGCCTATTGAAAGTAAAGAAGAATAATAAATAGCGGTTGTTTTTGTACAACCGCTTTAATTTTTTAAATATATTAAACCGCACGTTTTAAAAGTGCAATATTTTATAAAAATAAAAATAAAATGACAATATTTTTATAGAAATTTTAGATAAATAGTATTATAATGTTATCATACAAAAAATGTTTTTATGTTTTCAAAAATAAATATTTTTAACGAAAAGCAAGAAAAGTTTAAACAATGGGGGATTACAATGATAAAAGCAATAGTATTTAACAACGAAATAACTATATATTGGGATAGGCAAGAGAACTATCAAGTTGGGGACAAATACAAAGTAACGATTAACGAAACTAAGATAGAAGAAGTTAAAAAAACCCACTATGAATTATATAATTTAACAAGTGAAACTGATTATAAAGTAAAAGTAGAGTTATATAGTAGTGACGATAAATTCAAAAGTTTAGTA
>JAZSNM010000025.1:0-88002 GCA_045536405.1 Christensenellaceae bacterium
GAAAGGCATCAACTTTTCCTCGAACCAGAATCTCTTTCAACGCAAGAGGTGTACATTCAAGGCTTTTCTACATCTATGCCAGCAGATATACAAGAGAAGATGATTCATTCGCTAAAAGGCCTTGAAAATGCTGAGATTATGCGTGATGCATATGCAATTGAATATGACTGTATAGAGCCCACTCAACTTCTTCCAACGTTGGAACTTAAAGGAATAAAAGGACTTTTCTTTGCAGGGCAAATTAACGGCACAAGCGGATATGAAGAGGCGGGTGCGCAGGGACTTATTGCTGGCATAAATGCAGGGCTTTATCTTGAAGGTAAGGGGCAACTTGTGCTTAAACGTAGTGATGGATATATTGGCGTGTTAATTGACGATTTAGTTACAAAAGGAACTAACGAGCCGTATAGAATAATGACTTCTAGGGCGGAATATCGCTTAATTTTAAGGCAAGACAATACCGATATGCGACTTACTCCGTTAGGTAGAAAAATAGGGCTTGTAACTGACGAAAGGTGGCAAGTTTATCTTAATAGAAAACAAATAGCACTCGAACTTGAAAAGGAACTTGATACCGTAGTTCCTTACAAAGAGTGTAAAGATTTTGTTGAAGCAAATAGCGAAGGCGGTGTTTTTGGTTCTCTTAAATATCGTGATATGATTAAAAGGGGCATTTCTATAAAACTTATTAAAGAAAAGTATAACGCCTTTTATAACGCTCCTTTTGACATTTTAGAAAGTGTAGAAACTGACGTTAGATACGAAGGCTACATTAAAAAAGAAAAAGAACAAATAGAAAAGTCTAAAAAGTTAAAAGACAAACTTTTGCCCGTTGGTACCGACTATTTAAAAATAGAAGGTCTTCGTATGGAAGCAAGAGATAAATTAAACGAGGTTCAGCCGTTAAATTTAGACCAAGCAAGTAGAATTTCGGGGGTAAACCCTGCGGACATTGCCGTTTTAATGGTATGGCTAAAAATGAAAGATAATGGAAAAAAAGAATAATCAAGTAATTGATAAAAACAAAAAACCTACTTTAAAAGAAATTAAAAAGAAACAAGCAAAATTAGATACTCAAAAATTTAAGTCTAAATATTTTGATTATTACGACGATATTAAAATTAGCGATAGACAAGACTGGTGAGGTAAAATATGATTAAACACGTAGTATGTTTTAAATTAAAAGACAATTCTGGCGATAACGTAGAAAAAGCCGTTAACGTTTTATATTCAATGATTACAAAAGTTCCATCAATTTGGGGCATAGAAATAGGGCAAGATTTATTAGGCTCGCCCCGTTCATACGATATTATTTTACAAGTAGTAGTTGAGAGTATGGAAAAACTTGAAGAATATCAAAACGACCCATATCACGTAAACGTTGTTAAAAAATATATGCACTCAGTAGTTGAATCATCAGTTTCAGTTGACTACGATTGCAACTAATGATTGCTGAAAATTTTAAAAGTTTTTTAAATCCCCGTGTTTAACACGGGGATTTACTATATAAAAAATCATTTTTTATACCAGTAATACTTAGACTTAACGAAAGTTGCGTTTGTTGATGGATTAGTCACCTCAAATTGCATGCCACCCGTTTTATTTTGCCAATCAGTAAAATCATCAACAATATACCAAGCAGTCGTATCATTAAACGTTACGTTTATTAAATCACTACAACCAGAAAACGCTACATAACCTATACTTGTGACGCTGCTTGGTATTGTTATGCTTGCTAAACTACTACATAGAAAAAATGCATACCCACCTATACTTGTTACGCTATTTCCAATTGTTACGCTTGTTAAATTATCGCAATCATAGAACGCACAATCACCTATACTTGTTACGTTGTTTGATATTACTATTCTTGTTAAAGTATCGCAGTTATCAAATGCATAATTATTTATTTTAGTTACGTAATTTGGAATTATTAAACTCGTTTCAGTGCCATTATAATCTACTAAACTCTTTTCATTATCATCAGTATATACAATATATCCGTTATCGCTTGAAAGTTTTGTACCTGCAAACGTATCTCCACTATTATAAACTGCTAAGGCATAATAACCAACTTGACCATTATCTTTAGCACCTTTTGTTACAGTTATGTGCGATGATTTATTTACTACTTCTACAAGTTTAAAGCAAGCATAGAAAGCATCTTCACCTATACTCGTTACGCTTTTACCCAATATTACACTTGTTAAATTATAACAATAAGCAAACGCCCTCCCACTTATACTTATTAAACTGTTACCTATTGTTACGCTCGTTAAACTTTCACAACCATTAAATGCAGAATTACCTATACTCGTTACGCCGTTTGGTATTTCTATACTTGTTACTTTACGACATTCATAGAACGCCCTACTACCTATACTTGTTACACTGTTTGGAATTTCTATACTTGTTATATTATTACACCAAGCAAACGCATCTTCACCTATACTTGTTACGCTATTACCTATTGTTACACTTGTTAAATTATAACAACCATTAAATGCAGAATTACCTATACTCGTTACGCTGTTTGAAATTTCTATACTTGTTATATTATTACACCAAATAAACGCATCTTCACCTATACTTGTTACAGGCTTGTTTTCATATGTTGATGGAATTATAATGTTTGCATCAGTGCAAGTACCTAAACTTTCCACCGAATAACTTTGTTTATCACTATTTAAAGTGTACTTTAAACCTTGACCTGAGATAAGTTTACTACCTACGTCTGTTATAGTATCGGTTGCGTCACAATCTTCCCCATCGCAAGTTGCCGTTTTAGTACCATCAGCAATATCAGTTGCGTTATTATCGCTAACGTAATTAGTAAAAGAGTGTTCGTGTGGTTTGTTTTCGTTTAAAGAAATGTCACAAGCCGAAAGCGTGAATAAACACGTGCATAAAGCGAAAATAGTTAGTAAGGTTGTTAAAAGTTTATTTTTCATAAATTTCTCCTTTTTGCCAAAATAAAAAGTGCGACAACCGAAGCCGTCGCACAAAAAACGCAAACTCCGTTGTTGTCACACAAATCTCAAAATAGCCATAGGATAACCTATCGTAGTAAATTAAGTGGAATTTGCATTTTTATCAAATTCAATTATTTACCACGATAAGCAAAAATATCCCTTTAAAAATTAAAGAGTTATCACTTTGCGACTATTTAATTTGTGTGACGTAATTATTGTAACACTTTTCTATTCCTTTGTAAAGTGGTTTAATAATTTTATTTATTAAGGCTATTCATAATAGTATAATTGACTTAAAAACAAAAAACCTTGAAAGTTTCACACTTTCAAGGTTTTTTATTTAGTAAATAATAAAATTTCTTCGTTTGTTAAAAGTCTACTTTCGCCTTCTTTTAAGTTATTATCAAGTTGTATTCCGGCAAAAGAAATTCTTTTTAAATAGGTTATTTTGTTGCCTAACGCACCAAATATTCTTTTAATTTCGTGATATTTACCTTCAGTTAAGGTTATTTCTCCACTTTTTTCACTTAATAAATTTATTTTACAAGGTTTTGTAATATATCCGTCTTTTAACTCTACACCACTCGTAATTTTTTCTATATCGCTACTATTTACGCTGTCTGCCGTTTCAAAATAGTAAACTTTTTCGGCGTGAGTTTTTGGCGATAACCTTTTATGCGCTGAAACGCCGTCATTAGTTAAAATTATTAAACCAACCGTATCTTTATCAAGTCTACCACAAGGAAATAAGTCTTTACGCTTAAATTCGGTGTTAATAATATCAATAACCGTTGTAGCGCCCTTTTCATCAGTTGAACTAACTACTCCGCTTGGCTTATTTAACATAATATAAATATATTTATTAAAAATAACTCTTTCTCCCTTAAAGCAAATTATATCTTTTTCGCTATCTACTTTTAGTGAGCCACTTTTAATAACTTGACCGTTAACAGTAATATTTTTACATTTTAATTGTTTGTGAAATTCGCTTCTTGATAATATTTCGCAACTTGAAAATAGGCTATCAATTCTCTTTAACATTAAATTTCCTTCCTATCAATAAAGGCTCTACCTAAGGTGACTTCATCAGTATACTCAATTTCACTACCAACGGGTATTCCGTGAGCAAGTCTTGACACTTTTACACCTAACGGCTTTATTTTTGAAGATACGTACATTGCCGTAATTTCTCCATCATAATCAGGGTTTGTTGCTATTATAACTTCTTTAACGCTTTCATTTTTAACTCTTTCAATTAAAGCGTCAACCGTTATATCTTTTACACCTATATTCATTGACGGTTTTAAAGTGCCGTGTAATACGTGATAAACTCCGTTATATTCGTGAATTCGCTCCATTGCTAAAACGTCTTTCGGCTCTTTTACAACACAAATAGTTTCGTGCGAACGCTCTTTACAAATATCACAAGTATCGTTATCAGTGTAATTACCACACACTTTGCAAAAACGTACCTTAGTTTTACAATCTAATAAACTTTGACTAAACGCCTCAACTTCTTCAAGTGACATATTTATAATTTCATAGGCAAAACGTTGTGCTGTTTTTGAGCCAACGCCAGATAATTTAGAAAAATTATTTATAAGTTTACCTATAGGTTCAATATGTGTTTTCATTTATTAAAACATACCCCCAGCGCCACCTAAAGGACCCATTTTTTCTTTATATAACTGATCGGCTTTTGCATACGCATCGTTCATAGCAACTACGATAAGGTCTTCAAGCATTTCAATATCGTCAACGTCTACGTAATCAGGATTGATTTTTATTGATTGCAATACCTTTTTGCCGTTTACTACTACTAAAACTGCATCGCCAGATGATTTTCCTTCAATTTCAGCATCTTCAAGTTCTTCTTGTGCTTTTTGCATTTGTTCTTGCATTTTTTGTGCTTGTTTCATAAGTTGTTGCATTTGACCGCCTCCGCCAAAGCCACCGCCAAATCCGCCACCAAATCTTGCCATAATATATTTCTCCTTTACTTAATTGTTATTTTATCTTTACCGAAAAAATCGGTTACTTTTTGAGTATTGTCTTGACTTGCAATATCTTCGCCACTTAACGAAATTACAATATTATACGAGCCAAATTCATTTACTAACGAAGTAATTAAAGTTTTATTTTCATTTTCTTCAAGTAAATTTTTCTCACTTTCATTTTTTACTTTTATTATAAAATTATTACCACTAATAGTCGCCGTCATTTCTTGACAAGCCACCCATAATATAATTTTGCCCGGCGTAGTTCTTAATCTTCTTACAACCGTACCCCAAATTTTACGAGCATCAGCATTGTCTACGTTTTTTTGCTCGTTTATAGTATCTGTTGGAAT
Organism: Christensenellaceae bacterium; assembly: GCA_045536405.1. GTDB lineage: Bacteria > Bacillota > Clostridia > Christensenellales > Borkfalkiaceae > HGM11412. The sequence continues at coordinate 5,323 of JAZSNM010000025.1, forward strand.
TTCCACTTCTTTTTGCTCTTCCAACTCTATTTGTGGCTCTACTTGCTTTTCTATCGTTATAGTTTGAGTTTCTTCCCCGCTATCACTACTCGTATCTTCTTTTAAAGGCTCACTCTTAATCGGCTGGGCTTGTTCAATAGTAGAAACTTGACTACTTACTATAACCTTTTCTCCGTTTAACAAACTCTTTATTTGATTTTCAAGTTTAGTTATTCTTGAAATTAAAGTGTCAATATTATAATCTACTTCACTTAACGTTGCTTTAATTAAGGCTGTTTCAAATATTGCCCTTGGTTTAGAAGCATATCTAAGTGCCGTATCTTGTTCGGTTAATATTTCTAAAACTCTTAAAATTTTATGCTCGTCACATAACGACGCCGTACTACTTAACGCTTCAAACCTTTCTTTTGGAAGCGCTAAAATATCGTTTGCACTATTACAAGTTTTACATATTGCAATATCTCTAACGTATGAAATTAAGTCTTTAGAAATCATACCTATGCTTTTGCCTAAACTAATAAGTTCATCAGTAATTTCTAAAACTTTTCCTATATCCCCGTTAAAAATATTCTTAACTAAACAATCAGTTTTACTAATATCGGTTGCGCCTAAAACGGTTAAAACGTCATTATATTCAATTTTTTCATCATTTATAGATAAACATAACTCGGCAACTGATAAAGCGTCTCTAACGCAACCGTCACCCGCTCTTGCGATAGCCATAACGGCCTCGTTTGTAAATTTTTTACCTATTTCAGTGTATATTGAACTAATTAAAGATGCTATTTCTTTATCGGAAATAAGTTTAAAATCAAAACGCATACACCTTGATAAAATAGTTGCAGGAAGTTTTTGTGGCTCGGTTGTAGCGAGAATAAATACAGCGTGTTTTGGAGGCTCTTCTAACGTTTTAAGTAATGCGTTAAAAGCCTCGGTAGTTAACATATGCACTTCGTCAATAATATAAACTTTATACCTTACGTTCGTAGGCGCATATTGAACGTTTTCCCTTATTTCTCTAACGTTTTCAACTTTGTTGTTTGACGCAGCGTCAATTTCGATTATATCAACGCTTGATGGGTCTTGTAAAGTTTTACAAGCCTCGCACTCAAAACAAGGCGAACCGCTTACGTTATTCGTACAGTTTATAGCCTTAGCAAAAATTTTAGCAATAGAAGTTTTACCCGTTCCCCTTACACCGCAAAACAAGTATGCGTGCCCTATATTGCCCGTTTTAATTTGATTTATTAAAGTTTTAACTATATGTTCTTGACCTATAACTTTATCAAAAGTCGTAGGGCGAAAACGCCTATATAATGCAAGATAAGACATTTTATACCTCTATCAATTTAATAATTTTCTTTTTTGCTCGTGAGAGCGCATTGTCAACAGCCTTAGTTGTTATATTTAATTTATCGCTTATTTCAGCATAGTTTAAGCCTTCTAAATAGCATTTTAAAACGCTAAGTTCCGTTTTAGACAGCACCTTTTCTATCTTTTTAAAAATTTCGCTTTGACTTTCCTTAGATATAATTAAGTCTTCAGGCGAAAAACTAATATCAACGCTATCGTCTAAAACTTCGATAGAAAGACTTTTATTTAAAATACTCATTTTCCCCGCAGAGTATTTTTTTACTGCCGTTAATATACTTGATTTAATACAAATTTTAGCGTAATTTTTAAATGAAGACGTTTCATCTTTATATGTTACTACCGCGTTAAATAAGCCACGCATACCTTCTTGAATTACGTCTTCACTATCAGCGCCCATTAGAAAGAATTTACGAGAAAAATTTGCAACGATAGTTTTGTACCTTTCATAAATTTCATTAAAGGCGTTTTTATCGCCGTTATTATATGCTATAACTAATTGTTCATCAGTTAAATTTTTCATTTAACTTTTAACCCCTTCTTTGTCTTACACTTTCAAATACGGCGGCACCTAACGCTACTGATGCGTTTAACGAGTTGACTTTTCCATACATAGGAATTGTTACGATAACGTCACACTTTTCCTTAGTTAATCTATTGATGCCCGTATCTTCACCGCCTACTACTATACATATTCTTCCTTTTAAGTTGCTTTTATATATGTCTTCCCCGCCAAGTTCCAAACCATAGACCCATATATTGTTTTCTTTAATAGCGTCTATTACTTGATTTAAATTTGTTACTCTTGATATAGCAATATGATTAGCACTGCCTTCCGATATACGCATAACCGTTTCGTTTACTTGCGCGCTTCTTCTTTTAGGAATTATAATACCGTCAACCCCCGCACACTCGCAAACTCTTATAATGCTACCTAAATTGTGAGGGTCTTCAATACCGTCAAGCAAAACTAAAAAAGCATCTTCTTTATCTTTTATTGAAGTTAATAAATCACTAATTTCTACGTATTTATAATCTGAAACGTAGGCAATAAACCCTTGATGTTTATGCGTTTCACTCTCTTTATCTAAAATACTTTTTTCAACAAATTGATATTTATAGTTTTTACTTGAACTGTTTTTTGTAATTTGCTTTACAAGATCGTCTTTAATGCCGTTTTGTATTAAAATTTTATCTATTGTCGTTGCTGTTTTTAAAAGTTCGTAAACAGCATTTCTTCCTTCAATTTTCATATAATCACCTTAAACGTAAACTATTCTTCAAGACTTAATAAATACTCTAACCTATCAATTTCGCCAAGTAAATATAAGTACCCTATTAACGCCTCGAATCCCGTAGACTTATTGTATTCGGTAACGGTAGCGTGCTTAGCCCTTGTTCCTTTTTTAGTATTTCGTGCCCTTTTATAAACATCAATTTCCTCGCTCGTTAAATACGGCATTATTTTATCTAACGTTTTTGCCTGAGAAGACGCACATACAACGCTTGCAGTTTTTTTGTTTAGTTCATATCCTTTTTCATCTTTATTAAAAACCATTTTTTTACGGACGTATAACGAGTAGACTGCATCACCTATAAACGCAAGTGTTAGCGAACTTATATTTTTTATACTATTTTTATCAAGCGTACTATTTAAATTAAACATACGTAATAATTATATCATATACTATCGTTTTTTACAAGTTTTTTTAATAAAAATTTATAACCCTCGTTTTGAGGGTTACTTGATTATTATTTTTTAATTTTGCCGTGCTTTATTTATTTGAAAAATAGTTAAAAACCCCACTATAAATGGCTTTTGCTAATTTTTTGCGGTACGTGTCGCTTAAAAGCAATTCTTCGTCGATAGGGCTTGATAAAAAGCCACACTCAACAATTATAGAGCACCTTGCGTTGCAATTTAAAATATAATAATCGCCTTTTAACGCATTATACATTTTAGGTTGCTCGGTTAATAAGTTAACGCTTAGTTGAACTTTTTTTGCAAGCTCTTCACTACTTTCACTACCTTGTTTATAAAAAACTTGAACGCCTCTTCTTTTGTTTGAAGAATATTTATTCATATGTATTGACATCATTACTACTGCATTTGCTTTATCAGTTATTTCAACGCGTTTTTTTAAATCTCTAAGTTTAAAGCCTTTACTTTCATCTCCATATAAACCATAGTCGCCATCACGAGTTAAAACGATTTTAAAACCTTGCAAAGTAAATAGTTTTTCTAATTCTTTAACCATTATTAAATTTAAATGACTTTCTTTTACTTTACTATTAACGCCTTCGCTTCCGCCGTCAATTCCGCCGTGCCCCGCATCTAAAACTATGGTTATTTTTTTGTACTTATTAAAAGTAACTTTTGTGGTTGCCCTTTGAATTATGGAAGTGGAAAAAATTAGTAAAACTATAAGCAAAACTACAAGTTTTCGTTTGGCAAAATATCTCATATAATAGTATATTTTCGTTTTGTGAAAATTATATCTAAATCAAACTACACTTTAAGTTTAATTATACGTTATTACGCTAGTTTTTGTGGTACGCTAAAAAAGTTAGTCTATATTAAAAATTGTTGACAAACGATAAAATATTATATATAATATTTGAAACGTGCTTACAAAAGCAAATAAAAGGGGTAAATTATGGGAATTCCTGAAATTTTCGGCTGTGACGTTTTTAATGAAGACGTTATGAAAAAAACTTTATCGCCTGAAATTTACGGCAAATTACTTAAAACCGTAGAAGAAGGCGCTGAACTTGATATCACGGTTGCTCAAGAAGTTGCTGACGCTATGAAGTGTTGGGCAATTGAAAAAGGTGCAACCCACTACACTCATTGGTTCCAACCAATGACTGGTTTTACTGCCGAAAAACACGATAGTTTTATCGCAACAAAAAACGGTAAAATTTTAATGGAATTTAGCGGTAAAGAACTAATTAAAGGCGAATCTGACGCTTCATCGTTTCCTAACGGCGGAATTAGAGCCACTTTTGAAGCGAGAGGTTACACCGCTTGGGACCCTTCTTCTTACGCTTTTATTAAAGACAAAACGCTTTGTATTCCAACTGCGTTTTTCTCATACGGTGGCGAGGCTCTTGATAAAAAGACTCCTCTTCTTCGTTCGCTTGACTATCTTAACAAACAAGCGGTTAGAGTTTTAAATTTACTTGGAAATAAAGACGTAAAAAGTATAAAAGTTAACGTAGGCGCCGAGCAAGAGTATTTCTTAATTGATAAAGAAATGGCGTCAAAGAGAAAAGACCTTTTATATACGGGTAGAACGTTATTTGGTGCTAAACCACCGAAAGGTCAAGAACTTGAAGACCATTATTACGGCACTATAAAGCCAAGAGTTAAAGCGTTTATGGAAGATTTAAACGAAACTTTATGGCGTCTTGGCATACTTGCAAAAACCGAGCATAACGAAGTTGCTCCATCTCAACACGAACTTGCACCTATATTTTGCACGGTAAATATAGCAACTGACAACAACCAACTCACTATGGAACTTCTTAAAAAGGTTGCTGATAAACACGGGCTCGTATGTTTATTACACGAAAAACCGTTTGCTGGTGTTAACGGTAGTGGTAAACACAATAACTGGTCAATTTCAACAAGTGACGGCGTAAATTTATATAAACCTGGTGAAACTCCTGGCGAAAACTTACAATTTTTAGTATTTTTAATGGCTGTTATTAGGGCTGTTGATAAGTATCAAGAATTATTTAGACTTTCAGTTGCAAGTGCGGGTAACGACCATAGGCTTGGTGCTAACGAAGCCCCTCCGTCAATACTTTCTATCTTTATAGGCGACGATTTAACTATCGCATTAAAAGAACTTGAAAACAAAAATTTATATCACGTAAATAAAACGATAATGAAGTTAGGCGCTAAAATTTTACCTAAACTTCCTAAAGATACTACTGATAGAAATAGAACTTCTCCACTTGCCTTTACAGGTAACAAATTTGAATTCCGTATGGTAGGTTCAAGCGATTCTATTTCCGATTGCAACTTAGTTTTAAACACGACCGTTGCCGATATTTTAGGCGAATTTGCCGATACGTTAGAAAAATGCGATAATATTCCTGCTTGTGTTTACGAAATAGTTTCTAAAACGCTTGAAGAAAACGGTAGAATTTTATTTAACGGCAACAACTACTCTACCGAGTGGGTTGAAGAAGCAAATAAACGCGGTTTATCTAATTTAAAAACAACGCCTGACGCTACCGACGCTTATACTTTACAAAAAAATATCGATTTATTTGAAAAATCGGGAGTATTTACTTTAACTGAAATAACAGCAAGAAAACATATTATGTTTGAAAACTATTCAAGAATAGTAAACATTGAAGGCTTAACAATGGCTGAAATGGCAAAAAAAGATATATACCCTGCTGTAAATAAATATATAGCAAAACTAATTAAAACGGCAAAACGCAAAAAGGAAATAGGTGCAGATAATGAGATAGACTGTGATATTGCTATAAAATTATCTTCACTAAACGTTAAAATTTATAAAACGGCAGAAGAACTTAAAGGATTACTTGAAAAGGCAACTACTTACGTTGACGCAAAAGAAATGGCGTTTTTCTATAAAGATGAAATAATTCCTTGTATGAATAAACTTCGTTCATATTGCGACGAAACGGAAACGTATACGCCAGAAAAATTATGGCCTTTCCCAACTTATGGTCAATTATTATTCAGCGTAAGATAAATTTACAAAATTACAAAATACTGCCCTAAAATGACAATATTTTAGGGCATAAAAAATTCAAAAGGAGATTTATATGAGAGTTTTTAACTTTGCAGCAGGTCCGTCAACTATGCCCTTAGAAGTTTTAAAAGAGGCACAACAAGATTTACTTAATTACAACAATTCAGGTATGAGTATTACTGAAATGTCTCATAGGTCCAAAACTTTTATGGCTGTTAACGACGAGGCTAATCAATTATTAAGAGAATTACTCAATATTCCTGATGAATACTCAGTTTTATTCGTTCAAGGCGGTGCTTCTCAACAATTTGCAGCCGTTCCGCTCAATTTAATGACTAATAAAAAGGCTGACTATATCGTTACGGGTAACTTTGCTTCAAAAGCACAAGAAGAGGCTTGTAAATATGGCGAGGCTAAAATTATAGCGTCTTCAAAAGATAAAAATTACACTTATATTCCAGACGTTGATAAAATTGAATATTCACTTGATGCAGACTACGTTCATATCACTTCAAACAACACGATTTTTGGAACTAAATATAATAAATTCCCTAAAACTAAAGCACCACTCGTTGCCGATATGTCTTCAAACATTTTAAGCGAAGAAATTTGTGTTAAAGACTTTGGTTTAATTTATGCGGGCGCACAAAAAAATATTGCCCCTGCCGGCGTAACCGTTGTTATTGTTAGACGTGATTTATTGAACAAAGAAATGGATATTTGTCCTACTATGCTCTCTTACGGTATTCAAGCAAAAAACGATAGTTTATACAACACTCCACCTTGTTTCCCTATCTATATGGCAATGCTTGTATTTAGGCATTTGAAAAAATTAGGCGGTATTAAAGAAATAGAAAAAATTAACAAATATAAAGCAAGTTTATTATATGATTTTATAGATAATTCTTCACTTTATAAAAACAACGTAGTTAAAGAATATCGTTCAATAATGAACGTTCCTTTCGTTACGGGCAGTGAAGAACTTGACGCATTATTTTGCAAAGAAGCAACTAACGCTGGCTTAGTTTCATTAAAAGGTCATAGATTAGTTGGCGGTATGCGAGCAAGCATTTACAACGCTATGCCTATCGAAGGCGTTAAAGCACTTATAGAATTTATGAAAAAATTTGAACTTGAACACAAATAAGGATAAATTATGAAAGATATTTTAGCATTAAACGCAATTAGTCCTCTTGTTAACGAGGTTTTAAAAAACGATTATAAAGTAGTAGAAAACAGCGAAAATCCTATCGGTATTTTAGTAAGAAGTTACGAAATGCACGATTATCAATTAGCACCAAGCGTTTTAGCGGTAGCAAGGGCTGGCGCTGGTGTAAATAATATTCCATACGACGAATACGCAAAACGTGGCGTTGTTGTTTTTAACACACCTGGTGCAAACGCAAACGCCGTTAACGAACTTGTTATAGCATCACTTTTACTTGGTTCAAGAAAGATTATTCCCGCTATAAACTGGGTTAACACTTTAAAGGGAACGGAAAATATTTCTAAAACCGTTGAAAAAGGCAAAAAACAATTCGTTGGTCAAGAATTACTCGGTAAAAAACTTGGCGTTATAGGTTTAGGTGCAATCGGTGCGAGAGTTGCTAACACCGCTCTTGGCTTAGGTATGGAAGTTTTAGGTTACGACCCTTATCTTTCAGTAGTTAGTGCCCTTCACTTATCTAGACACGTTGACGTAACGAACGATATTGACGAACTCTTTAAAACTTGCGATTACATAACCCTGCACGTTCCTATGACTGATAAAAATAAAGGTATGATATCTAAAGATAAAATCAACGTTATGAAAGACGGTGTTGTAATTATTAACTTAGCAAGAGGCGAACTCGTTAACACGGACGATATCATTGAAAGCGTAAATAGCGGTAAAGTTGGTAGATATATCACAGATTTCCCTTCAGAAGAGTTAATAGGCGTTGAAAACGTTATTACAATTCCTCACCTTGGTGCATCTACTCCTGAGGCGGAAGACAACTGCGCTATAATGGCGTCAAAACAACTTAAAGACTATATTGAAAATGGTAATATCGTAAACAGCGTAAACTACCCAACTTGTTCTTCTCCAAGAAATTCAGCGATTAGAATTTGTATTTTACACTTAAACCAAAGAAATATGATTGCTCAATTTACAACCATTTTGGCTGACAAGCATATAAATATTGATAATTTTATCAATTCTTCTAAGGGTGATTTTGCTTACTCTATAATTGATATTCCAACTATTGATGATGAAACGATAAGTAAATTACAATCTATTGACGGTATTATTAAATTTAGAATAATTAAATAATTAAAACTTTAAAGGCTTGCTAAAATTTTATGGATTTCCTACAAGGGATTTTCTTTAACACAAAAGTATAGCCCACTATACTTCGCAAAAAAAGCGAAATATAATGGGCTTTATCTTTACCACAAAAGATTAGGTTAAAATGGTTATATTTTTAGCCTTGCGACTAAAAGTGATATGCCGTTGGCGTGATATTTTGGCGAAGCCAAAGTTATATTAAATAAATTCTCAACTCGCCGTCAGGCGAATATCACTGCGTTAGCAATATCACTTGCCGATAGACAAATCTCACAAATCCGTTTACGGATTTATTTAGTTGCCGAATCCCTTACAGGGACTCGGCTTAGCAAGCCTTTTTATTTTTTTCGTTTACTATATTTTAATTTCGTAGCAAGACCGCCCCTTAAATGACGCTCTTTTAAATTTATAGCCAAAATTTCTTTAACCTTATCGTATAAATCTAAATCAATTTCTTTAAGTCTTAAAGTCATATCTTTATGTACTGTTGATTTTCCCATATTAAAAATTTCCGCCGTTTTTCGCACCGTAGCATTATTTTCTATGATGTATTTTGCTTCTAAAACAATTCTTTTTTCAATAAAAATATTCAAGTTTATTCCCCTTTTTATATAAATATGAATAAACTTTGAAAATTATACTTATTTATTTTTTAACGCCCTTTTACTTAATAATTTATTCTTTTTATTTCTTCTTCTACCCATTAAATATACGTTTAAATTCATTCCACCTATAACGCCTTTCATTAAAATATAAAGCCACATTAAAAAAACTACTATGATTGCTATTTTTCCATAAATTTTATCGTACGACGTAAAATATTTAACGTAAACGAAAAATAAAACGGTTGTAATTACACAAAAAAGGCAAGTGTATAAACTACCTACGAAAACTTCTTTTATTTTAGTTTTATAAGGACAAGCATATATATTCAATACCAAAATAAATATAAAAAGCATTAAAAATAATGCGGAATAATTGATAACTCTTCCTAAAATTTTTCCAAAAAACTGTATTGAAATTTTACTTATTATAAAATAGACTCCTTGAAGCAATGCAAATAAAAATAAAACGCAAATCATTATTCCTACTGACGCTATTCTTATAACTACGTTACTTTGACTTTTATAGTTATAAACCATTTCGCCCGTTCTACGCAAATGAAAAAAGAAATGTGTGGCAGAATACGTTGATATTAAAACGGCAAAAACGTTTCCACTAGCCCCTAAGTTATTTGCGGTAACGAAAATGTAATCTACTACCGTATTCATCTCTCTCGTCATTAAGTTATTTATAGGGTTTGAAAATTTTGCGCCAAAAATTGACAAAGTCAAAGTTGTTAAGTACGCCAGCGGAACGAGTTCTAATAACGTAAAGTACACTAACGCTCCCGACAAAGTTGAACTTCTTTTAGCGCTCACTATTTTTTTGTAATGAAAAATTTTAGAAATAAAACTGCCCATACCAAAAGTATGAGCAGTTTTATGAAAATATATAACTTACAAAACCCTTGTTTCGTTAATTTTTAAGCCGTATTTATAGCCTATTAATTCCGCCGCGCGAGTACACATTAACATTCTTGTATGATATATCTCAAAATAGTCGGCAACCGAGCAAATAGAAGTATCCGTTTCAATTATAGTATCTATTTGTTTGTTCTTTTTATCCACTTCAACGTACGATAAATTAACCGCTAAATTAACTCTATCGTGAATATTCATACCTTCGCTAAAAATTTTATTTTTAACTCGTGATTTATGAACGTCTGATTTATCGGCAATTATAAGCGCTGAACTAATAACGCTAACGGGAATTCCGTGTTTTTCATCGTGATTAGCAATTGCCATCATAATCTCGGCGGCATCAGGATAATCCATACCTCTACTAACAAGAAAATTATATGCTAAAATTGCACCGCTACCTGCATGGTCGTGTCTTGCCAAAGCATTGCCGATATCGTGTAAATACCCCGCAATTTCGCCAATCCATATACTTCTTTCGTCACAACCTATTTCTCTTAATATCATACCCGTCCAAGAAGATACGATACTTGCGTGGCGATTTGAATGTTCGGTATAATTCAAGGCATCAATTTGCTTTTCGCAAGTTTCCATAATACATTGAATTTCCCTATCTTTTTTTAATTCTTTAACAGTAATCATTTATACCTCATTATAATTTTACGACAAAAATTTTATTATAAATTTCTTCGTACTTATCACGATAAAATAAATTTGTGCCCGGCGTAGTAATCGACGCCGTTCCCGCAGCAACTGCCGAGTGCAAAATCTCTTCGTAATCAGCACCCTTTTCAGTCATCACGCTAACAGCCGAAAGCATACTATCTCCCGCGCCTACTGTTGAATTAACGGCAACAGAGGCACTTTTACAAAAATACGCCACACTTCCATTAGTTAGTATTGCCCCTTCTCTGCCTAAAGATAACAAAACGTTTTCAGCGCCTTTATCAATAAGATAATTACAAGCATCTAAATACTCTTTTTTACTATCGAGTTTTTTACCTACAACGTTTTCAAGTTCACGCAAATTAGGCTTAATTAAATAAACCCCTTGTTTTACCGCAGACAATAATTTATCACCTTCAGTATCAACTATTACCTTGCTTTTACTATTAACGCTCTTTACTAATTCGCCATAGTAACTATCTTCAATTCCCATAGGAAGCGAACCGCTTATTATTACTATTGAAGAAGTTTTCGAAAGAGTGTTAATTAAAGATAAAAGTTCTTTTTGTTTTTCAATAGTTACACTTTCGCCCCTATCGTTAATTTCAGTTAGCATTGAACGATTATCAACGATTTTATAATTCATTCTAACGCTACCTTTATTCCAAACGAAAGAGTGCTTTACCCCTTCGTTATCTAAGGTTTGCTGAAAAAGTGAACCGTTACCGTCGTACATAAATCCCGTAGCAAAACTATCGCCACCGAGTCGCCTAACGCCTATTGCTGAATTTAATGCTTTTCCTGAGTAGGTTAATATTTTATTATTTACACGATTAAGTCTACCCACGTTTAACTGTTCTAATTCAACGGTACAATCTATACTAGGGTTAGGACATACACTTAATATCATTTTTATTGTTGTTCCTTTGCACTTTCAATAATTTTATTTGTTTGGTCGTAAGGCACTTCTTCATAACGAATAAATTGTGATGAGAAGAATCCCCTTGCCTGAGTTAAACTTCTTAAATCTTGCGCATATTCTAAAATTTCTATTTCTGGAACTTCACAAGATACGATACACTTATCTTCAACTTGTTCAGTGCCTAAAATTCTACCTCTACGTTTATTTATATCACCCATAATATCGCCAAGATAACTATCTGGAACTGTAATATCTACTTGATAAATAGGCTCTAAAATAACCGGCTTAGCATTTTTTATACCAACTTCATACGCGAGTTTAGCGGCTGAAACGTAAGCAACTTCTTTACTATCAACAGGGTGAGATGAACCATCGTGAAGCGTTGCCTTTAAGTTTATTAACGGATATCCCGCCAACACACCGTGCATAATAGCCTCTCTTAATCCTTTATCTACCGCTGGAATAAATTGTCTTGGAACAGTTCCGCCGACAACAGCGTCAACAAATTCGTATAAACCGTCGCTTGCACCTGGCTCGAAAGTTATAACGGCGTGGCCGTACTGACCAGCACCACCAGATTGCTTTTTGTGTTTACCTTCGCCTTCCGCTTTACCTAAAATAGTTTCTTTATACGCAATTTTAGGCGCTTTAAGTAAAACTTCTACACCAAATTTGTTTTTAAGTTTTTTAGAAAGAACGCTTAATTGAGTCGTTCCCAAACCAGCAATAATCATTTCGCCCGTTTCTAAATTCTTTTCAACCGTAAACGAAATATCTTCGTCACTAAGTTTATTTAAACCTGCAAAAATCTTATCTTCTTCACCTTTTTTAACGGCATAAACCGCTCTTTTATACATAGGTGAAGGAATTTCAAATTTCTTAAATTCAGTTGGCGTTTTTTCATATAAAGTATCGCCCGTTTTAACCGTGTTAAGTTTAGATAACGCACCTATATCGCCTGCAACTAACGATTCAACGCTTTCTTGCTTTTTACCTCTAATTAAGTGAATTGCTGAAATTTTCTCTTCAACGTCACTACCGTAAACTTTTAATACTTGACCACTCTTTAAAACGCCCGATATAACTTTAACGTAGTTTAATTTACCCATATAAGGGTCAACGACCGTTTTGAAAACTCTAATAATAGTTTCATTTTCTTGTTTAGGTTCAATAGCCACTTTTTCGCCGTTTTGTATAGCCTTTTGAATACCTGCGTCAATAGGACTTGGAAGCGTAGATATAATTTTATCCATAAGATTAAATATACCGTGATTTTTATAAGCGCTACCACCAAGCACTGTTATTGTAGAACAAGTAGCAATACCGAGTTTTACACCCCTTTCGGTTTCTTCTGGACTCAAAACGCCTTCGCTAAAGAATTTTTCAAGTAAAACTTCGTCGTTTTCCGCAGCGGCTTCCATTAAAGTTAAATGCGCTTCTTCATAAGCATCTTGCAAATAATCTGGAATAGGATATTCGTTTTTCTCCCAATCTCTTAAAACGCCGTATGCGACTTTTACAAAGCCTTTCATTTTACCGTCAACCATATTAGGCACTATCATAGGCGCTATTTTATGACCGTATTTTTGTTTTATAGCGTCAACAGTTGCTATAAATGAAGAATTTTCTTTATCTAATCCATTAACGAATAACATTGCAGGTATTTTGCGAGAAACACAATAATCTATCGCCTTTTCAGTACCAACGGTTAAAGTTCCGTTTGCGCCCGTTACTATAATAGCAGAGTCACTTACCGCTAAAGCCTGAGCCATTTCACACTCAAAATCGTAATAACCTGGAACGTCTATAATATTAAACTTATATCCCTTGTATTCACAATGAGCCATAGCCAAACCGATAGACGATTTCTTTGCTATTTCTTCAGCATCAAAATCCATAACGGTATTACCATCTTCAACTCTACCTTGCCTATCTATTACTCCGCAATTAAAAAGTATTGCTTCAGAAAGTGTTGTTTTACCTTCGCCACTATGACCTATAATCGCTACGTTTCTGATTTTGTTTGCATCCATAATTTTTTACCTACCATATCAATATATTTTTTAAGACGTTAACGTAACGTCTGTTTTCATTATACACCACACTCATTTAATTTTCAATAGGCACTTTTATTTTTTTAACTATTTTTTAAAATTTGATAACCGCTAGACAAAAAAACAAGTGCAATTAAAAAATATTGCACTCATTTTTATGATTTAAAATATTAAAGCAATATACAAATTACTCCGCCTTTACCTTCGTTGACAATTCTCGTAACCGTTCTACGCATTTTGTTTTTCGTTTCATTTTTCATACAATTTATTTTAGACGCTATCTCTTCACTAACAAGCGTAGACAACTTTTTACCAAAAACGTTAGTATTCCAAACTTTTTCAGCGTTATCTTCGTACTCGTTTTTGATAAACTCAGCAAAGTCCGTGCATTGTTTTTGAGTTCCAGATATAGGCGAAACTTCAGCATCTAAATTTATTTTTATTAAATGCATACACTCAGTCGTCGCTTTAATTTTTACGCCGTATCTACCGCCTTGCTTTACAACTTCTGGATTTTGCAAAGTCATATCGCTATCAGCAGGAACAACAATTCCGTAACCGTTTTCATCTACTTCACTTAAAGCGTTTTTAAGTTTTTCATAGTTTTTCTTTGCAATAGATAATTCTTTAATATAACTCATTAAAGTATATTCATCTTGAATATTATCTTGTGCCATTTGACTTAAAATTTCATAAAATACACTGCTATTCGGCTGTAAATTGTATACTATTTTACCTTCTCCAAGCAAACATTTACACGATACGTTAGGTTGTAGTTTTTCAATTTCTCGTAATGCGCTTTCTATTAAAGGATAGTGTTTCATACAGTTTAAAGCGGGAGCAACTTCTTTAATTTTACCTAGTACTTCTTGAATAATTTCATTATTTGAAGGTAAAATTTGCATCCACTTTGGAATTTCAACGTCAAAACTTCTCATAGGAAATTCCATAAGTAAATTATAAATAACTTCGCTAATATCTTCTTCTTTACTCTCTAACACGTTTAACGGAATAACTTTTACCCCGTATTTATCAGTTAATTCATTTGCTAAATCTATACACTTTTTACTATTAGGCTCTTTACAATTAAGTATAACGATAAAAGGCTTTTGACATAACTTCATTTCTCTAACGACACGTTCTTCCGCCTTTACGTAATCTTCTCTTTTTATATCAACGATACTTCCGTCGGTAGTAACTACTATGCCAACGGTAGAATGCTCTTTTATAACCTTTTCAGTTCCTATTTCACTTGCTTTTTCAAACTCAATAGGCTCTTTTGCCCAAGGAGTTTTAACTAAGCGTGGCTTATCATCTTCTTTATCGCCGATAGCCCCGTCTACCATATATCCAACGCAATCAATAAGCCTTACCTTTGCTTGAGCCTTCCCTTTAAGCGAAATTTTTACCGCTTCACCAGGCACGAACTTAGGCTCGGTTGTAGTGATAGTTTTACCTTCTCCCGATTGTGGCATTTCATCAATTGCAATTTGTCTTTTATTCTTAGAAGAAATATTAGGCGTTACAATATATTCCATAAATTTATTTATAAACGTAGATTTACCCGTTCTAACAGGTCCAACTACACCTACGTATAAATCACCATCCGTTCTCTTAGCGATATCTCTATAAATATCAAACTTTTCCATCAAAAAACCTCCCGATACACTTAATGTATATGAGAGGTATTTTAACTTTATGATTTTTTGTTTATTTTTTTAACTTTACGCTTAATTAAAGACTCTTTAATCATTTGTCGCCAGTTAGTTGGATGCTCTTCGCCCATTAACAATCTTTTAATATTTTGCCTATGAGCATACCACGTTAAAAGTATAATAAACACTACAAATAAATTTGCCATAAGCGTTACTATTATTTGCTTAGAAGAAGATATTTGATTGGCAATATATTTTTCATATATAGAAAAACAAGTAGCAATAGCACCAGGGGTTGTAGCGATAAACGAGCCCATAGCACCTATTTCAGTTATTAAAATGAATACTATTGCAACAACGCCACTAATTAAGGCTACAACTATATTACAAACGGCAAAAACACCTATTGTAGTTGCAATTCCCTTTCCGCCTTTAAAATGCATAAATACGGGAAAAATATGCCCTAAAACAGCAAAGAATCCACACATCACTTTTGAAAACGTTTCAACGGGTAGCGTTGCAAACTCAAAATAACAATCTTTATATAAAATCCAGCCTATAAACGTTGGAACTGCACCCTTTAATATATCTAAAAGTAAAGTTAAAACGCCTATTTTTAAGCCGAAATTTCTACTCATATTTAAAGTACCGGGATTTCCGCTACCTATTTTTCGTATGTCTTGCTTTTTTAGTTTTGAAATTATAACGGCAAAATTTATATTTCCTATTAAATACGAACCTATACTTAATAATAAAAACTGCCACCACAAGTTAGAAATTGATAGTATCATACTTTATCTTCTTCCTTTTCTCTAACGATAAGTCTAATAGGCGTTCCGCTAAAATCAATAGCGTTTCTTAAAGTATTTTCTAAATATCTTTTGTAACTAAAATGCATAAGTTCGGCATTATTAACGAACATTATAAACGTTGGTGGCATTATACCGTCTTGAACGGTATAATATATTTTAAGTCTTCTACCATTTTTCGTTGGAGGCTCGGTCGTTCTAATCGCATCTCCAAGTAAATCGTTTAAAGTACCCGTTGTAATACGCTTTCTTGCATTTTCTAAAATTTCATCACAAAGTTTAAATAATTTTTCCGCCCTTAAACCCGTTTTGGCTGAAATAAATACACTCTTATAATAATCCATAAAAGCCAAGTCACTATCTAACTTTTTCTTAAACTTTTCAATAGTGTAAGTATCTTTTTCAACAGCGTCCCACTTATTCATTATTACAAGTGACGGCTTTCCTTGTTCGTGAACGTAGCCTAAAATTTTAACGTCTTGCTCGGTTAAGCCTTCTAAACTATCAACCACAACAAAACAAATGTCCGCCCTACGAATTGCGCCCAACGCTCTAACAACGCTATAATATTCAATATCTTCGTTAACCGCTTTTTTCTTTCTAATTCCCGCAGTATCGATAATAGTGTATTTTTTGCCATTATACTCTAAGTGAGTATCGATAGCATCTCTCGTTGTTCCGCTTATATTAGAAACGATTGTTCTATCATAACCTAAAAGCCTATTAGTTAAACTCGATTTGCCCGCATTAGGTTTACCAACGATAGCAATTTTAGTATATTCGTCAGTATCGTCATCAACTTTAAAATCAAAATGCGAACACACTTCATCAAGTAAATCGCCTATACCTTTACCTTGCTCGCAAGAAATGCCAAACGGCGTTGATAAGCCAAGTTCATAATAGTCAAAGAGTTGACTTTCATCAAAATTATCTAATTTATTTACCGCTAAAACTACCGGTTTATTTGAACGGCGTAACATTGAAGCAACGTCTATATCAGATGCCGTAATACCGCTTTTAACGTCACAAATAAAAATTATAACATCAGCCGTTTCAATAGCGATTTCCGCTTGTTTTTTAATGTGAACCCACATTTCGTCGGTAGATTTAAGTTCAATTCCGCCCGTATCTATAAGAGTAAACGCTTTACCACACCACTCGCAATCACAATAAATTCTATCTCTTGTAACGCCCGGTTTATTTTCAACTATTGAAATTTTTTTACCCGTTACTTTATTAAAAAAGGTAGATTTGCCAACGTTAGGTCTACCAACAACGGCAACTAAAGGTTTTACCATAACTATACTTTCCTTATTTTATTCCCGCCCGATAACGCATCAAAAAAACTTTCGCCCGTACCATCAGTTAGGTGTATTTTTTTATTTATTATTTTTGAAAATTCTTTTAAAGTCATATTATCTAAAAACACGTCTTCAAACTGTTTTAAAACAATATCACTCATAACTAAAATATCGTATTCTTTATCAAATTTTTTAACTTGGCTTACTATATCTTGACCCGTTAAAAGTCCCGTACAATTAACCGTTTCGCCAAAAAAGTTGTTTTTTATAGGTAATACGTAATACGTGGCGTTTTTGCAGTATTTATTGACAATTTCACACTCTTGTTTAATAAATTCAGCACAAGATTCGCCCGTTATTATTAAATATTTGCCACTTTCGTTTTTTTCCTTTAAACTTTCCATTAACTCTGTATGAAATTTTCTCGTAGTGCCAACGCCGTTACCAAGTTGTAAATAGTCACCGTAAAATTCATTGTCTTCAACTTGTAAGCCAGCCTTAAAATAAAACTCGTCGCCAAGTGTTGCAAAATTCTCGTTGAACTCGTTATTTAACGCTTTAACTTGACTAATTACACATTTAGAATAGTTTTTGTCAATATCTCTTATAGGAAAAAGCCCTTCCCTAAACTTTGTAATTCCGCAAGGTACAATGGATACCGATAATAAATTAGGACGAAGTGAATATAATTTTTTTATACTATCTTCTAAGTATAAGCCGTCGTTTACGCCCGGCACTAATACTATTTGACCTTCTATTTTAATTCCGTTATCAGTCAACTTTTTAAGTTTATCAAAAATATCTCCAGCAAAGCGATTGTTTAACATTTTAATACGCACTTCTGGATTTATTACTTGCACTGAAACGTATAGCGGGCTTAATTTTAATCTTATAATTCTTTCAATATCTTCGTCATTTACGCTAGTTAAGGTAACGAAATTCCCCACCATAAAACTTTGGCGATAATCATCATCTTTAACGTATAAACTTTTACGCATACCTTTAGGCATTTGGTCAACGAAGCAAAAAATACATTTATTTTTACAAGTTTTAATATCAAGTAAATCGCTTTCAAAATATAAGCCTAAACTTTCAAACTCATCTTTTTCAACGTTTACTTCAATATCTTCGCCCGAAACGCTTTTTACGTTCATAGTAAAAGAAGTTAAACTATCATAATACAAATAGTCTAATATATCAACGATTTTATGTCCGTTAAAATGAGTTATTATATCTCCCACTTCAAAGCCCATTTCTTCGCCTATTGAGTTTTTTTCAACGTCTTTTACCACTAACATATTGTTATTATAACTTTTTTCTTTAATTTTGTAAAGAAAAACACGCTACAATTAACGCCTTAGCGTAGTATAGCGTGTTAATTATTTAATTATTTATTTGCCGTTCCCTTTTCTTTTAAGTCTTGCAAAATTGGATTAAGAGTTTGAAGAACTCTATTTGCAATAAAGTAATGCCCTATATCGTTAGGATGTGATTCATCGTTAAAAGCCATTTCTCTTAAGTCACGAGGAATTAAATCTTTACCCTTTATTAAATATATGTTTTTATCGCCGTTTTCAATAGCGTATTTATAAGTTTCGAAAATAACTTCGTCTCTTTTAGCCCTTTCGCCGTTTTTCCAATAGTTATCTCTAAAATACGAACTTAAAGTTAATAAAATAATAGGCGTTTCAGGGTGAGTTTCTCTAAAACTCTTATATAAAGGTAAATGTGTTTTTCTTAAAAAATCACTGCTATCAGCGTTGGCATCGTAATCGCAAATAAACACCGAACAATCAACCGTTTTTAAATATTCTACGTGCTCTGGATTAGCCCTTGCCCCACCAGATAAACTATAATTTATTATATCCGTTTTAGTTTTGTTACAAATAATGCACGCAAAATTAGTATCGGGTCTTGTAGCGCAAGCGCCTTGCGTAATTGAATTGCCGTAAAAAAGTATAGGCTTTAAGTTATTATATGGATTAAATTCTTTAACCGTTGCATTTTCATCAAGAAAAATTGACATTTCATTTACGCCACTATAAGTAGGCAAATATAAAATGTAGTTACGCATACCGCCTCTTAATTGAGATTGAGAAGCAAACGAATCGTCCATAAACACACCACCGTCTTTATATTGTGGCGGATTAAAATTAGCAGCGTGTACTTCTTCTCCACTATCAGTTAATTCAACTAAACGAAAACCGTTATTTGCAAGTAAATTAGATTTTGCAACTCTAATAAAATCGTATAACGTTGCTGAAATTGCCATTTTGGTAGCATCTGTTGAGAAAGTAATTCTTACGCCCGTAGTCATTTTACTACCCCAATATGGTCCTAACGGAAGCGATTTAACGTAATCTAACGGCATTTTATGAAAGCCCTCGCCCTCGTAAAAAGTCGAACCGAAAATAGTAAAAGGCTCGCAAGGTATTTTATATTCTTTTAAGTCGCTATCTATATTCCAATTTTGAGTATAGTTTTTATCAATTTTTTCAAGTACTGACATAATTAACGTTTACCCCCTTCGAATATTTTATCTAAAACTTCTTTTACGGCAAAACCCATAAATAAAAAGCCTAATGAGTTAGGGTGACTTTCGCCAGCCAAACAAAACTCTCTTGCGTCAAGAGGGAACATACTTCTGCCATCAATAAAATATACGTTGTTATCGCCTTGACTTTTAGCATACTCAATAGTATCAAGTATAATTTGCGTTCTCTCGTTCCCTTCTTTACACTCAACTTCATATTCTCTAAAAGCAGTTGGACGGGACATAAAAATTATAGGTGTATTTGGTTGCACTTCTCTAAATCTTTTATATAAAGGTAAATGCGTTGCCCTTAAATATTCCGCCGTTGGTGCGTTATGGTCATAATCACAAACAAAAACTGAACAATCTTCACTTGCTAAATAATCAACGACACCTGGCTCTGCTTTAGCACTTCCCGACATTGCAAACGTTTTATAGTCTATTCTATTTAATTTACAAACAACTGCTTGATAAGCATTGTCCGCCCTATTTGCCGAACCGCCTTGCGTAATAGACGAACCATAGTAAAGCACGGGTTTAATATCTTTATATGGATTATAAGGTTTTACCATTCTATCTTCGTCAATGTAAACGGTTAATTCATCAACGCAACTATACGTAGGGAAATATAAAACGTAATTTCTAACGTCATTACCTTTTAAGTAACACGAAACTTCATAAGTTGGTTCAAATAAAGGCTCGGTAATACAATCGCCAAACAAGTGAGACGCTAAAACTTCTTCTCCCGTACTTAAAACTTCAACTAACGTAAAATAAGAAGTTGCTAAAATAGACATTTCAGGCGTACGACAAAATGCGTGCATTTTAACCTTTAATTTAAGCCTTGTTGAGTCGGTTGAAAACGCCAATCTAACACCTGAAGTACACATATTACCCCAATGAATACTTGCTTTTTTTCTATCTGGCTCATCCATTTTGTCAATATCATTTTTACGCATTTTATAAAATCCATAGCCTTTTTCGTATTTAGCCCCGAATAAAGAAAAATTAGAATTTGGAATTTTATATTCTTTGAAATTGTTATTTGATACGCTATACGTAGCAAAATTCTTATCAAGATCTTCAATTTTTACTTTCTTGCTTGACATCATTTACTCCCTTTTTTTGTTTATTTTTAGTTGGTTTTTTAATAAAGCCAACGAAACAACTAACTATTCCTATAATAAATATAAGTATTACTAACGACCATAAAATAAATTCATCTTTTAAAAAACGACCTACCATTAAAGCAACGCCAAAACTTATAAAAAATATAGCAACTATTAAGCCCCATACGGAATATTTAGAAGCGTCGCCTCTCTCGTAATAATAGGCTCTAAAAACTTCGATACTACCTCTTAACCAAAATACAAAACCTATTATTGAGCCTGCATTGCTTATTTTTATTAAATTAAATTGAGCAAGTATACAACCAATTAACACTAATATTAAAGTTGTAAACTCTAAAACTATTAACGCTTTTATAACCTTTTTATTAGGGCTAACTAATTTTTTAAATAAATAAAACGCCAAATATAGCCCAAGAAGTAACGCTATTACCGTTTTAATTATATTTCCACCCCAAGAAGCAAAAAAAACGTCCACTTTATTTTTTGCCCAAATAGGCATAAGCATTACCCCAAACGCAATGGCAAGTATGCCAAAAATTACGTATAAGAAAAATAATTTACTCTTTTTAGTATTTAAAATTTTAGATAATTTCATAATTACTCCTTATTGAAATTTCAAACAAATTTATTATACAACACACTCTTAAATAAAGTCAATATTAATTATTCATTTTTTGCACAAATTATTTGCGTTTTTTGAGTTTTTAATATTATCTAATATTAAGTCTTAATTGAAAATTAAATTTATATAAAATAGATATTATCGCATTAAAAAGCGCATAACTTTAAGCCTAAAGTTATGCGCTTTTCGTTTATTTTTACACTATTTTAACTATGTCACTTTCAAGTACTTTATACGTTGAAGTTGTGATAGACGAGTTTGCTCTAACGCAAGTAATAGAAATATCGTCGTTACTACGTATGCCGTGTATAACGTTTAAAATTTCGTAATCTCTATTAATTTTATAAGGTGTTCCGTTAACGTTTATATGAGTTATTATATCGTTTTCAGTTAGTCCTATCGTTTTTGCTATACTTCCATCAATTACTGAAACAATTTTTATCGTTTCTACAATTTCGCCCTTTCCCGTTGCTTTGTCGTATTCATACTTAGAGTCTACTATATTCGTAGTTACGCCTAAAGTTAATTTGTTTAAATAGTAATTATTATAATGAAGTATGTTCTTTACAACACTTTCTACCGTTTTAAGTGGAACTGCATAGTTTACGTTTTGGTCAGTAGTATCGCCCGCGTTAGTAATTCCTATAAGTTCTCCGTTTACGTTGAATAATCCGCCACCAGAATTACCGCTATATAAAGGCGTATCCATTCTAAGCAAGTTATACACTCTTTGATTGCTATCTATTGCTAATATTACCTTTTCACTATCTACGCTTACTATTCCTTTCGTTACACTAATACCTTCGTCTTCGGGATTTCCTATTGCTATAGCCGTTTCGCCAACACTATAACTTTCAGCAAAGGTAATAGCCGTTACGTTTTCATTTACCGCTTTAACGTTTTCGGTAGGAACTTTTAACACCGCTATATCGTTTTCGATAGAACCGCCAACGTATTCGCAAGCAAGTGCGTTTTCGCCGTAATCGTATATAGCGTAACCTAAACTATCGTACTGTTCAGTCGATAAAGGATTGCCCTCACTACCATACAAATAACAAGTTATTTTCCTAGCAATTTTGCTTTCCGTGTTTTGCGACTTATTAAAAACTACGTGATAATTAGTTATTAAATAAGTGTAATTAGTATCAATCTTGTAAATTACCGCCGACCCTGCGCCTAATGAAATTGATTTTTTACTCGTTAACGCATTTGTTACGGTAAACTCACTATAAACTTTTAATGAAGAAGATAGTAACCTATTTATCGTTGCAGTATTTACGTCTGTATTTATAGTTAAGTAAGCATTTAAAAAATCTTCATAAGTTGCAGTTGGATTAGTTTCTAAATATTTTTCAAAAATATCTTGAATAGTTATATCTTCAGCATTTTGACCGTCACTACCGTTTATACCGTCTTTACCGTTAGTAATAGTAAAAGTTGAAGTCCTTCCGTCAGTATAAGTTACGGTATAAGTGTCAACTAATCCTTCGGTAGAAGTTTTTTCTATGCTTAATATATTTGAAGGCTCGACGTACTGCACCGAACAACCAACGAAAATTGATATTGATAATATTAAAACTATAAGTAACGTAAATAATCTATTTAATCTTATTTTCATATTAGCCCCCTTAAATTAGTTATATCTTTACGTATATAAATAAACCATAGCCACGTTTTATTGCAAAATTAAAAAAATTTTTAAAAAATAAAAAAACGTAGGCACGTTATATTTATAAGTATGTGCAAGAGTTATAATTTTTAACGCTTTTAATATTTAATAAACACCCTTTATTATTATGCGTTCTAGTCATAATATTTTAACACCAAAAATTATAATTGTCAAATATTTACAATTTTAGACAAGCAACGTTTAATTTATTTTAAAATTTAAAATACAAAAAACAGAAATTAAAACACAAACGATTAAATAAAAAGTTTTTTAAAATATTTTTATAAAACCCCTTAAATTTGATTGATATTTTATAAAGTATGTGCTAAAATAACTATGCTAAAATTTCAAACGCGGACATGGCGGAATTGGCAGACGCATAAGACTAAGGATCTTATGAGGGTTACTTCGTGCAGGTTCAAGTCCTGTTGTCCGCACCAAAATAGGTCGTTTTACACTAAAAAGGTGTTAAAAACGACCTTTTTTTGTGCTTTTTTAACACAATTTATGCGTTTTTTAATGCAATTTTAATGCTTTTAGCTAATTATTGGGGAAAAACTTGGGGAAAAGATTTCTCAATAATTCAGTTTTAATGCTAATTTTTGCTGATATTCCATTGAAAAATGCGTGTAAACTAATGACGTTGTATTGCCTGCAAACGTGTGGCCAGTCCATAAACACACAATTTCATTTTCAATACCACACTCACGGCACCGTGTAGTAAAAGTATGACGTAGTTCGTGAGTATGGTGCGTTGGAAGAATTGTTTTTAATTTTTTGCCACTTTTCGTTACGCACTTTAAAAAAGGAAATTCGTTTTCCGGATTTAAAGATTTTAACAATTCTTTTAGTTTAGGAAATATCGGCACTATTCTATCGGCGCCGTTTACTGTATCTTTAACTTTTGTAGTTCTAATTTTAACAGTGTTTTGTTCCCAGTTAATATCAGATAGCCTAAACTTAGCGCACTCAGACATTCTTGCTCCGCTATACAGCATAAAAAGAATCGCTTGTTCGTAGTGGTCATCTTTAATTTTTTCGACTAATAATTGCTCTTCCTTTATAGTTAAGGCTGAGCCTTTTTTTCTATAATGCTTTGGAATAGAAACGCCTTGCATTATATCTGATTTTACAATTCCTAAACTTAAGGCAATTTTAAACATACCGTTTAAATAACACTTAACTTCTTCAGCAGTTCTGCCTTTCCCCTGGCTTAATAAATTCGTTAAAAGTTCCTGAATTACTAACGGTGTTACGTCTAAAATTTGCAAACTTCCTATTTTTTGAATAACGTTCACTTTCACAACGTTTTTTAAATTCCTATAGGAATTTTCTTTTAGTTCAAATTTACGGTATTTTTCTAAATACAGTTCACACGTTTCGGCAACCGTTTTACCTTTTTTTACAATTTTACCTTTTTTGTATAAAGAGTTAATCTCTTTAAGAAAAATGCGAAACTTTGATTGAGCAATCTCAAGCGTTGTTCCGCAAAAACTTTTGTCATAGCCAAATTTACGAAATCTAATTTCGATACTACCATTTGGCTTAATTCTTTTTTTACCATCTTTAAGTGAAAACATTTCATAATCTCCTTTTGTTGTTGGAAATTTTAATTTGTCTTCTCCCGTATTTCCAGTATTGCCTGCTGCATCATAAGATGCAGAAGGGGTTTCATTGCTTGAAAATGGTTGTTCTTTCGATAGTTCACCGTAAAGTGCGCCACTAAAACAAGCAAAGGCTTTAAGAGTTTCCCTAAGGGCTAACTCTATTTTGTTTAATGATTCCATAAAAAATTTCTTTTGCATAATTGCACCTCCAACGTGCAATTATACTAAAAATTATTACTTATAACTTAATAGTGTTTTTACTAAAATTCGTGTGAGAATTTTAGTACGTAAAACATTATTATTTGTTGATTTTATTTCGTTGCATATTCAATCTTTGTTTTTCAACTTCTAATCTTTCTCTTTCGATTTTAACCATCTTTTTTAATGAGTTTTTAATTGACCAAACAAAAAATGGTAATAAGATAATGGCTAAAGTTCTTAAAATGTCAATTAAAGCAACTCCACCAGCAGCGGCAAAAATGCCGGCTAACGCACCATCAATAGATTCACTATTTTCAGCAAGTAAGTTAAATAAATTCATAATACACCTCTTTAATAATTTTTATTTTTTAAATATCTTGAAATACGATATTTTTAATCAATGAGCGAGAGCATAAATAAAAGTTTGGGCTTTAATTTTATTTATTTCGTCAAGTAAACGGTATTCACTTAAAAGTTTTGCTTCATCTTCTTTAAGTTGAAGTTCGGCGCCACTTTTAACAATGCCAAAGTCATCTTCACGACCTAACAAGTAGTCTATTGTGCAGTCTAATATTTCGGCGAGTTTATACAAATTAGTTAAGTCTGGTTCGTTTTGGCCATTAAGCCAACGGCTAATTGTTTGTTGTGTTGTACTCATTTTGCTTGCTATATATTGTTGAGTTAAACCTTTTTCTATCATTAAATTTCTAAAATTAATTGCAAATTTCATATTTTTTCTCCTTTTTACAAAATTTTACACGAAAATTGTGTATTTTTTATTGACAACACGTTTAACGTGTGTTATTTTTAATATACAGCACACATAAAGTGTGTATTTCCCTGTAATTGCAATTATCAACTAAATTTACTTAAAGAATCGGACCAAAGGCAATAAAAACAGGGTAATGCTTTTGGTCCGTATTCATTTAAGGGGAACAATAAAATGGAAGATAAAGAAAAGCAAATTGAAGAAAAACTTATGGAATTGCGACTTGATAAGCAAGAACTTATGAACGAAATAAGCGAGAAAAACAATAAGATTGCATTACTTGAAGAAACGATTGAGTGCATAAAGTTTAATGTTGATTTTACACGCAAGGAAACGGCAAATAAGTTTTATGATAAAGTAATGAGTTTTATTGGTTCAAATCAAAAGTTTTGGATAGTTGATGATGAACCTATAACTGTTATTGTCGTTGATAAATTATTTGATTTTATGATAAAAACAAAAAAACAATTTTAATAAGTATTTATTTTCCAGTCGGCTGGAAAAATTACAATAAAAGAGAGGTTAAAAATGTTAACTGAAAAAGAAATTTTAATTGATTTAGAAAATACGTTAGAGAACTATAAAAAAACTTTAAAAGGAAATAACTACTATGAAACGTTATCAACTTTATTAAACTTTTCAGATGGTTATCTTTCTAACGAAAGTTTTAGCAATACGGTTAATAAAATTATGGCGATTGCTAGAAAATGGCATAAAGAGAATTAAATATTTACGCTTTGGTATTGAACGTTAACATAAATACAAGCGTTTAATAAACAACAAGTGCACTTGTTGGTCGGTGGGTAGAAGAGCCATAGTGGTAACGTTCACTTAAAAGGGGTTTGACTGTCGGGAAAAGGCACCGAAACGTTACGTTAAAAGCAATAGCAGGGAACGTTGGCAACCAGGAAATAGGCTGGCGATAGGAAGGAAAGTTAACAATCGGTGTAGAGATTGCCTTCCTTAGACTGATTAAAACAGCATTGTGCTGATTTAAAATAAAAACACGAGGAAGAAAAAAATGACATTACAACAATTAAACCGTTACATAGATAATCAACTCTATGTAAAGCAAGATGCACACAATTTTGTGCAAAGAGTAAAACGTAGCATTGATAACATTGTTACTGAATTTTTAACAATAGGTAAAGAGTTAAAAAACGCACAAGAAAAAAAGTATTACGTTGAATTAGGCTATTCAACAATCGATGAATTGTCTACTGACCTATTCGGCATTAAAAAATCTACTTGCTATAACTTAATAAATCTATTTGAGCGTTGCACTGATGGGGAAAGTGTTTTGCCTATGTATAAAGGCTACACGCAGACTCAACTTGTAGAACTTGTTTCGGTTAAAGAAATGCCGGGAGAATTTTTAAAAATAACAACGCCTGAAGACAGCGCTAAAAAAATTAGAAAAGCAAAAAAGATATGGGCTGAAAGGCAAGATGAAATATTGTCTTCAGAAAATAAAAGGGTAGATAATTTAATAAGTAAATTTTCCACTCGACTGGAAAATAACAACTTAGAAACAACTGAAAAAAACGATATTTCAGCAAAATTACGTATCTTAGAAGTCGTTAAACAATTTATGCAAGAAAATAACTGTGTTTGCTTTGTTGCGCCAAAGAGCAAAAAATCAACACGAAAAAATACAAAATTTATACAATTATTACAAAACTTTATCGAGAAGATTGAGTAATTTTTTCACCACCTTTAATAAAAGTCTTGTTTAAGTGAGCATCAAGGATAAAAAAACTCACTGCCAACCCATTTAAATGGGTATTTCTTCCGTGTTTTGGGTTATTCTTCTTAACTTGAAGATAACCCTTACACAAAAAAAAGGAAAGGTGAATTATGAAAAAAATTATAACAGTCAGCGATTTAGTAGACTACTTTAAGCCTGAACGTATTAAAGTTAGACTTAATAAAAACTGCAATTATCTTACTTATTGGAATAAAAAAGAATTGCCTTTATGGCTTACGTTTTTGAATTTTGAAAACTATTACTTATGTAAAATTCAAAAAGCATTAGCTATCTATATCACTTTAGGGGTTAACAACTATGGACAAGACTATTATTAAAGTTGCTATAAAAAGACCGGCACAACCCTTAGAAGTTTGCAAAACGTTAAACAACGTAGATAATTTTTGTAATATTTTACAGGCTTTAAGTTTTGTTGAGCAATATTGTATTTTTGGTAACGTAATTGTTTTTTACAACAACGAAGTGCCGATAACTAAGAGAATCTATATTTTTACCTCGAGTTCGCCTGTTGGAGAGCCTACAAACATTACTGATGGAGACATTGAAAAAGTTAACGCTTATTGTGAGTGTATCAGGGGGTAATTATATGTTTAAAAAGGTTAACAAATTATGGATTAACACATTATCAAGTCTATGTGAATTTCGTGAGTGTGATGACGGTAGTTTGCAAATTTTTTATTATAACCGTGAAGAGACCGAAGTTCAACTTACGTTAAATAAATACGGTAAATTAGATTATTTAATTAGTCCAAACATACTAGAGAAGAAAATTCAAATGGTTATTACTATAAGAAGAACTTCAGAGCATTACTATCAAATAATAGCGTTAACTAATAAAAGTTCGCAAATATATACGGCAAAAGGTTATGAAGGTATAAATAGAACTCTTAACAATATTTATTACAACTATTAGTTTATTACTGCTTTTTAAGGAGGCTTTAAAATATGAAAAAAATTGTATCATTATTTTTAGTAATAATACTTATTATTGCTGGCTATTTTGCTTACACCTATTGTTCTAAAAACTGGGACAAGTGGTTTAACAGCAAAAACGATGAAATAGTTCAGCCGGGAACTGACACGCCGGAAACTGACACGCCAGGAACACCGGACACGCCGGAAACTGATGCGCCGGAAATTTTTATTAAAGAAAACGTTATTGAAAGTTTTTTAACGCCGGAAACCGTTGCGTGTGCTTATTACTACAACACTCAAACGGAATATAACGCTGAAACAGGCGAAGGTAACGTTATTTACAAAAAAGACCTTTTTGGCCAATATCTAGATGCTAATAATAACGTGGTTAATGAAGATGGTTACATAATAGACAATGAAGGCAAAGTAACTACTGTAAAATCTTCAAGAGTTGTTGAACGTTACGTTAACGTTAACTCAAAATACACTCAAAATCCTTCTGCGCAATGGCATAGTAACGTGACGGATAACAATAATGAAACTCGTAAAGGCGTTATATCTTGTCAAGCAATCGATACATACTTTAATAATTTCTACATAAGAAGTAGTATTAGAACGCAAAAATTTTACAAGAAAGGACCATTAAATGTTGTTGACGACCCATCATGGGATTTCATAAGCGTGTGGTTAATGATTGATGGGCCTGAGGGGGAAACAACGACAATATATAGGAATATGACGTATTACCCTGAACAAGTTCCAAATAATACTTGGTATGAATTGAAAATAACCAAACAACACTATGCAAATCATCCATATAAGGAAGGGGAAGCAAATTATTCTATTTACCCTTACTATGATTTCTCTTATGATAGAGACACAAATCCAATGCCTTTAATATCTCTTGGCAATGCGCCAGTTAATAAAGACGTTACTATATATTTTGACCAAATTTCGTATGAAAAAGAGTTAAATATTAACGTAGATAACGATACTACAAACGGTACATGCACTATTACTGCAGATATTCCTGGCATTGAAGATTATAAAATTTCGTATGAAGTTCAAGATATGTTAGGCAATACGCTCTACACTTACAATTATTTTAACGTGACTGAAAGTGCAGATTATAAAGTTATAGTAACTTGCGATTACACTTACACCTACATAAATAATGAAGGTAAAACTGCTGTAGCGAGTAATACAATAACAAAAAGTAAAGTTTTTACTTTGACTAAAGATGAATAAGAGGTGATATTATGGATTATAAAAAAATTTTAGGTTTAGTTTTAGTTGTAGTTTTAATAGTAGGTGTAACGCTTGGAATAGTATTTGGCGTTAAAGGTTGCAATAATAACACTTCCGGTGAAATAGCAACTCAATCAAGTGTTTCGTTTGATGACACTCAATCTACTTCTAATGCTTATATAAGAGCCTGGGCTGTTAGCAAAGATGAATTAACTAAAATAACATATCAAATTGATACGTTAGATGAAGTTAGTTTTTCAACTAAATTAAAAGGCGCAGTTGATGAAGACTGGAAATATTACGATAAAGATTTTAAAAAATTAAAATATATTGACTCTGGAGATAAACTAATAGATATTTCTAATTTAAATGAAGGCAAGCACACTATATCTATCTATATATATAATGAAGATGATGAGTGTGAGTGTATTTACGAAAGCATTTTTAGAGTTAAAAAATAGGTAGATTATGAATAATAAGATAATAACCTTTAAAAATAAATTGATATTTATATTGACAACAATAGCCCTACTTTGTTTAGGGCTTTTTAGCATTTCGATAAACGTCAATACCGTAAACGGCGCAACAACTCTACCAAGCGCAAGCGGAGACTGGTGCGTCTCGAACGGCATTAGTTTTGATAAAGATGATAGGTTTCGACTAGAAAGTGTTGAGGTTAATGTAGATCAATATCGCACTGCTGGCTTTATAGATTGTCTTGTATATCTAGATGAAGATATTCAATTTTCTATCTATTCTGAGTTGGGAGAATTAGACCCCCTACGTACCATTACAGTTGTCACCACTGATATAGCTTATTATTACAACTTTAAAGTAGATGATATTTATTTAGCTGGTAAAGATGGTCTCGAAGAGGATTTACTTTTTTATTCTGATGCTTACATCGAGAAAGAACCTAGTAATGCGTATTATGATAGATTTATGTTTTACAATGGAGGGAATTTAGATGGTTCCAACTATGCACAAATTGAATACATTCCTTATAATTCACAAAATTATTACATATTCTCACTGCTAGTTTTTACAGGTCCTTGTATACCTCAAGGAACAATAGATACTCTATATTGCAAAATCGCCGGCAAAACTGACGTAAAAACAATAAATATAGATAGAGAAATTAATAATATTTTAACAACGTCTACTGATAGAGACAAATTGACTACTGCTCAAAAAATTAAAGGCGTTTATACTAATGCCTCAACGGTTCCTGTTACAATCAAGTATAAAACTATTAAAGAAGGTGCTTTCGAAGTGACCGATGAGACGGAAGTAGTTGAGGTCGACCCGCTTTATATATATAATGAAAATTATATTGTTGAGCAAGTTAAAGCAACTCTCGGATTTTCAAATTTTAATGAGGAATTTGACTGTGTATATACTAAAAACATTATTGAAACAGGACTTACAAACACTTTAGACAAAAAAATAAGACAAGAAGTTAATATCGATGACCCTTATTCGTATATGGTTATAGATAGTGACGGCGCTGGTATTGAGGGCGCTACATTAACGGTAAATTATAATAAATTTCAGTACAAAGATTTAAACGTTCGAATAATGACTAATAGCACTGACCCGGAAGTGCTTCAAAATTTTGTAGCGCATTATTACACAACAAAAGTAACAGCTTCAGACGAAGAATTCACCTTGACTTTTAATTATGCGGAAATTCAAGAGCAATTTAACACAACTTTAAACTGGTTATTTAACATAAGGGAGTATATGAGTACGGATGCAGGTAAAAACTGCTTACAGGTTAAAGGTGAAAGTGATAGCATTAAAGTTAACGTGTATGAAGATAAGTTTACGGTAACGTTTAACGGCTCGGATGAAGACAAGCTTAAAAATCTATACATAAGTTTAGTTTTACCCATAGTGGAAGATGAAAAAGTTGACGTTAGAATAATATACAAATATATAACTAGCAATTCTGACTTTAGTTTAAATATTGAAGATAGAGTAATAGAAGATAATGATATTTGGTATACCGACTCTCTTGCTTATATTAACTTACAAACAATTATGAGTCAGTATGGGTCAACGATAACACAAGGTTGTAATCCAGAAGTTTTAAACGGTAATAAAGTTTATGAGCCGACCGGTGTTATATTATTAACTGAAGACAAAATTGAAGGCGAAAGAAAAGTATACACTTATAAAATAACGTACGATATCGAGTCTATATTTTTAGTTACAACAACGTTTCAAAACAATGAAGTTTTAGAAAAAAGATACGTAACGTTAAGCGAAACTACTAATATTTATTCAGGTGCTTATTTTGTAGATGCAAACGCAATACCTAAAGAATATCGTGTAAAAACAGTTAATATTCCTCAATCATTAGACGGTATTAGATACGTTAACACTAAAATGCAAGAAGGCACTAAAGGTTTTTACGGCGAATTATATTACACTCTTGCCGTTTCAAAAAATTCCGGCGTAGTTATTCCGGTAGAGATAGTTTTAATTGATACCTGGCATTTGACTATTAACTATATGAGAGAGTACTGGTATGAAAAGAACGGCGCTTTAACACGTTCACCGTTTGCTATAAAAAGCAAATTTGAAGGTGAAGTTAAAATTAAAGATTATGAAGCGGAATCACCTCATTATTTAACTAAAGAAGATTATAAAAAAATATTAGGTTTAGATTACTTAACGATTTGCGATAAAGTGGACGTTATGACAATTCAAACTAATGGTGCTTATGGCGTTCACGAAGTTTGGTTTGACTACACGCAAACAAACGTTAAGTGTATGAATTATGACGGTGAAAATCCTCAAAACCCGCAAAAAGGAAGTTTTGAAGTCAAAGTTCCTTTAACTAGTTATGCTGAATGGTGCAATTCGTTCGGCGAAAACTGGTCAATACTCTATTTGAACAAGCCAGATAATATTTATTTTAAATATACTAATTCAATAGATAAAAATAAATCAGAGGCTGAAAATCGTGCGCTTTTATATGGTTTCTTTACGGTTGCAGTTTTCGAACAACAAATATCTGATTTAAACTATTTATTCCAGCAAAATACTTCAAACGGTTGTGTTACTGCATTTACCTCTCTTAACGTTCAAGGCAGTAAACTCTATGAATTTTTTGGCAAAAAAGCTGAAGGTAGCGCCTTAGGTTCAGTCTTAAGCCGTGTAGGTATGGCATTATGCGAATTTATTAATCCAGAGAATAAAATGTACTACTCATACTTTTTATATTTAGATTGCACGTCTGATTTACCGTATTTAGCTTTAAACGGCGCTGATAGTTATGATGATGAAGATAGCGCTATTGTAAATAAAGGTGAAGATATTAAAGATGAGTTAGAAGATACATTTGGCTCTGGCTGGGAAAAGTTTAAAAAGTGGTTTGGCGAAGAAGTTTGGGATGCCTGGCTTAAATATTTTGTTTTTATTGCATTAGGATTGATATTATTGTCGTTAGTTCTAAAAATAGTAATTAAGATATTTTCTATTAAATAATTAAAATATGAGTTTAAGTAACATTTTAAATAAAGTTGAAAATAATAAAAAAGAAGTAAAGAATTCACCTTCGAATACAAGTGGTAAATTTGAGGGTGAAGGCTTTACTTTTGTTTTAAAAAAAACTTTAAATCATAATACTTCTAAGGCTGAAAGTATACAAAGAATTAAAGCGGAAAACGAGGCTATCAAAAATTACCTTCAAGAAAAGGAACTAGTCGAAAAAAATTTAAAACGTACTGAGACTAATAATTTTTTAAAATTTCGTACAGGTCGAAGGTATATCAATAAATTTGGACCTAACAAAAATCTCCCGGTAATAATTAAAGATTATTTTGCGCCGGAATTTGAATTAAATCAAAAGCAACGTGAATATGTAGAAAATACTATTGATAATGATGATATTCGACTTGAAACTGAAGACGTCATTGTATCAAATAACCCTCTAGGCTTAAACAAATATTTGTTTTTCAATGCTGTAGATAGATGCGCTAACGGGTTAATATACTACAGCGTACCGTTTTTGTTTAGTTTTTTAGCAATAATTCTTAATTTTAATTTAAACAATTTTTTCGAAAATTTAATAACGGCAATTATTTTATTGTCTTTTGTTTTAATGGTTAGAAAAAATTTTAAAAGCGAAGAAAAAGCAATTATTAAATTGCTATATCTTATTCTATCCTTATTTTTAGTTGTTTTTATAGCATATATAGTCTACGAAGTATCTCCAACGACTTACGACAAAATAGATTTAACGTTTACTATTAAACTATTCTTCTTTGGCTTCGGCGTTTATTATTTCGGTAAATTTTACGTGTTATTTATTAAAATGTATCGTCAAGATTGCAATCCAGATATCGGTAACGTCGTTTCGTGTAATTATGGCGCTCCAGGAAGTGGAAAGACTTCAAACGCAGTTCAAGAGGCGTACGTTTTAGCTTTAATTAAATGGCGCCAACTTCAAGCTGACTTTATGGACGTTCACTCGAGGGAAAAAGAAATTTTAAAAAGGAATAATCCTAAAGAGCTTTTAGATAGATACGAAATAATAGAATCTTATAAATTTTATATTATGCGCCCTTGTATTCCTTGCTTGTGGTCAAATTTAGAAATTTACGACTCTAAAGGTAGGCGTTCTCACGAGGTCGAAATTGACCATATACGAGGACTTAAGAGATTGCCTTTATATTCTGTTGTATTATTCGATGAATTAGGCGCTGTTTTAAAGTCACAGTTAGGTTTTGAAAAAACTGAAAACTATGATTTTAGTGACATGTTTAGATTAGGTAGACAGTTTATAAAATGGACGGTAATTTGTTGCGAGCAAGACCCTTCAAATATCTATATCGATTGTAGGCGTGTAATGGGCAAGAATAGAGGGTTTTTGGGTCAAGAATGGCACAATAAACCAGTCTTTTTATTAGGTATTTATAAATTTTTAAATTTATTAAGAACTGAAACGTGCGATAAAAAAGTTAAAAGAAAAACTGCTTATGCTAAATTTTTAAATATACTTGGTAATTTTGTATATTCGATAGGTTTTCGAATTCAATATTTAACAAGTATGGGGAATACACAAACAGGTATTACCGGCAAGCAAATTTCAGTTAATGGTGAAGTCTTTTCAAAACTAACTTATAGAATAACGCCAGCAAATATGATTGTAGACTATGATGATAGAGAGTATCGCTGGCAATACCCTTCAAGATTTGATAAACGCATTAATGCTGAACTTTGTGGCGTTGGCCGTTTAGGTGAACGAGTTGTTGGATTTAAAAGACAATTTGTATCGAGTACTACTTTATTAGATGAAAAACGCTATGCGCAAGACTACTACATAAAAAAAATTGCGTAAAGAAATTAACGTGCAAATTTATATATAAGTGCGTTTCTATATATCAATTTGCACGGTAATTTTAGCAATTTTTTTATGATAATATAAACACAACTACGCTAATAAAAGTAACTATTATAATATAAACAAAATTCCATTTTAATTTATAAAAAATTTACGGTACGCAGTATAGGAAATTTTTTATTCGGGCTTTCAATTTATGATAAATAATTTAGATATTTCAATTTTTGATAAACGTTTTAAGCAAATTAGACCGGCAAAATTGCTGTTAGATATGTTAGTTTATTTATACTGTCTAAAAGACAGTCCTTTTAAGTATGCTGAAAACACGTTAAAGATTAGTGAGTTAAATTTAATCGAGGCAATGAGTGAAGTCGGCGTTAATGAGCTAACAAAGAGTCAACTTCAATCTAAGGAACGTAGGCTCCGCTGGTGGAGAACTCGCCTCGAGCTCGAAGGCGCTATTAAGTACAAGCAAAGTAACGTTAGTCTATATATGATTAATCCGTTATACTACTTTAACGGAACGGATGCAGAGTTTAAAAAGGCTAAAAATAGGTGGAATTCATTTGATTGTAAGCATACACCTTACTATTTTAATGAAATTTAACAAGGAGCGATTTATGGGAAGAAGAAAAAGATACATAAAAGGTAAAGTTTATTTTACTACTGATAAATTACTAGTTGGTGGAAAAGGAAAGACTCGTAGAGTTGTATCAATGGGAAATGATAAAAGTAATATGGAAGTAAGACGTATATTTTCTTTACATGATAAAAACGGTAATATAAGAGAACGTCTTATTCCTATTGAAAAATATAAAGATATACCTAAACCAAGTGGAGTTGAAAAGAAAACTTTTCGCAAAACTGTTAATGGAAAACCTATACAAGAAAAGTATTTAGGTAAAACAAATACAAGGCTTAATAAATGGGATATGTCAAAAATAATTAACAATAAAAAATGAGTGGTAATAGTAAATACTATTACCACACTTGAAATAATTTATTTAATTATTTCGGTCGGAAATACCCGACAAATAAATTATATTAAATTTTTAAAAAATTGTCAACTAAAAATTATAAGGTAAATTATTATGGTATACTATCATTTTCAATTGCCGGACAAATATATATCAACTTATGGACTGAACGTAGGTCAAATTAAAACTTTTGAAGGGCATAGAGATATTATAGGTGCATGTATCGAGCGCACGTCAATCAATAAATATAAGGTTGTGGTGTTGTATAAAAAGAATCAACTACTACATACACAGGCATTTAGCATGCGTGATGCTTTTAATATTATTAAAAATTGCTATATAAATACTAATATTTAAAATTTAAACTCTCACAATGCGTTTTAGTGAGAGTATTTCACCGTACACGGTGATTTTTCAAATACAATTTAATAATACGATGCGGTCATTCTCCTTTTAACCTGGCATCGCTAAATAATCAGGTTTGTTGTGGTTGCCCGGCTAGTGAGGGAGACTTAAAATGTGGTGATAAGACGTAACAATGCAGTCCTTCTGATATTTCGGAAGTAAAAGAACCAACGTGGAAGGCGTTGTAAAAGAAGTTTCAGGCGGTATATGGCTCGCCACCATGTACTATTGGTAGCCCGCTGAAAAATCGTTGTGCCAAGGGGACGGGGAATGGCACATTTTTTAAAAACGATTTAGTAGGAAAGGGCGCAGTCTGCCCTTTTGGCAACCTGCAAAGTTGATTTTTTCTATATGTGCTTTAAAAATATTAACTTTTCAATTATTATTCTTAACGTTAAAGCAGTAGCAGTTCGGGTTGATATGTTCGTAAAGCACACTCACCTCTTGCGTACGCTTTATGAATATATCAATGCGAATTCTCACATAAACAGCCTGCGCAGTCAGGCACAATTAAGGTGAAGTTTGCATTTTTTTATTCACCGATTTTTTTATATAAACAGCGCAAACGTTGTTATAGTCTTTTTTTTATAAAGTTATTAACAATTTACTTAAAAAACGACTTAAAATACACTGCCACGTTTAAAAATGCTTAATATCAATATACTGGGGAAATACTGGGGAAGTAATTAAAATTTTCCGATAAAATCTTAAATTTTGAGCCTTTTATATGGTTCAAGTCCTGTTGTCCGCACCAAAAAAAGAACTTTCTACGGAAAGTTCTTTTTTTTATCCATTGCGAGAGCAATGGCATATCATCACAATTTAGCGTGGTATATCATTTCAATTAGGCGTATATTATCACGCAACTTGCTTTCGTGCATATAATCAAAAGATATAAAAAATCTAATTATCATATTTATACTTTTTAATATATAACTATTTTAATCTAAAAACTAAAAAAACTATTGCAATATTCTCCAAAAAGTAGTATACTGATATTGCGAAACAAACCAAATATTTATTAAAACGAGTAGTTTTCTATATGGGATAACTATGTCTTTTAGTCTTTACTTTTGAATTTAGTGAAAGTGCAAATTCCCCTTAGTAAAGACTGATAGTTATTCCGTTTTAATTAGGTTTGTTTCGCGACAACGGAGTTTGCGTTTTCGGTGCGTGGCTTCGTTGTCGCGCACTTTTTTTATTATCTTTATATTAAAATAACAAGTGAGCATACACAGAAAACCGAAATATTTTTTGGAGGTTTTATATGAAAAAACTTGTATCTCTTTTATTAGCAGTATGCATGTGCCTTTCAGTTGGCATAATGCTCACAGCGTGTGAAAATCACATACACACCTTAACTAAAGTTGATGCTGTTGCAGCAACTTGCGAAACGGCGGGTAATAGTGAATATTATTCATGTGACTGTGGTAAATATTTCAGTGATGCAAACGGTTCTACTGAAATAGATAAAGACAGTTGGATAATTCCAGCAACAGGCCACTCTTACGCTAGCACTTGGTCTTATAACGATACTCATCACTGGAAAGAAGCAACTTGTTCTCATTCAACACAAAAAGGCGAATACGCAGAACATAGTTTAACAGACAACGCATGTGTTTGTGGTTATACAATTACGTATACCGTTACTGAAAATGAATGGAACGAAGTATTCGTAGGCGATTATTTAAATAATGGAACGGTTAATATTGACAGTAAATACTATGAAAACGAAGTTTTTATTCCAGAACAATCAAACGCTACGGTAATGAAGAGTAATGAAACTGCTATGGTTATGTCTATGGTAGATGGCGCTGATGCCGAAAGTCAATATTTAGTTAAAGAAGATGACGTTTGGTATGCTATTATGAATAATGAAGGCACATGGTATGGTGTTGAAGTGCCAGATGCTTTAGTAAATAGTTATTCATTTGCCGGCAGTCAAGGAATTGCTTTTGTTGATAGATATAATGAATTCACTTTTGATGATGAAAATAACTGCTACGTTGCAAGTAATTTTGTAATAGATAGTGACATTACTGCTGAATACGTTAAAATTTATATTAAAAATGGTAAACTTGATAAAATGGAAATGAAAGCAACTATTAACCCTACTGCTTACGGTATTGCTAAATACGTATTCTCAGACTACGGTACGACGGTAATTGATAATATTCCTCAGTGGACTACTCTTCCACAAGAACCATAATTTAATCAACTATAAAAAGTAGATTAAAATAAACCGTTTACGGTTTAAGACGTATTTAATTTTAATACGTAAAAAACGAATATTATATGGGGGCGAGAATTGAATTCTCGCCCTTTTTCGTTACAAAAAACGCAACTTATCACTATTTCGTTTACACAAAAGTTAAAATATTTAAACTTTAGTTTAAAGCCGTTATTATTTAGTATTGACAAAAATTTTTACTTTTGTTATTATATATTCGCAAGATTAGTAATCTATTAAAAACAACTACTAATAAAGGAAATACGTGAGTTTATGAATCAACCAATAAACTTTATCTGGGCAGGCGAAAGGACTAAACGCAATACAAGGCTAAAATTTTCTATAAATATTACTAAAGATTGCGACCTTCTTGAATTGTACGTGGCTGATTTTTTTCAAGTTTACGCAGATGGCAAATTCCTTTGCTATGGACCTGAACGTACTGCGTCAGGATACGCAAGAAGAGCCGAAGTTAAAATTAAAGGCGTGAAAAATCTCGTAGTATACGTTAACGCTTATAACGTTAATTGTTATGCGTACGACTTACAAGAGCCTTTTTTTGGAGCGAGAATTCTTAGTGGCAAAAACGAAATTTACCGCTCGGAAGATTTTAAGTGCAGTGAAGAAAATTGTAGAATACGCAAAGTTCCTAGGCACAGTTTGCAACGTGGGTTTATAGAAGTATGTGATTATAGAAAAGTTGGTGAAACTAAACTTGAAACGTACCAAGTCCCTTCCCCTACACTCTTGAACGGAATAGGCGACAACGCTTCGTACGAAAAGTGTGATTTTTATCTTCACGATACGTTTAATTTTAATGGCTTTAACGAAAACACCACTAAGATTAGTTGGTATGAAAAAGACGTTTGGGCTAATCGTGATTTTGAATATGAGCGTGACTTTTTAAATAAAGTTACAAGCGGTTTCACCGCATACGATTATCGTTTAAATAGAGAAAGAACAGGTTTTATCGGATTGAAAATTAAAGCAAAAGAAGAAGTTGAAATTTTTATTCGCCACGAAGAGTTTTTATCTAACGATAGTTGGAATAGTGAAAGAACTACTACTTGTAGAAATTTAATTTCGTTGACGGTAAAAGAAGGTGAAACGGAGTTTTTATCCGCCGAGCCGTATGCATTTAAATATCTTTTAGTGCTTTTAAAAGGTCAAGCGGAAATTGAGCCGTATTTCGTAGCGCTTGAAAATAAGCAAGCGAAAGCGGTAAAAATTAGTGGTAACGAAAAGTTCGTTTCAGTTTTTGAAGCGGCTAGACATACTTTTGAGCAAAACGCTTTAGATATATTTATGGATTGTCCTGGTAGAGAGCGTGCGGGTTGGCTTTGCGATTCTTACTTCACTGCTTTTTCTGAAAAACTTTTTACCGGCGAAAACAAAATTGAAAGGGCTTATTTAGAAAACATTATTTTAGCAAATACCGAAGAACTTCCTGACGGAATGTTACCAAAAAGTTTTCCATCCGAGCATAATAACGGCGTATACATACCTAACTGGGCGTTATGGTTTATAGTTGAACTTGAAAGTTATTTAGACCGTACGGGCGACAGAACGCTTATTGATAGTGCAAAAGAAAAAGTATATAAACTTTTAGACTTTTTTACAAACTACGAAAACGAATTTGGATTACTTGAAAACTTAGAAAGTTGGGTTTTTATTGAGTGGAGTATATGCAACGATAAAAATTATACTAGCGGAATAAATTTTCCGTCAAATATGCTCTATGCAAAAGCGTTAGATTGCGTAGCCTATTTATTTAATGATAATAAACAAAGAGAAAAGGCTAAACAAATTAGAAAAACTATTTACGACTTATC
This sequence comes from Christensenellaceae bacterium, assembly GCA_045536405.1. Taxonomy (GTDB): domain Bacteria; phylum Bacillota; class Clostridia; order Christensenellales; family Borkfalkiaceae; genus HGM11412. Next base: position 45,945 of record JAZSNM010000025.1, read on the forward strand.
GTATAACGGCGAATTTTTCATTGAAAACGCAGTAAGAGATGAAAACAACAAGATAATTCCTTGCACGGAACATTTAAGTGAAACTTGTCAATACTACGCACTATTTTTTGGCATTAAAACGGATGAAAAGTTCGTAACAATGATGAAAAACGACTTTGGACCACTTAGAAAGGCGGACTGCTACCCTAACGTTGGCAAAAGTAATATGTTTATAGGTAATTATTTGCGACTATTTTGGCTTTGTAGCCAAGGCGAATACGACAAGGTTATTTTAGAAAGCGTAGAATATTTTTCACGTATGGCAAGTAAAACGGGAACGCTGTGGGAACACGATAGGCCAGGTTCAAGTTGTAACCACGGATTTGCTTCGGTAATTGCCGTAATTATGCTTAGGTGTTTATGTGGCTACTTAGACGTTAAAAATGGCGTTGTCGAATTTGAAAAAGACTTTAAGTCAATATGCGAAAAATATAATATAGGCGTATTTTTTAATTATAATAACGAATAAATAATGAAAAATTTTTAGACAAAAAAATGGAGGAAATTTTATGCAACCAAATATTTTTGCAATTAGAATAGTTTTAACTAACGGCTACGAAGGTTATTTTAAGTTTAAGGGAGACGGCACTTGGGGCTGGTCGCTAGTTGAAGACGTAAACGAAGCAAGTTATTTTAGAACTCAACAAGAAGCCATACAAGAATATAGAAAACACGTTACTGATTACGTGGTAGACCAATACGGAAACAAAGTTTACGTTGATAGAAGTAGATGCACTATCACAAGTTGTTACAATCCAGGATACTAATTACGTTTAACTATACTTAAATATTAGGAGATATTATGTGTAATATAGCAGGCTACGTTGGAGATTTAAACGCAACTCCAATATTATTAAAAATGATAAAAGCACAAGAAGGTTTAAACGGAGGCTTTTATTCTGGTTTAGCCGTTCACGACGGAAAAAATCTTCATTATAGAAAAACTATAGGCGATTTTGATACGCTTTTAAAAGAGAGTGATGCAAGTTCATTAAAAGGAACGATGGGAATTTTTCATACGAGAACACCGTCTGGCGGTAACGCTTTATGGGCACACCCTTTCGTTACCGAAAGAGACAACGATTTAAAATTTTGTTACGTTGCTAACGGGGCAATGTCGTCTTTTAGTTATCGCAGGGAAGAATTTCACGCTTTAGCAAGCGATTTACAAGAAAGCGGATTTGATATTCCTTGTAAAATAAAAATGGAAGATGGTCGTTATTGCAAACTTAAAAACGGCGATGCAGTGCATATGTCCGACGTAATGTGTCAATTAATATATAAGCATAAAACAAATGGTCTTAATACTATTGACGCAATGACGAAAGCCTTTTTTGATATGCCAAGTGAAATTGTAGGTCTTGCAATAGAAAAGGAAACTAACGATAAAATTTATTTTTCTCGCATAAACAAACCTATGTTCGTTGCTTTTGATGAAAACGGGGCATATTTAGCGTCTTCTCCATCGGCATTTCCTAAGCACGTTAAAGAATTTAAATTACTTCCTGCACTTTCTTCGGGCGTAATTTATAAAAACGGATATAAGGTAATAAAATATCCAAAGTTTGATAAAAAAGTACGCGCTTTTAACGTTAAAACAATACGTAACGCAACTAACGTTATATTAAAAACGCTAACTGAAGGCGAAAAGAGATTCCCTGATTTAACAAAGGCTTTTAGAGAAATTATTCCAAAAGGTCAACTTTTACAAGACGATGCAATAGTATATATTGCACTTTACAATCTTTTAAAAGAAGGCAAAATAGTAAGAATAGATACTCAAAGAGAAGTTAGAGGGCAAATTGCTCCAAACGTAATTTTTAAATTAGTATAATTACTAATAAAAAACTATAATACTTAAAGAGAAAGGCACGGCGAAATAATTTCGCCGTGCCTTTAATATCTAAATTTATAAACGTTTTATCTTCTTTCTACAACTTCATTAACGCTTTTTACAATACAATTTTTAGGATAAACGCCACGAAGTGAAAGCAAAGGATAAACTGAAGTGTTTTTACCTATAATACAGCCGGGATTTAACACGCAACCGCAACCTATATCAGCGTGGTCGCCTAAAATAGCGCCCATTTTTCTAAGCCCCGTTTGATATTCATTATCACCGTGAACTACTACGTTTTTACCGTCTGATTTTAAATTAGAACATATTGAACTTGCACCCATATGTGAATAATTGCCCAATATTGAATCGCCTACGTAATTATAGTGCGGAACTTGTACTTTATTTAGTAAAATACAATTTTTCAATTCACTTGAATTTCCTACTACCGAGTTACTTGCTATTATTACGTTGCCACGCAAATAAGCCCCCGTTCTAAGCGTACAGTTATCGCCTATTATAGCATTTCCTTCTATCGTTACCGACGGATGTATTTCAACGTTTTTTCCAACGTATACACCTTCTTTTATCTCTTTATAATTATTTAGAATTTCTTGCGGTAAATTTTTGAAATACTCTTTAATTTTAGGTAATATTTCCCAAGGATATTCACAACCGTTAAACAATGGTTCAAGATAAGTTGGAACGTCTTCAAAAAGTTCATTAATCTTTACTAATTTATTCAAGACAATGTCCCCCTTGTTTTATTGCTTTTGCAATTCTATCGGCATATTCAACGCATTTTATATAACTATTACACTCTACCATAATTCTAATTACCGGCTCAGTTCCACTTTTACGGAATAAAATTCTACCTTCGCCATTGATAATTTTTTCTATTTCCTTAACTTCTTGCATAACGTTTTCGTCAAGAGCAACGGCATCTTTATTTTTAACTTTTACGTTTTTAGTATATTGCGGATATAAAACTATACCCTTAGTAAGTTCTGAAAGAGTTGTTTTTTGTTCGCAAACTTCTTCCGCTATCATTATTGCCGTTAATAAACCGTCACCCGTCGTAGCATATTTTTTTACTATGATATGACCTGATTGTTCTCCACCCAAACTATATTCGTGTTTTTGCATACACTCGTATACAAATCTATCCCCAACGTCAGTTTGTATGCAATTTATTCCTATTTTATTAAGTGAATTAATTAAACCTTTATTCGACATAATCGTGGCAACAATAGTATCGTCATTTAATATTCCCCTTTGTTTTAATCTCTTGCCGAGAATATATAAGATTTTATCGCCACAAACAACGTTACCGTTTTCGTCTACCGCAATACATCTATCGGCATCGCCATCAAAAGCAAAACCTATATCTAAATGTTTTTCTTTAACGAGTTCACATAGTTTTTCAATATGCGTTGAACCACACTCGTCGTTTATATTTAAACCGTTAGGTTCGTCGCCAACAACGTAAGTTTGCGCGCCTAATCCACTAAATAATGACTTTGCTAAAAACCAACTTGAACCGTTAGCGCAATCTAAACCTATTTTTAAGTTTTTATATGAATGTGACGCTATTGAAATTAAATAGCCTAAATACCTATTTCTTCCTGAAACGTAATCGACTATACAGCCAAGTTTTTCCTTTTTTGCTAAAGGTAAATCTAACTCGGTTATACCTATTTCATTAAGTCTATTATCTAAATACGCCTCGATATACTGAGTAGTTTTATCATCTAATTTTTCGCCGTATCTGTTTACCACTTTAATTCCGTTATCGTGATAAGGATTATGCGACGCAGTTATCATAATACCGCAATCAAACTCGTCTTGTCTGGTTATAAACGAAACGCTTGGCGTTGTCGTAACGTGTAACATATAAGCGTCGGCACCCGATGCCGTAAGTCCAGCAACAATTGAATATTCTAACATATAACTTGAACGGCGAGTATCTTTACCTATAACGATTTTTGGCCTGTAATTACCCTTTACACACCCAGACAAACTTGATTGAAAATACCAGCCTAAAAATCTTCCTATTTTATACGCTTGCATTGACGTTAAATTAACGTTGACTTCACCCCTAAAACCATCCGTTCCAAAATATTTATTCTTTTTGCAACCATTATCAGCACTATTCAACTCAATATCGCCTTGTAATAAATTATCAGCAGATATATTAAATAAATTGCAAATTTCAATAATTTTATCTGATTGTGGAAGAGTTTTGCCTATTTCCCACTTAGAAACCGACTGCCTTGAAACGCCAATTCTATCGGCGAATTCTTCTTGCGAAATTCCCATTAAATTTCTTAATTTTGCTATTTTACTACCTATCGTCATAATAAAACTCCTTTATATATATTATTATAGAAAATATATATTTTTTTGTCCACCACTAATAGTTTGAACATATTGTACATTATTGTTTACATTATACATAAAATATTCAATAATTGATACTTTTTTTAATATTTTTTAAATTTTATGTCAACTCTACTGTACATTTTAACTAATAAACTACAAAAAAGCCTTATAGAATTTATTTCCTATAAGGCAAAAATTTTTTTATTAAATTAAACAAGTTAAAACTCTTATTTTATTTTTACGCACGTAACTTATAAAACGTTTGGGGTAACCGTTTTAGAATAGCGATTTACATCAGTTACCATAGGCGACAACTCTCCTTTTCCATGAAAATCTAATAATTTTTCTTCTAACTCTTCAATACAGCCAATTTCGCCTGCAATATATTGAGATAAGCGCTCTTTGCAACTTTGTAGTCTAAGTAGTAACCCGCCAAGCCTTAATTCTTGAACTTCAAACCCAAACGGCTTATTGTCTTTATACCACATTTTCTTAAACGCCGAAATGAATACTTTCAACTTTTTAATAACTAATTCGTATTTTTTTAAAACGCTAACTAATTGTTTTTTGTCGCCGTCTTGATATGCCTTTCTCGTAGCAAAGCCAAGACTATATTTTATCGACAAAACTTCACAAAGCGCTGAAAAACTTTCAAAAATATATGCATAATTTTTACTTCTAAGCGATGCCTTTTTTAACTTTTTAGCAAGTTTAGCGTAATATTTATCTTCATAAAAATCGCCTCTTACCGTAGAATCTAAAAACCCTATAAATGGGTCGCTAAATAACATAGTTTTACTACCACTTGCGTCATCTCTACTCTTAGTAAACTCATCAGGCATAATTAAATCTAACAAAAGAAAATCGTCGTAATTTTCTCCAAATTTTTCATTAAATTTTTGCTTAACGTTATCTAAATCTTTATTGCCGTTTGCATATTCCGCCACGTAAAATAGCGAAGGCAGTAACGCTGACACCGGACACTCGCTTCCGTCATCTCCCCAAGCAGTCATAAAAATGTTTTCAATACCCGCTTTTTTACACTCATCAAGCGCAGGTTTAGTATGTTTTATCGTGCGGTAATTACTTGGTCTAAAACCTATCCATTTCCAAGCCCCGCCAGCAAACCACGTTTCACAATTAAAAGATTTATGAAGTTTTATCATATGCTTATAAACGTCGATAAACGTACTATCGTGATAATAATCCCAATAAACAAGCCCAACGTTTTCTGCTACGGCGTTTCGTATATCCTCACTAATTTCGCCTTCCTTTACGTAATAAACACCACCAAATTGCATACGGAAAAACATATCCGACCATATTAACGGCTTAAAATCGTATTTTTCAGCAATTTTACATACTTTATTTAAATGTTCAATAAATATTTCAGGTTGTGGTTTTATTCCATTTACACTCTTATATTTTCCAGAGCCTAACGCATGAGCCTCATCCATACCTATATGAATACGATTTGTTGAAAAACATTCTCGTAAAGTTTTAAACATATTTTCAATTAACGTGTACGTCCTTTCATCTCCAACTAATAAAATATCGTCAATATCATTAATGCCTTGATACACATACCATTTGAAAATTTGTCTTAAATGCGCTAAAGTTTGAATACAAGGTATCACTTCCATACCATATCCACTTGCATAAGAAACGATATCTTTTATTTCATTTTTAGTATATCTACCACGCATATATCCAAAATACGGCTCGCCATCTACTTCATAAGTGTCTTCGGTGTAGAGCATTAAAAATTTGTAACCCATTTTTGCTATCACGTCAATAAACCGTTTTAAGCCGGAAACACTCATAACGGCATTTCGAGAACAATCAACCATTAAACCTAAACTACTCATACGCTACCCCCTAAAATTTCTAAAAATATTTTATTTATACGTTATAAAAATTACTAATTTTCTTTTCTAGTTAATTTTAACACACTTATAACACCTTGTCAATCTACTTGTTTTTTATTTATTTAAATAAATTATACATTTTCCTAATTTATTTAGATAAATTTTATTAATTCCTAATTTTTATTATTTATCTTTAACCTCCCTTTACATTTTAAGCCCTAATTGTTATAATAATTATAATGGGTAGAAGTTGGCTTTTGTTTTTTAAGTCGTTTTATTAAAATACCCTGTTACGTTTAAGGAGTAATTATATGGACAAAAAAGAATTTGCTTTACAAGAACATGCTAAATGGCACGGTAAAATCGAAGTTATAGCACACGCACCTATCACAAGCCCCGAAGAACTTGCCGTTGCTTACACTCCTGGTGTTGCTGAGCCATGCTTAAAAATTTCCAAAAACGTTGATTTATCATACGTTTACACTCGTCGTTCTAACTTGGTTGCCGTTGTAACCGATGGTACTGCCGTTTTAGGTCTTGGAGATATCGGTCCCGAAGCAGGTATGCCCGTTATGGAAGGCAAATGCGCTTTATTTAAGACGTTTGGCGACGTAGACGCATTTCCTTTATGTATCCGTTCTAAAGAAGTTGACGATATTGTAAACACCGTTAAACTTTTAGCCGGTAGTTTTGGTGGAGTTAACCTTGAAGATATTTCCGCTCCACGTTGCTTTGAAATTGAAAAACGCTTAAAAGAAGTATGTGATATTCCAATTTTTCACGACGATCAACACGGTACGGCAATAGTTACTTTGGCCGCAATGATTAACGCTTTAAAACTCGTTAACAAAAAGATTGAAGATATTGAAGTTGTTGTTAACGGCGCAGGTGCAGCAGGTATCGCTATAACCAAACTTTTAATGAGTAAAGGTCTTAAAAAAGTTATTTTATGCGACCGTAAAGGCGCAATTTATCAAGGACGTGAAGGACTTAATGATATTAAGGCTGAAATGGCTAAAATTTCAAATCTTGAAATGAAAAAAGGCAGTTTAGCCGAAGTAATTAAGGGTGCTGACGTATTTGTTGGCGTTTCTGCGCCAGGTAGTTTAACTAAAGAAATGGTTAAAACTATGGCTAAAGACCCTATTATTTTTGCTATGGCAAACCCTGTTCCAGAAATTATGCCTAATGAAGCAATTGAGGCTGGGGCAAAAATTGTAGGTACGGGTAGAAGCGACTTTCCTAACCAAATCAATAACGTTCTTGCTTTCCCTGGTATTTTCCGTGGTGCACTTGACGTACACGCACGCGATATTAACGATGAAATGAAACTTGCCGCTGCTGAAGCCATTGCAAACGTAATTCCTGAAAGCGAACTTACACCTGAATACATTATTCCAGATGCGTTCAACCCATCTATTAAAGAGGCTGTTTCATCAGCAGTTAAAGAAGCGGCTCGCAAAACGGGTGTTGCTAGACTTTAAAAAATAAAAAAAATATCAAAAAACCTATTATAAGTGCGTCAGTAATAACGATTATTACTGACGCACTGTTTATATTTGTCTTTTAAAGTAAATTTTATTTTACTTCTTACACAAAATTGACAAAGTAAAAAAAAACGATTATACTATATTTAATTAACAATTAAAAAAGGATTTAGCGTATGAGATTAGTAATTAAAGTGGGCACGTCTACGTTAGCACACGCAACGGGAAAACTGAATATTCGTTTAACGGGCGACCTTTGCCGAGTTATAAGTGATTTAAAAAACGCGGGGCACGAAGTTATTTTAGTATCTTCGGGCGCAATCGGTATGGGAGTTGGCAAACTTGCGCTTAATAAAAAACCAACGGATATCCCAACAAAGCAAGCGGCGGCGGCCGTAGGTCAATGCGAGTTAATGTATACTTACGATAGATTATTCACCGAATACAACCACACCGTAGCGCAAATTCTTTTGACGGGTTCCGACTTTACGTCAACCGAACGCCATGAAAATTTTAACAACACAATTTCTCGATTATTAGAACTTGGGGCACTTCCTATTATTAATGAAAACGACACGATTGCAACGGAAGAAATCAAAGTTGGCGATAATGATACTCTTTCCGCATTAGTAGCCGTTTCAGTACAAGCCGATTTACTTATTATTCTTTCGGACGTGGACGGCCTATATTCGTCAGACCCACGTAAAGACCCAAACGCAAAACTTATCGAAGAAGTATCTTGCGTTACTGAAGAAACTATTTCACTTGGAGGAGACGCGGGCTCTACTCTTGGCACGGGCGGAATGAAAACAAAATTATCAGCCGCCAAACTTTGCACTAACGCAGGCTGTGAAATGATTATTGCTTGCGGAAAAAATCCTGAAATTTTATACGACGTTATTAACGGCAAAAAGGGTAAGTTTACTCGCTTTTTAGCCAAGAGGTAATAATATGAAAAGCATGAAAGCCATTTTAGAAGATGCAAAAGTAGCGTCTCGTGAATCGGCAAAATTAACAACTGAAATTAAAAACAAAGCATTACTTCATATGGCGGATGCTCTCGAAGAAAATGCGGACAAAATTTTAAAGGCTAACGAATTAGACGTTACTCTTGCTAAAAGTATTTTGTCCGACGTAATGCTTGATAGACTACGTCTTACTAAATCGCGTATAGCAAGTATGGCGAAAGGCATACGTGACGTAGCGTCACTACCCGACCCCGTAGGAGTTTGTTTAGAAAAAACCACGCTTATTAACGGCTTAACGATAGAAAAAACACGCGTACCTTTAGGTGTTATAGGTATAATTTACGAAAGTCGTCCTAACGTAACGTCGGACGCTGTCGCACTATGTTTTAAAAGTGGTAACGTTTGTATTTTACGTGGTGGTAAAGACGCTTATAATTCTTCTAAGGCAATAGTTACCGTGCTACGCTCGGTACTTGCAAATATGGGTATTAATGAGAACTTTATCAATCTACCTTCCGACACTTCACGCCAAAGCGCAACCCAACTTATGACGGCGGTAGGCTACGTTGACGCACTTATTCCACGTGGTGGCGCAGGACTTATACGCTCGTGCGTTGAAAATGCAAAAGTACCGTGTATTGAAACGGGAACGGGCATTTGCCACGTATACGTTGATAGTGACGCAGATATTTATAAAGCGCTCGATATTATCGACAATGCAAAAACTTCACGCCCATCAGTTTGTAACGCTTTAGAAGTATGTCTTATAGACCAAAAAATTGCAATCGAGTTTTTACCGTTACTAAAAGCAAGGCTGGTAGACAGTCGAATAACTTCTTCATTACAACCCGTAGAACTTCGCGTTTGTGAAAAGTCGTACGCTATCATAGGTGGCGTTAAAGCAAGTGAAAACGATTTTGATACGGAGTTTTTAGATTATATTCTTGCCGTGAAAGTTGTAAACGGCATTGATGAAGCCATTAAACATATTCAAGACCACTCAACCGGTCATAGCGATTGTATCGTAACGAAAAATTCTACAACCGCAAATAAATTTACGCGTGAAGTAGATAGTTCCGCAGTATACGTTAACGCATCTACCCGCTTCACCGACGGCGGAGAATTTGGCAAAGGTTGTGAAATTGGTATTTCTACACAAAAATTACATGCCCGTGGTCCTATGGGATTAGAAGAACTCACTTCTTATAAATATATCGTTCACGGGGACGGACAAATTAGAAAATAATAGGAGAAATTTTATGTACACACTCGGTTTTATTGGATGCGGAAATATGGGCGGGGCTTTAGCACGCGCTGTAACAAAAGCCGTAGGCGGACAAAATATTGCCGTCAACGATCATTGCACCGAAAAAGCGCAAGCGCTTTCAAAAGAAAGTGGCGCAACGGTACTATCTACTCAAGAAATTGCAACTCAATGTAAATTTATCGTACTTGGCGTAAAACCGCAAAATATAGAAGAAACGATTTCAGCGTTTAAATCACAATTACAATTAAATAAAAAAGCCGTGGTAATTACCATGGCGGCGGGCATTTCTATTTCAGCCATACGCACTTTTATCGGCGCGGACGTACCCGTAATACGTATTATGCCTAACACTCCAGCCCTTGTTGGCGAAGGTATGATTTTATACGATTGCTTAGGCGTATCCCCTATCGACGAACAAGAATTTAAAGATGCTTTTGCAAAAGCGGGCGTAATTGACAAACTTCCCGAAGATAAAATTGATGCGGCGAGCGCGCTTTCGGGTTGTGGACCAGCGTTTGTTTATGCGTTTGCCGAAGCCCTTGCCGACGGTGCGGTAGAATGTGGCGTACCTCGTGATAAAGCCGCTATCTACGCAGCGCAAACAATTCTTGGCGCTGGTAAAATGCTACTTGAATTTGGACATCCTGCCGACCTTAAAGATGCCGTTTGCTCACCTGGTGGAACAACTATTGCCGGCGTACACGCACTAGAAAAAGGCGGTTTCCGCTCCGCCACTATGGACGCGGTATTCTCGGCATACAAACGCACTTTAGAACTTAAAAAATAATTGCAAAAAATAAAATGCAAAAATAAAAATATAATTACAAAAACAAAATAGGCATGTGATAAATCTTCGCATACCTATTTTTTTATATACTTATATATAAAATAATATTTTAATTGTTAAGTGGTTTTATTTTCCGCGAGATTGCAACTCTACTGTTCGATTATATTATACCACACTAAATATGACAACCTACGTCATATATTATATAAAATTTCGCTAAAAATAGCAACGGTCAAACGTCTACGTTTAGGTACATTTGACCGCTTTTGTAAAAATATTTATTTTTCTTAAATTTCTACAATCACATCACCATTTTTATCGCGAATATTAAAACCGTCTAAACGATAATCTTTCATCCTGCTTTTATCAAAAGGTTTTTTGATTTTTGGCATTAACCGATTTTCTCCACCGCCATAGGCAATCAGTAATATCAAAAAACGACCTCGATACGCTAAAGACCGACCAAAGTCATCATCCTGATATACGGCATAATAAACATATGAGAACAACGATTCCCCCTCCAAAGCAATATTAGGATTCGCACCATACTCTAACAACAATTGCGCAATTTTTAAGCGGTTCTCGTCAGATTCGTCCGCCATATCGGAAACCGAAAATTTAGGGTGGGGATATTGTGTATATTGCAGATTCCAAAGCACGTTTTCCCCATCGCAAATCAAATTAGGATTCGCACCATTTTTCAACAAAACTTCTACCATTTTTATATTTTCAGCTTCGATTGCCTCGCTTAAATATGTGCTTAACAAGCCAAATTTGTTAATGAACGGCTGATTAATATCCACTTGTTTTATTCTCTTTTTTATCTCATCCAAAGTCATATTCCAAACTCTTTTATAAATTCCGTTACGCTTATATTTTGATTATTCTCTATTATACGATAACTTTTATCTAAATTTCTATCCGCAATCGCCAATTTTATGAATTCTCAGTCTACGTCGAGCTTTAATAAATAGTTCATAACAAACTTGGCTTTTTCGTATATCTCGCTTATGACGTCAAAAGTTTCTTCAAACGGATTTTCGCAGTATCTACAATACCCACGTTCTCTATAATCCATTTTATCTACCAATTGCCCACACTTTTCACAATACGTGTATTTGTAAATACGTAAATTATGGTCGGAATCGTCAAAAGAATCTTCTTCTATACCCATTATCGACAAGAACTCTTCTTTTGTGATATTGGGATTTTCCATTAAAACCTGATAACTTTTCTCAAAATTATCATCGCATATCGCATCCACAAGCGTCATTAGATCACACCCTATTTCAGTTAACCGCCTGTCTATGTAATCATATTGTTCCCAAGTTATCCTCGATACGGTTTTAGGTTGTTCCCCTACGTATTCCACCCAACAATTATAGCCCCAACAATCATTTTTTACGTCTTTTACTTTACGCAAAATGCCCCTATCCATCATAATAGCAAATTGCGTTGACCAAAAATAATACGGGAAGTGATCTAGATTACGATTCTTTTCGTTTTTATAAATAAAATGAAGAAGACTTGTCAACTTAAACGGTTTATCTTTGGGACAGTTCCTTTCGATAAGTCCGAAATAATAATCAATAGGCACGCTTCTTATTTTGTCGCCGTCCGTAATCCTAATCTTTGCATTTTCTTCTTTTAATCTATCCCAAATTTGAGCGTATTTTTCCTTCTCTTCCGCCATTATAAAATGTGGATTGCTTTGCGAAATCGCAAACCCTATTTGTTCACGATAAAGCTGAGCCCATTTCCGCAATTTATTCACAAATCTTCCGTTCGGTTTGCGAATTCTTTGGGGCAAATTTAGTAGTAAAATCGAACATTCAATATTACGAAGTAAATGCATTAAATAATATAAAGAACACAAATCTTCATTATTATAACTACACCAAAACCGCAACGTATAACCGTCTTTTGCATAATTTACAATCTTCTCGACTAATTGAAGCTGATAATCAACAACTTCTTTCGCTTCGTGTTCTTCTGCACCCAAGTCGATTACCAATTGATTATAAACGTATGCTAATCTACCCTCGTAGAAGTTTTCATCGCAAATATCGCTAAGCGACAAATGTAAATTCATACTGCAAAACTCATTATCAAAAGAAAGCATTTTATCAACAAGTGGTGCGTCGAAATATTTGTTATCAATAAAATTCTCAAACAACGCTTTTCGTTTTTCAAGACTAAATTCTTGAACCCATTTAGCAGGAATACAGCATTCCTTCTCTACACTGCCTTTGGGTGTGGATTCTGTCATTGAAAAACATAAATCTTCATATTCCGCTTTAACTCTTTTTGCACTAACAAGATACGAGCGCAAGCCGTCCATATCCCCCACGAATACATCTATCATTTTATTTTCTTTGGCTTCATAGTTAAGAATCATAATTCGTCTCCTTGCTTAAATATCTTTAATATATTATAACACACTAAATATGACAACTTTCGTCATATTTATCAAAATTCTTAACCCACTCTAAATCTTCTGCGGGTCTAGGCGTATTTTTTTGAGCACCACAAGCCTCATAGCCTAAATCGGACTTATGGCAAAGCTATGTTATGGTTTATTTTTATACGCCTGTAATATAATTTGCACGCTTTTGGCGGCTTCCGTTCCGTTGATAGAGAATTGCCGACGGTTTTGTACACAATCGTAGAAATCTTGTATTAAAGCCTTATGCCCAAAGCCATAACTCTTTTTGCCATACATTTTATCGTTATTTTTCAAAGAAATCAATTCATTGTTTATGATAACCTCATCTGGCATTACCCGAACGGTTTCCGTTTCCGTTCGCAAAATAAGTTCTACGGGAAATCCAACGTTAGATGCGTTGGTCGCAAAAAAGTTAAAGCCCGTACCGTCCGCTCTGCGACATACCAAAGTGGCTGTGTCCTCCACCTCAATCGCATCCGTTAAGGTAAGATTGCTGACGCTTGCATAGACTTTCTCCGGCATACCACAAAACCATTGTAACAGGTCGAGCGTATGTATCGCTTGGTTAATTAACACGCCGCCGCCTTCGGTTTTCCATTTACCGCGCCAGCCTTCCGAATGATAATAACTTTTATCGCGATGCCAAACCACGCTCCCCGTTGCCGCAATGATATTTTTATCCTGTAAATATTCCTTTGCATATAAGTTTGCAGGAACATAACGATTTTGAAAACAAACGCCAAGCTGGGCGTTAGAGGCTTTTTCCGCCTCTAAAATCAAAGGAATATCCTCTTCTTTTATGCACAGAGGCTTTTCGCAAAGCACGTTGATATTCCGCTTTAACGCCGCCAAAATCATTTCCGTATGCAGATAATGCGGCGTACAGATATGCACGACGTCGGGACATACTTTATCAAGCATTGTTTCATAGTCAACGTACCCCGAAATCTCGTGGTACTGTTTTAATCTATCTTCATCGCAATCGCAAACCGCTGCAATTTCTAAATTCAATTCTTGCAGTACGGAAATATGCACCTTGCCTATCACGCCCAAACCAACTATTGCAGTTTTCATACACAATATTCCTTGCAAATCAAAGTTATTTTTTTCGCTGCCAAAAGTATTACTCATTTCTGTAATGCCAACGTCTTGGTCTTCCTTTAATCTTGACGTAGCTCTTTTTTTGTTGAGCTCCGCCAAATAGATTTCTTCATCAATGGGCAACGTTACTTCCTCGCCGTTTCTCCACCCCGAAAGCTCAATCGCATTCATAAGTTCCACGCCGTTAATCCCGTCAACACCTTGCACAAACTGTTCTTCCAAGCCCAAAATCGCATTAGCAAAATTATTAAGAATACCTACGTGTTGCGGGTTTTGTCCATCCGTCTCCACTTCAATAATTTCGCATTTAGGACACTTAAAGCCCTCCGTCGTCGTGTTGGAAAACTCCAATGCATCTACTTCGTTTTTATACCATTTTAATATATTACCCTCACAGAGCAACTTGCCTTTCGTGCCTGAAATTTCAAGTCGGTTTGTTCCAGGAGTTTCGCCCGTCGTCGTGATAAACACACCCGTTGCCCCGTTTTTGTAACGGAAATACGCAGTTACCTCGTCCTCCACTTCAATGTCGTGCCACTTGCCGTATTGACAAAATCCGCGTACCGCTTCAGGCATTTCGCCCACTATCCACTGCACAAGGTCAATTTGGTGCGGACATTGATTGATAAGCACTCCGCCACCTTCGCCTGCCCACGTTGCGCGCCAACCGCCGCTATCGTAATACCGTTGTGTGCGGAACCAATTCGTGATAATCCAGTTTACTCTTTGCAGCTCGCCAATGCCGCCCTCTTGAATAATTTCACGCATTTTGCGATACACGCAGTTCGTGCGTTGATTGAACATCATGGCAAATCTTGCTTTATGCTGTTTTGCAAATTCGTTCATTTCTCGAACCTGCTTGGTATATACCCCCGCAGGTTTATCACAAATTACGTGTACGTTACGTTTCAAGCACTCCATAACGATTTCAGGGTGGATATAGTGCGGCGTTTCTACCAAAACGGCATCACAGACCCCGCTTTCCAGCATTTCGATATAATTATCGTAATACGCAATACCCTCAAACTTATTTTTTGCCGTTTCAAGTCTGCTGGCTTTATTGTCGCAAACAGCTGAAAGCACGCCGTTTTCTACTTTGCCCTCGTTTAAAAAATCCGCATAATGGGTGCCTTGATTGCCCATACCGATAATACCAAATCTGACCTTTTCCATTACCTTAAAGCTCCTTTTGAATATACTTAATACTTCTTTCCACTTCCCCTAACGTATCGGGTAAAAGCGCTGCGTTATCCTGTTCTACTAAATAATACTCTACCCCAAGTGTTTTCAATTTCTCTACGATTGCTTTGAAATTGAGCAGACCTTCTCCCACAGGACTGAATGTGGGCTCAATCTTTTTCGTCTCCTCATTGTATGTTTGTTTATAGTCTTTCAAATGCACGCAAGCAATTCTGCCTTTTAATTTTTCAAGCGTCGATAAAATATCCACGCCGCCGTATTGCAACCAGTAGGTATCTGCGGTAAAATTAATATACGGCGCATTTTCTACCATATAATCAAATACCGTTTGATTGCCGTGTTTCAAAAATTCAAACTGGTGATGGTGGTAGAAAAATTTGAACCCGTTTTTCGCCATTTTTTCGCCTGCAGCGTTTAACAATTCTACCGTCTGTTTACATTCCGTTTCATCAATGATTTTCGGAATGGGCATTGCGCCCAAGCCAATATATTTGCAACCAAATTGACTATGCTCTTCCATCAAAACGTCCGTTTCGTTTACAATACGGTCGTATTTTACGTGCGTAAGACAAATCGGCATACCCGTCTCTTCGCTTACACGCTTAATTCTGTCCACTTCATAAGGGCCGCCCGAATATTGCATATACGAATATCCCATCTCTTTTAATTTCTTTGCCGTTTCTAAAAATTCTGCTTCCGTTTTAATCAAATTCCGAATGGAATAAAGATTTAACCCTACGTCTTTCATTTTACAAATTCTCCTTTTTCTTCTTTATAATTCAGTTCTTTTAATATATTTTTCAACGCCGTAACCGCCGCGTCAAAAGCTTCTTGTCCGTTCGCAAACGTAAATTTGTGCTTCATTTCCGTATTATCAATACTCTTATACGCATCAAACTCCATCAAATGCGGTTCCAAAGTCAACACTTTTTCGTCTTCAATTTTGGCAACAAGTTCTTTTATTTTCGTATCGCCATATCCAGCGGGCACAAGCTCGCCCGTTTCGCTTATCACGTCTTTGATATGGAAATAATCCGTTTTAGAATGGAAAATCGCGAGCGTTTCGTCGGCTGCTTGTCCGCATTGTAAATAATTCGCGGGGTCGTAAATATATTTCAAGCCCTCTACGTTTTGCATGATTTTCAATACGCGCTCCGCCGTATCCCCAAACACGTCTTTTTCGTTTTCATGGCACATATCCACGCCGTATTCCTTGCCGATTTTCACCATTTCGCGAAGATATGCAAACACCTTTTCTTCCTCGTCATACGCCTTAAAAAAGCTGAACATTCTAATCTTTTTCGTCTTAAAAATATTCGTAAGCTTGCAAACGTGTCTTACTTTTTCACAATACTTGTTAAAATCAACGTCTATATCCACTTTGCCAAGCGGCGAACCGATAGACCAAACGGAAATTCCGTTTTCCTCTAATTGCTTTTGATAAGACTTCGCCTCTTCTTCCGTAAACTCCGCCACGTTTTTGCCGTCTATCGAACGCAATTCCATCAGGGAAATTCCATTTCGTTTCAACGCGGAAATTTGTTCCTGTATGCTGTTTCCCGCTTCGTCGGAAAATGCGCTTAATTTTATCATATAGCCTCCTTTTTGTTTGACTTTTATTTTTATTTTATATATACTTAAGTTATAGCATTCTAAAAATATGCATACAAGCAATTTTTCTTTATTTTTAGCATTATCTTATGATTAATTTACTCTTTTACAGACACAACTTAAAATCTCCTCACGTCGCAATAACGCCGTATAAGCTCGCTTATAACGAGCTCACGGTTGTTTTCAATGGATGCTTGCATTATACGGTAAACGGCGTAGAAACACCACTCGAAAAGGGAGACGTCATTTATATAGCGAAAGGCAGTTTACGGCAACGCGCTCCCGTGAGCGATGCTGATTATATCAGTTTTAATTTTGAGACCGATTTTCCCATCGAACTTCCGCTTTTGATGAAATACGGCATTAGCGAGGTCGTTCATAATCTGCTTCACACTTTTGATTCAATCTTTGAATATACTAACAATCTCAAAGACGAGCGCTTTGAACTGCTTTTAGGCTGTTTGTTAAAGCAACTGGAAAAGCAGTGTAAAATGCAAGCCGAGCCTCGCCTCGTTGCAAAAATCAAAAATTATATACGCCTAAATTTTTCACACAAAATTACCCTCTCGGATATAAGCAAGCATACGCACTATTCCGTCCCGCATTGCGAAATGATTTTCAAACAAACAACGGGGACGTCGATTATGGAATATATTATTAAAAAACGCATTGACACCGCAAAATCCTTATTGTTAGAAGGTACTTTGTCCTTACCGGAAATCGCCGACGTGGTTGGATTTTCCGATTACAATTACTTTTCACGCGTATTCAAAAAAGAAGTGGGCGTAAGTCCACTTCGCTATAAAAATTCATATTATCTATAATTTTCATTTTCTAATTTAATACAGTAAATATCCACCCGCATAGCGGGTGGCTTTACTTTTTCGGGCATAGCCCTTTACTACTGGCGTAGCACAAATGTGCTTTTTTATTGACCTGCCAGTCATGCATGTATTACTTGCTACCCGTCAACGGGTCATTCGGGTCAATAATACTCAATTGGTCGCTTTCTTTATCTAACTTCAACTGATTTTTGACATACTCTACTATTGCTTGCGTATTCTTCCCTACCGTATCGACATAGTAGCCCTTGCACCAAAATTCGCGATTTCGGTATGCAAACTTCATATTCCCCATTTTGAGAATATTATCGTTGCACTTTTTCCTTTCAAATATCCCATAAAACCCCAAACGCTCATTTTGGGTGGTATTGTTACGAGTATGTGTATATGGTCAGGACATATCTCACCTTCCAACACTTTTACTCCTTTCCATTGACATAATTTCCTTAGAATTTCTCGTATTTCAAGTCTATGTTGTTCATAAAAAATTTTTCTACGATATTTAGGTGCAAATACGATATGATACTTGCAATTCCATTTTGTATGTGCTAAACTATTTGTGGTATTAAATGTTTCCGACATATTTTATCCTCCGATTTTTTATTTTGTTTTTTGTTACTGGCAGGTCGCAATTACATTATACTAAATCGGAGTTTTTATTTCAACTCATCGGTAAACCTCCACCGAACCACGTGACTATCGCGTGGTTTTCTTACGTAATTCCGAAAAACGGAATTACGTTATACAAAAAGTCCCCCTCCAGTAAAACTAGGGGGCTTTTTATTCGCTCACGTATTCCACGTCTGCATTCGTCCAAAAATCGTTGCCTGCCGCAACGGAAATTTCATTCCACTGCAAAAGCGTGCCTTTGAACGTAATTCTATTTAGTTTTTTACATTTCTCAAACGCGTTCTCGCCCACCGTTTTTAGAGAATTTCCCGTGCTTACACTCCGCAAAACGGTATTATCTGCAAACGCGTTCTTTTCGACCGTTTCCACGCCGCCCAAATCCACCGAACGCAATTTATACGCAAAATGGAACGCCTGCGCACCCACCTTTTTACACGAGGCGGGTAATTTTACGCTCACGACGTTCATATTGTTATAAAACGAAAGCCTGTGCACTTCGGTTACACCGTCGGGTGCGACGAGTTCAAAATTCGTCATTGTCGTGTTGCCCATAAGCTTAACCGACGTGGCGTCTGTGTACAAAATATACCCGTTTTCGTCTATACGCACTTTACTCCCGCTGGGCTCGTTATACACGTTCAAGGCTTAATACCCCACCCAGCCGTTGTTCTTGCTTTTATCTAAAACAAGCGAAGAACGGTTATACACGTCCACAAGCACATAACAGCACGCAAACGCGCCCGTAGCAGGGTTACGCGTGAACGCAACGCCCGTACCAGACGTTTCGCCCATGTTACCGAACGCCATCATTTGTACGTTTACCGCAGTACCCCAGCTGTACGGGATATCGTGGTCCATACGATAGATATTCGCACGAGGGTTGACCCAAGAACGGAATACGGCTTTAACCGCTACGAAGAGTTGTTCTTTGGGGTCGTTGGGAAACTCTTTACCGAGTTGCTTTTTATACTCAGCCTTGAATTGGTTAGCGAGTTCTTTCAAGTCGTTTGCGTCAAGTTCTACGTCTTGCGTAACTCCTTTTTTTTCTTTCATTTCGTCGATGAGCTTTTCAAAGTAATTTTAGCCCACTTCCATAACAACGTCCGAGAACATTTGAATGAAACGGCGATAGCAGTCCCAAGCCCAACGGGGGTTACCCGATAATGTAAAATTTTTACGCAAGCGAGTATTTTTTTCGCTTGCGTAAAATATTATAAAGTTTCCGTTAATCGCGCCTTGATTATCTCCGACATGCCACAAGTAGCCACGATATCCGCGTATTCTTCCACCGTTTTTACCTTTTCCAACTGTACCCAAAGTTCAATCTTCAAACGGTTGTTGTATTCGCCCATCGTCAATATCTTCGCTGCGCGAGCGAGTAATTTAGAAAGCTCCGTTTGCGGTTCGTACTGCGCCGTAACGACGATTTCCTTTGCGCCGTTAAACGCAAATTCCGCCGCCGCGTGCATAAGATGCAAATTCTTTACGGGCAATTCCACGCCGTCCGCATACACACGCACACACGCGCCCACTGGTATATCTTTAAAGGAAACGCGCAACACCCTATCCATGGGCACAATAGACGCATCCCCTGTAAACTGCATACGAAGCGTTTGTACGTTCTTTTCACCCGATTTGGTAAGGCTTGTCGTCATCTGCGTACGAAGTACTCCACTCGTACCCTGTTCACGCCCGTCTTCGCTAAGCGTAAACGCGCCGTCGCCTTCCCATACGCAAATTTCCAACTTCTTCGGATTACTCACGTCGTTGCCTGCGTTCGCACCGAGCGGTATAATCCCACCTGCTCGCACAAGAACGGGTACGCTATCCAACGTACGCAACAACGTCTTTTCCACACCGCCTGTGCCTACGACGTATCTATCGCCCGTGAACATATCCGTCCAAGTCCCTTCGGGAATCCAGACGTTCGTACGCGCATATCCGTCCGCTTCGCGCTTGGCTGTAACGGGTACGACGAGCATTTGTCCACCGAATAAATATTCTCTATCGTATTCATACGCCTTAGGTAAATCCCATTCGTAATAAAGCGGTTCGATAAGCGCTAAACCGTTCTCATGCGTGCGATAGGACGCCGAATGCAAATACGGCAAAAGCTTATGACGAAATCGCAACCACTCTTTGACGATTTCACCTGCGCCGTTCAAGAAATACCAAGGTTCTTTAGAAATCGTTTCCCAGTTAGAACAATGCAAACGATTAATAGGGCTAAGCACCCCAAACTGCACGTGCCGTACGAATAATTCGTCTTCTTTCTCGCCCCTGTGATGCCCGCCGATATCGTGCGACCACCAAGTATACCCCACGTTGCTTGCAGTCGCCGTGAAATAGGGCAGGTAATCTAACGTCGCCCACGTAATTTCCGTATCCCCCGAAAACCCGAGCGGATATCTGTGCGAGCCAACCCCTGCATATCTCGACAAAATAAGCGGATTTTCTTTCTCTTTCGCATTATCCAAATAATGATAGTGATTGAGCGACCAAAGCGGGTCAAGCCCAGCTATTTTCGTTTTCGTACCCTGTTGCCAGTCAATCCACCAAAAAGCAACGCCTTCCCTTTCAAACGGCTTGTGCAAGATATCAAAATACGCGTTGACGAACGTATCGTCGGTGATATCGAACGGGATTGCCTGTTCGCTCGCCGCATCCATGCCTAACGCCTTACACATATCGCCGTATTGCTCGTCCCAAAACCGAACGCCGTCCGCAGGGTGCAAATTGAGCGTGATTTTCAAGCCCATTTCTTCAATTTCTTTGAGCATACCACGATAATCGGGGAATAAATCGGTATTCCAGCTATAACCCGTCCAACCCACACGTTTATACTTGTCCTCGCCCACGTAATAGGACGTGTCCTTGCCCGTTTCTTTCAAACGGAATTTTTCCACCGTGGTCGTAGACCAGTGCCAGTCCATATCAATCGTCGCAACGGACAAAGGTACATCGTTTTCTTTAAAACGCGTTAAAAGCTGCATATACTCTTCTTGCGTATACGCGTGATATCTACTCCACCAGTTCCCCAGCGCAAACCGCGGCACGAGCGGCGTTTTGCCCATAATTGTATATAACGCCCGCACTGCCGCGCGATAGTCGTTGCCAAACGCAAAAATATATTCGTCCGTGCCGTCGCCGCGTTGCGGTTTAATCGCCCCGTCGTCGCCAAGCGTCAACGAATTTACGTCATCGTACACCGCCACGCCCGTTTTCGAGCATACCCCCGTGCCAAGTTGAACTTTTTCTTGCCATAACATATGCACGTTGCCGTTACATTCGTCCAACGTTCTATACGTGCCGAGCAAGTTCCCTGCGTTGGAAATTTCTTGCCATTCTCCGTTCGACAAACGAATACGGCAATCGTCGCGATTTTCGCAAATCTTCAACGTACAAGCCTCCGTTTGGATATACAATGCGCCGTCCTTTTCTTCCGTTTGGTAGGCTTGCACAGCCATATCCCGAAACCAAACCGATTGCGTCGCCGCATCGCGAAATTCCAAATTCTCGCTCCGTTCCATACGGATTAACCGCGACCCAAGCACCGTAATACGATAGTTCTTCCACAGCACGATATTCTCTATTTTCGCCTTTGACGAAGTTTTTACCTGTAAATGTTGGTTTAACATATTTATATCCCTTGACCTTTTTGGTATTTTATGTTAGCATTATATCATAAAATATCCGTTTTTAATTCGGTTTATTCTTTATTTTATCATAAATATTAAGGTTTTTTTATGTTTTTTGAAAGCAATCGCGATTCTCAACACTACTATCACGAAGGCGATAATAATTGTCTGCCTCATTTTCACCGTTCCGTCGAATTTTTATACGTAACGAAAGGCGAAAAACAAGTGCTTATTAACGGCGAAAAAAAGACGCTTTCTGCAAATCAGTTGCTCGTTTGTCCACCCTATACGCTACATTCGTACTTGCGCTCGAACGGCGCACAAATCGTAGCGACCGTGTCCGCGGATTATTGCGTGGAATTTGAGCGGTTTTGTCGCGCACAAGCTCCACAAACGTTCATCGTGGACGATACGGACGGAGAAATGATCCGCTTGATACGACAAATCAAAACGGCGTGCAACCGCACGTATTTGCGTGGCACAGTTAATTGTTTGCTTGGTTTGTATCAATCCAAAACGGAATTTTCACCTTGCGCGGATTTGGGCGAAAAAATGCTAATTGTGCAAATCGCGGAATATATCCATGAAAATTACGCGGAGAATATTACGCTGGAAACGCTCTCTAAACAGTTTGGCTATTCCCGTAATTATTTTTCCGCGCTGTTTAAAAAATTTTTCCAAACGGGCGTTACGCAATATATCAATTCCGTACGCGTACAACGTTCGGTAAAACTGCTTCGTAGCCAAAAAATATCCAGCGTATACACCGCCGTCGGTTTCCAAAGCCCACAACAATATTTTCTTAACTTCAAGCGCTTTTACGGTTGCACGCCGAAAGAGTATTTGCGTGAAACGCAACGCGTTTCGCTTAAATGAATTGCAAGCATGGCTTGCATGAATTGAAAATAAAATTTTCATGAATTGCCCTACGGTCATGAATTGCACGCGTTGCGTGCATTATCGTAATATTTCCACAATGGCAACGCTTTTCTTCTCATTGAAAAAACAACTTTTCCGAGTGCTCGGAAAAGGTGTTTTCGTTTTTGTTTTTAATTAACCACCTAACGACATGTTATTGTTGTTGTAGTTTTGGGGAGCTGCGTATACGGGCGCATAACCGTAGTGATCAACGGGCGCAACGGGTTTCGGATCAACCACTTTTTGCGCGATAGCCATACCAAGGTTGATAACCGCGAATACTGCGCCAAGGATAACGGGCGTAACGCTAACTTCGGGAAGAACAGGCGCCGTAAAAGCCGTCGAACCACCAGCCATTACTTCATTGATTTCAACAATCTTACTCTTCGCAACGATAGCGAAAATCGTATAGAATACTGCAAAAATCAAGAGAACGATGGAAATACCAAGGTGTCTGCTCTTTTCTTCGCTCCACAAGTTCTTGAGCATTTTGCCAAGTGCAACCGCTGCAAGAATTGCAACAACGATAGAGAACATTTGCGCGAACACGCTGAACGTCAACAACAAATCGCCAACGTATTCAACTTCATAGTTGATACCCATAAAGCCACTTATATCCATTTCGTACCATGCGTCCGTAGACATGATTTGTTTCATGGTTTCACCCGTAAGCGGATTCGAACCACTGATAATTACGTAATCGTATTCACCAGATGCAACCAACTTCAAGAAGGACATGGATTGCGTCGAAGAAGCCGACATACCCATTTCGTTCGTAGATTTCGTAACCGTAACAGCCGCTTCTTTCGCCCCCGTGAATACGAACGCGATAGTAATAACTGCAACTACTGCAAAGGAAACGCGCAAAATACCTTTTACGTTAAGCCAAGATTTAGCCGTTGCGAAAAGTTTCGTACCAACGAATACACCGATACCGATACAACCGAGAACGATTGCCGTCTTGGTGATACCGTTGAAACCGTATACAACGGATTCCGTCATATTGTTCATCACTGCTTCTTGCGCATGGACGGTGTTTCCAAAGCGTTTCTTGATACAATTCTTCATTGAGCCACCCAATATGGTCAGAGCGTTTTTTCGCTGCTATATCCAACGCAATTTTAGCATGATACAAGTTTGTGCCTATCCCAACCGTTGCGGGAATATGTGTACGTTCGGCTATTTGCTCAATAAGAAATTTTGCGAACTGTCGCGGACTTTTATGATACATCCGAAGATAATCCGTCACGTCCAAAAACGACTCGTCTATCGAATACACGTGAATATCTCGTGGATCAATGTAATCCAAATAAATATCGTAAATATCGCCATTGTACTCGATATACTTTTTCATGTGCGGCATTGCGATTATGTACTTTATGTTTTTCGATATCTCAAACAACCGACAACGGTTTTTTACGCCAAGCGCTTTCATTGCAGGGGAAATCGCCAAGCATATTGTACCGCTACCGCGTGTTTCATCCGCAACGACAAGGTTTGTTTCAAACGGATTTAATCTGCGTTCTGCACACTCCACGGAAGCAAAAAACGACTTCATATGCACACAAAAAATATGCGTTGTTTATCCACTTTTGCCCCCTTTTCGTCAATTTTGGATTTCAATTATACCATATAAAATCAATCTTGTCAATAAAATACGAACATTTGTTTGTGTTTTTAAGAAGAAAAAAGAACTTATTCAAATTAAATAAGCTCTTGTCCATCTTTTAATAGATATTCTACGCAACTCATCTTCCTGTCTATATCGTGCAATATATTAGGATCTACGTTAGCATCCTTGTCAAAATCAAACCAAAAGTTTCTCGCGTTTTCAACCTTCGGACTATCATTTCTTCTGCTATATGGCACAATCGTATGTCCTTCTTCTCTCAATTTCTCTGCTTGGTACGTATGTAATAACATACCCGAAGAAGAAACTTCTCTATGTCTTGGAACGTACTTCAACAGTATATCCCACTCTGCGGGCGAGTGAAATCTCATCAATCCATTACACGACAAGATTTTCTCACCATATAGCTTTGCCACATAATTACTTATTGCTTCGTAGTGCGTCAATTTCCCATACGGAACAAGCGACAATAAATATTGATAGACAGCTTGTGATATTTCTCTCTCCATACCATTTCTCCTATATATTATATATAATGTAAAAACAATTCCCTATCTTATGAAAAAAGCCGTCGTATGTTTTCTCACACAACGGCTTTTCATTTTTTTAGATATACACGTTTACAACAATATCTTCCCACTTGGATTTATGGGTATGCACCCCATAATTTCTCCAATGGTATGCCTTCGCTTCTTCAAAGCCGATAATAAATGTCCAAAAAGGCTTATTTATTTTCCCTTACTTTGTTTAATAGCAGCTTGTGCTCGTTATCTTTTGCCCTTAGCGACAAATTACCCGTTTAATATTAGGCTGTTATCACGATACTGTTATCCATATATTTATCCGCCGTAGCGGTTGTATTCAGTTTTAATTTTTTTTAGTTTTTCCCTTATCATTCTTATGTTATATAAACACCTTTACCGTCAAATCTTGCCATTGATTTGGTCTAAGCATACCGTCTTTTTCCTTTCGATAAGACCTTGCCGATTTATAATCAATCGTAAATTCCCATACCAACTTTTTCATATCGTTTGGCACATCAATTAAGTCAAAATTCATATACCAATTAAAACACGTTTCTGTTACGGGAACAATGGTATGAACGAACTGTTTAATCACTTCTCTATCTACGTAGTGTTCGGTAAAATCCATTTTCGACAACAAGAAGTCTTCCACCTTTTTTGCAGGCTCTTCTTCCCCGTCTTCGTTTGGAACCATCCCCGCATCAAGAATACGCCTTTTGTTTATAAGTTCGATTTTCTCTTGCTCAATTTCCTTTTTGAGTTCTAAGTAAGATTCTTTCGGGATTTCGTCTTCCAAGCGCATACGAGTTAAGCGTTTTAGTTTTTCGTCTAATTTTGCTATCTCTTTATCAACCGTTGCCTTAATTTCCGCCGCTTTTTGATATTCTTGAAACACACCGATTTGATATAAAGACGACACGTTATTTAGAATATCTTTCTTGTTACCCCATAACCCTGCAAAAATATGCCTTGCCATCATTTCTAATTTCCAATCGCATATTTCTCTAAGATTACAACTTTTTGAATCGTCAATCCCTGCTTCAATTCTAATATCCTTAGAACCATAGTTAAGTTGGTTATAGCATTTATATCCATAGATGACTTCGCCGTTTTTATTCTTGCGCCACTTGTTTTTGCGCATTTTATAACCGCATCTACATTTTAATTTCTTCGTCCAAACGTCGCTACTTTCGTGAATGCCCGTTTTGTGAAGAACTTCCCCGTTTTCCGTACGGAATTTACTATACCTTGTACGTTGCTCTCTTATCTGCTTGCATCTATCCCATTGTTCTTCGGATATAATCGGCTCAAAATCGCCTTTTACGTAAAGATAGGTATCTTCGTCACGGTTTATAATAATTTTTTGGTCAAGGAAATTATTTCTTCGTGATTTTAAGTACGCAGGATAGCCTTTATAGGTTGAGTTATGTAGTACTCGTGATACTTTCGCGTTCTCCCATCTAACTAACCCCGAACTATCTTTTCTTTTACGTCGTATCATCTCGTCACGAATTTGAGATATTCCTTTACCCGCCGAATACATATCGTAAATCATACGCACCGTTTCGGCTTGTTCTTCGTTGATTACGTAAGTTCCTTTTGCCTTGTCCCTATCATAACCAAGAATATTACCACTTCCATACAAAACGCCCTTGTCTCTACTGATTTTTTGCCCCGCGCGCACACGCTCTGAAATTTTTCTGCTTTCTTCTTGCGCAAGCGTTGCCATAATCGTGAGTCTAAGTTCGCCGTCTCCGTCCATCGTCCAAATATTATCTTCTACGAAATAGACTTCAATGCCGTACTCTTTCAATTCTCTCGTAACTACGAGCGTATCAACCGTGTTTCTTGCAAATCTACACACTTCTCTCGTTACGATTAAATCAAACTTCTTTTGTTTAGCGTCTTGTATCATCCTTAAAAATGCAGGTCGCTTTTTCGCTTGCGTTCCCGTAATCCCTTCGTCGATATATTTTTTAATAACATACCAATTAGGATTTCTATCCGCCACGTCGTCGTACCATTGCATTTGATTTTCTAAAGCCGATAACTGCGCTTCGTGTTCTGTGCTAACTCGTCCGTAGAAAACCACTCTTCTTTGCCTTGCCCTGTTAAAATTAACGTTAGTGGGCATTACCATTCCGTTTTCAATCAAGTTAAATCGCCTCCTTTGAATAATTTATTTTGCTTTACTACACTTTCCCCAAACTGAGTACGCTTCTTTTCAATTTTAGCGTATTCTCGCTCGTCAATCATTTCGTTATCACGCATAATCTCTAACATCTTAAACGCGATAATCTTATTTAACACCTCCATATTTATTTTTGACTTGTCGATTTTCTCCACGTTTTGGGTTTTGTAGCAACCTTGATTTTCCACTTCATTATTTAATTTTTCTTCTCTTAAATTTAATTCCTTATAATTCAATTCTCCTTATTTTTTATTTTATAGGGTGATATCCGCACTTTTAACGGAAAGATAAGTACGAATGCCCTATGCAATCATTTTTCTCCTTATTAATTCCCGACATTACGGGTGTGTTAAGCACATAATGTGTTCCGCTGTTATTTGCTTTCTTCAAATTCTTTTCGCAAGGTTTGATATCCTAATCTAATCAAATCTACTTTTGAAATTCTTTTTTGTTTTAAGAAAGCCATTATTTCATCGTGCTCTTTAACGGGAAGTCTCGTGTTAAATTGCCTTGTTGCTTGTTCACGCTCTTCCTTGTGCACGATTTCATACTTAATTCTTGCCTTTTGTTTTGGCGTTAATTGTTTTTCCATTGTATTTTCTCCTTAAATATAAACGATTTCGCTTAAAATCTCTTCTTCAATCACTTGTTTCATAGCATTAATTCTTTTAATGTCTTCCAAGTAATTACCCGTAGGGCGATACTGTTCGTTTTTAGAAAGTTTGTCCCACATAGTATCATACAAATCTTCTGCGGCTTTATCTACTCCGTGCAAGTATTCGGGCAAATGCCCTGCTAAACTTAACAATTTACCGAAGTTATGCTCTTCAATATACTGTTTCGCAAGCGTTCCATACTTGCCGTAAACGTGCTTTTTAGGTTTAACTGCTTGTTGATAGATTTTAATTTCTTCCACAGTTAACTCTTCGTTTGCTTCCGCCTTTTTAATGATTTCTTCTACGTTCATAAAACCCTCCCTAAAATTTATTGTAGCAATATTATACCGTGATATCACGAGATAGTCAAGCTGTTTTATATTCTTTTGAGAAAATAGTTTTATCTTAATAGTAAAAGTGTCATTGCGATGCTTTGCGCAAATAGTAGTATAGGCGTAGCCCAAAACATAAACTTTCTAAAACCGCCTTCCACTTGCATTTCTTCGCGCTGTTTTTGAATTTCTTTTGCAGTTGTTTTGAGTTCTTCCTTAATCTCTTTCACACTTTCATCCACCGCTTTTTTAGCGTAGGCTTGCACGTCATTTACTGAACGAGTAATCTCGTTTTTTATGGTTTGACTTATTTCCGTTTTGAACTGACGTTCCTCCCTCGCTACTTCCCGAAACTCGTCCACCGTTGCCGTTACTAATCGAGTCATTCTTCTCATCTCGTATTCGTTGTTCTCTTTTAGCGATTTCACTTCGTCCGTCAAGCCCTTGACGAGCGTATTCTGATTCTTGATTAAGCCGTTGCAGTTCACGCTCGATTTCGCCAATGCTTCTCGAAGTAGTTGGTTGTCCGTCATATCCTTGTACGCATCCGTACGTTTCTCTAATTCCGACAACGGAGTTGCTTGTTCCCCCGTATCTATTCTTGTTAATGCCATTTATTATCTCCTTTTTAGTATAATTTTCTCCGAGTTTAGCCCCACGGATAGGCTTTTTCTTTTTAGGGTGTAAATATGAATATTCAGTTTTCGTTCTACTAAGCGTTACGCCGTAAAGGGAAAGATGCGAAATAAACTCTTCTTCAGATAAAGCCGTTTGCTTGGCTTCTTCGATAACTTCGCGCAGTTCTTCCTTCCAACTCGTTCCACCTTTAAGAATAATGTGTTGTTCTTCGGCTGTACGGTTGTTCTTTGCTTTCTTGCGGAAGTCTATCTCTGAAAAGCCCATTTCTTTGCCCAATCGGTTAGCTTCGTCTTTCATATCTGTATAATCTTTTCTTGTTATGCGCAGTTTTTTGCCCGTAACGGGATGAACGGCGTTTACGACGATATGACTATGTACCGTGTCCGTATCCGTATGCGTAGCAATCACGCACTCGCAATCGCAGAAAAGTATAGCGGTTAATTCTTCGGCGTAAATATGCGCTTCTTGTGGTGAAACTTTATCTTTTCTATCACAAGATAATTTGAAATGATAATATTTACGCTCTTCAAACTTTTCGCCTTTACCAAACCGTTTTGCCGTTTGCTCAAACTGCTCGGCATAATCTTCGTCTTCAAACAAGTTTCTTACCGATACAAATTCTGCCTTGTTTTTATCCGTGACGTAAGCCATAACTTTTTGTGGCGTACTTTTGCTTGACTGACATTTAAGAAGTGGCATTATCCACCTCCAAGCATATCCGAAAGTTTCTTATACAAAGACTTACACTCTTTGATAGCGCTGAGTAATTCGTCTTGCGTTGCTCTACCAAAATAATTATTTTTTACTACTTGGTTAAGATTGTTTCCTTGCCGTTTAAGTTCGGCTAAAATCTCGTTGCCGTTGTCGATATAAATAATAGGCTTGTCCGCAAGCGCGCGTATGAGATAATCCGTTTTACTTTGTCCGCTTAATTTAATTTTTCTTTCAATCGTTTCCTTTTCCGTTTCCGACACCCTAAACGAATAGGAATAAGGACGATTTCGTTTAGCCTTTTTCTTCTTAATTTCTTCTATAATGTTTTCCTCCTACTTTGTTTTTTTGCCAACGTAAAGGGGCTTGGGGGGAAGAACTTCCACCAACGAGGCGAGCGTTTCGCTCGGTAAGTGGCGTGCCACTTGCGTACCTCGCTATCCGATAAGCGAATATACCTCTCCCATAAATTTAAAAGTCGTAAGCCCGACGACGGCTTGCAGTTTTTACGACCACGCCGAAGTTTTAAGTCTATCGGCAAGACTGAAATTTGTGCATTTTAATCACCTCCTTATCTTTTATTTATCAAGCGGCAAAAACGCCGAAAATATTCCAAAGAATTTTTATCCCCCATATATCCAAGGACACGAAAATTTATTTTGCAACCCTTTTTACGAAAAAACTTTAAAAAAGGGGACAAAAAAGTCGTTGATAAAACTATCACCGACTTTAACCGTGTTTAGGTAATACCTCTATGATGGTCAATCATTCTATTTAATTAGCGCATCACTTAATTTATTTTTTCTTCCTCTTTTTCCTTTTTTTCTTTGCGAAACTTTTTAATTCTTTATTGATTGCTTCTGCTTTCTCGTCAACGTATTCGCTTGCGTTGTAAAATTCTTCGGGGTCTTCAAAAACCGACGTGCAACCGTTTCGGCGCGCACGAGCGTTTAGTTCAGGTATCATTCCATCACAACCAAAAGCGCACTCGTAATTAAAGAATAGGTCATCACGTTCTATACGCCAATACCCTTCCCAACGGAAGTCACGAAGCTTTAATGGGTTGTCCTCCGCGCAAACGTTTTCTATTTGCAGTTCCTTACCCGTGAGCCGAGACTTATCCCCTATGTAAACGATACGGTTAGCCTTTTGCTTGCCGTTTTCGTCATACGTAGCTTCACGGCGGATTACGTTTTCCGTCTCCAATTCTTTCAATAGCTTTTGCATTGAACGAGTAGAAACGTTAAAAGCGTTTGCGATAGTCTCTAACTTCATTTCACGCCCACTACGCCGACGTAAATAGTTTTTGAGAACTTCCTTACGCTTTTTACCCGTAAGTTTCCGCATCTGAAGGGAGCCGTTTTCATCAAGAAAATAGAAGTATCCGTAACCTTTTTTCGCCATTTTCCCCTTCCAACTATAACAAAATTTCACCCTATGCTTAAAACTCCCTTTTGAATGATTATAAGCCAATTGCTACCACATAAGGTAATAAAATGTAGAAAATCAATAGATTTTAGTACCAAAAAAATCTTAAAATTTTTTAAAAATAGGTTGTCCACCCTATTTCGCTTAACCGCGAGATTGCAAATCTACTGTTCGATTATATTATACCACACTAAATATGACAACCTACGTCATATATTATATAAAATTTCGCTAACAATGGCAACGGTCAAATGTCCACGTTTAAGTACATCTGACCATTAGCTTATGTATTTATAAATATTCAAAAATCCATTTTTGGGCATATTTGTCTACTATGTTATATATCATTTACTATTATTTAAGTGTCAACAATTTAATAAAATTCAAAAAATTAGGATGAACAGCTGAAATAATCCACATTGCTATACCAATTACCAGCAAACCTATCCCAATAGAACCAAATGTAATGAAAGGCTTAATTGAAGTTTTAGTTCCAATTATTCTTTCTATTAAATAAAATATAACAGCTATTAAGGATAACAAAATGCCATTAATACATAACAATAAAACAATATTAAATGAATTTACCAAAATACTAAGATTTACTATAAATAAAGGCACAATAGTAACTATTAAGGATACAATTGTAATAATACTATTTCTGTTTTCTTTTATTGTTTTTTCATTTTCCTTTATCAATACATCATTCTTTTGTATTGCGATTTCATTTTCTTTCGTTAATGCTTCTATTTTCCTTTTACTCTCTTCTAATTCTTTAGAAAGAACCTCTTCTTTTTCAGTAATATACGTTATTTTTTTAGTTAAAATATGTTCAATATTCGTTTCTTGATAATTAATAAAACTAACAAACGCAGGCTTATCGTTTTCAATTAGGTCGACAATTAACTCTATAAAATTTATAGTTTCAACGGTTGACGGAAGAACATAGTGCATAGAGCGATCCAAAACTAAATTATATTGAAATGCTTCTTCGGGATAAATTCTAATTATATTATTTAAAAATAATACAACCAACGCTTTATAAAAAACAAACTGATCGTTTGAAAATTTTCTTAATGCCTCTTTTTTAATGTTTTTAAAGTTTTCTACATATAAAAAAGATTCTCTAGGGATAACTGCGGTCATCGGGGGTAATTTTGCCCCATTAGAAAAGGATAAAAATACAATTTCATCTAAAACTTCTCTATCAACAATTTGTTCATTGTTTAAAAACCTAATAATCTCCGATGACAGCTTGTATCCTATAGTATTGCTGTCAAAATTCTCAGCAAGACATATCAGACCTTTAAGTTCAATGTTTTTAATTTCTTCTTCGGTAAATGTTCTCATAAGTTTCTCCTTTGTTTTTCTTGGATTATATCACGAAGTTGTTAAACCTAATATGGACAGACGCCAATTGTCCACGTTTAGGTACATCTGACCGCTTTTGTACTAAAATCTTACAGGTATATTAGATTTATGGATGAATTTAGAATAATCTTCCACGTTAAACTCACAATATTTTAAGAAATCTTGTAAACTTTGTTCTGCTAAATCTATTTGTGTAGTAGGAGAAATTGTTAAAGATTTTATAGCATTGTGAGAAAATTTTAATTCTAAATAAGGTATTAGAATCCCATTACTTATCCTATATTTATAAATTTCTTTATCTTTTAATTCTTTTAATTTTGATTTAGGAACTGTTACAACAATTCTTAATTCCTTTTCTGGAGCAAAACAATCCCTTTTTATAAAACACAAATAATTGCCCGATGTATCTTTTTTAAATTTACACTCATCTCCATCAAATTTATAAACGGGAATATCTATATCTTTTTTATCACGAGACATCTTATTAATCTCATTTTCCCACTTCTTTAATTCTAATGCCTCATTAGAATAAATTTTTGCTGCAGAATAAAATAATTTCATTGTAGCCAACTGAAAGTTTGAGATTAATTCATTTGAAAACGCTTCACTATATTCAGATTTGTCGTCTTGACAATATTCAACAACACCAAATGACAATTCGCAACCATCCAAACACTCGTTTCCTTTCAATATGCTTTCAACTAAAAGTTTATCGTTGAATTCAATATTATATCCTTGATTATTGATTTCTTTTGTATAATAATTCCACATCGGAAGAGAATCTTGGTCTAAAGAAAAACAACATACAAAAGTTTGGTCCTCAATATTGCGTAAAGATTTTTCTATTTTCATAAACTCTCCTTCTGGCGAGTCTATTAGTTTGGCAAGTGTTGTTAATCCCGCTTTTATTTCATCCTTATCGTTTAGATAACCGATATTAGTAAACCTTAATGTGGAGTTCTCCAATATCGATTTTAAACCCAATATTGATGTATAATGAAAGATTTGCTTATCCTTAGTGCCTTGATTGAATTTAATTTTTTGTTTTGTCAACCTTTCATAGTTGATTGCCCGTTTATTAAAATTGAGTTCCGCCATACTTATTCCTTTTCTTTTGTTCCTTACACGAATACAATACTATTATCAATTTTATTAATTTATATAAGTTTTAATCGTTCTTATTCTTAAAAGCCTCTAACAGTTGTGCTTCTATCTCAGACCTAAAACCATTAAAATAAGTTCCGTCCAACAGCTTCTTTTCAAAATCAGGATATGACGATGGCGACAATATATTAAAATGATATTGAATATCTTTGCCTTGATTTTCCAACTCTTTGTTAAGAAGTGCAAAATGCTTCATTGCATCAATATACTTCGAATAATTCTCCTTCGAGATATCCCTGTCAGCTTTTGTTTCTACCACAACTATATGTTTGCCTATTTTCAAGAAGAAATCAGGATTAAAATCTTTAGGACTACTTCCACGTTTCAATATATATGATATTTTATAAAAACCTACATCTCTTGATTTTATCCAAGAATCAATGATTGCCGACATATTATCTTTTATAATCATTTCAACAAACTTTGTTTCAGGTTCGCGATTAGTAAAAACTAAACTTAACGGCGTTTTAAAATTGTACACATTACATTGCTTAAATTGCTTGCGTGGAAATTCATCCATAAAATGCTCAAAAACCTCAACTTCTTCATCAAGCAATTCATTTTTATAGTCATTACTATAATATACAACAATACCATTTTTTAAAGATGAAAACCTTATTGATGATTTATCAAGTTTTATCGTAGATATTTCTTCAGGAGATTTTACTTTGTTTTCAAAACCTGCTGAAGTGCGCTTTTTACGCAGCAATCCCGTGAATTTACCATTGATTTTTTCAATATTGACCGCAGTTAACCTATTACCGTTAATATTGGCTTCTTTCATTGATTTTTTGATAAAATCAACTATTTCTTGATATGTCGGCAATTTATCCATTTCGGTTTCGCCGTTATTAAAAATCAACTCATTAGACAAATTTCGAATACGCGCTTCGTTTTTTCTACTACGATATTGATTTATTATAGCCGTAGCCACTTCTTCAACTGTTTTTGTTTCTTTTAAAATTTCATATTCTATATCTTCTGTTCTATTTTTGGCATCTAAATATGTAACAGAACGTGAAATTTTTTCTTCTTGGGTAACAAGTGTCAATGGCTTGCTTATATCAAAAGTTTCTGTTTTGTCATAGTTTTCATTAAACTTTTGCGTTTCTACTTTATCATAGTCTAATTTGTGTAAAGTAAAATTATGGTTTGCGCGGTCTCCTTCTAAGATTACACGACTTGGAAGTATTGCTTCATTTTCCAATACCTCGTCTACAATTTTTCTAATATTCTTACCCCAAGAAGAGTGATTAAATACTCTTACCGAAGGCTGCATTTTAAGAGATTCTGGAATTCGTAACCCTCTTCCCAAGACCTGAGAAATTAGAAGTTTTGAATTAAACGCTCTATCTTCCCAGGGCACAATTTGAAACACGTTTTTGACGTCCCAACCTTCAGTTAGCATAGAGACAGAAATAATCCACTCTACACGATTATCTTTTTCATCAACAGTTTGTAGTATTGGAATATTATTTTTATGGTCCTTATGAGAGGTCACAATTAAAACCTCTCTTTCAATTTCGGACCTGTCTCTATTAGTAAATGATGTTAAGAAATCTACAAAATCCTCTTCAAGATTCTTGGCAGACTGAATATCTGCGGTTACGATTATAGAAATCGGTTTTATCGAGGTGTATTTATTTTTATTTTTTATGTGATTTTGATAAATCTTTTGAAACTTTTCATTATCGTTTTCACTAACATCTTCATCAACATAATTAATATTTTTCACAATACGGTCGTCAATTGCTTGTCTTAAAGAATATCTATAAATTACATCGTTAAAATATGTATCTCCTTTATACGCTGTACCCGTGAATCCTATATGATATTTAAAGCCATAATCAAAACTAGTGACAAACGCTTTCCATTTCTTTATATCTGAATCGCTCGAGCCGTTATAAGCATGGTGAACCTCATCGCTTAAAACAAGAGTATCCTCACCCGTATTTTCAAAACTGTCTTTTATTGAAGAGCCTGTATTACTATAAACAGCATGAATATTTTCAATACAAATATCTCCATTTGTAATGGTTTGATTTGCTTTTGTCAATTGAAACGCGCACGGCATATACTTATCTGGAACAGCACTAAGCAAATCTTCTCTACATAAAAGATTTTGAAACTTTTTATTTAGTTCCGATTCAATTGTTAAAGATGGGCATAAAATTAAAGTGCGTTTAACTTTTGCTATAGCCATCATAATAAAACAAATACCAAATATAACGTAACTTTTTCCTGTTCCTGTCGCTAAATCTATAGTAGCCGATAAAATATTGGGTATCTGTAAATCTTTTAAATATTGCGATAATGAAGAATATATAGTCTTAATATCTTCATTCTTTTCATAGTTTTCCGCAACTAAATTATTTATCATGTCATATTCGCCAGAAGCTAAAAACACTAACGCTGTTTTTATTGCTTCTTTTTGATATTCACGGTCACCACATAAAATATCCAAAAAATCCTGCCATTCCTCTAAGTTTAAGGCTACATGATTATAATTTGAACTAACTTTTAAAACCAAGTTTTTTATATCAGTTTTAATTATCCCTTCCATTTATTTTATCTCCAAAACTTCCTTAAATTCGTTACCAAAAATGTCTACGTATATTAATTTCATTTTATTAGTCAAACATTTAGTTGAATCAATTTCGATAACATATCCTTTATCTGTTTCAATTTCATCCGCAAAATAAACTTCTTGCATAATAAAATTCTCGTTAGAACTTGTGTCTAGTAAAACCATTGCTAAAATTTTCTCAATTGGATTATTATCTTTGTCAAGTTGCATATACGGTGATGTAACACTACTTATTTCAATTTTAACTTTATTTTTTTGAATACTAAGCTTAGACTTTACTTCAGGCATTTCATTAAAGTAAAAACCTACTGAATTTTCTATAGAGTTAATATTTTCTTTCTTATTGGGTTGTTGTAGCTTTTTAAATTTTAATTTGTGCAATTCGGCAATTACTTGGTAGGGAATTCTAAGCAAATAATATTTTACGTCTCCTACTTTATAATAATCTCCTATAATATCCACGTTCATTTCTGGTGCAATTAAATAAAAACGTTTTCCAATACGACCACCAAATTGCGCATGCAACTCCTCAATATAACTTTCATCAATTGCCGTATTGTTTTCAAAATCCTGAAATGTAAAGACTTTTACCCAATCTCCACGACGTTTACCGTCAATCTTGATACCATTTATCTTTGTTTCTTGCCTATCAATATGGAACAAATCTAAAACAAAATTATAGTATTTATCTCTTTCTAAATTAAATACTGTTTCTAAATTATAACACCCTGCATTAACAAGACAAAAAGAAGCTGGTTTATGAAGTGTTAATAATCTTTTTTGTATAGTGTAAATAGACAGCTTTCCCAAATCACAACCTATCCACCTTCTTTGCATTTTCTCAGATGCTATCAAAGTAGTTCCGCTTCCCGCAAAAAAGTCCATAACTATATCGTCTTTATCAGTAGTCATTTCAATAATTCTCTGGAGCAACGATAATGGCTTTTGCGTTGGATAACCACAGATTTCCTTATTGCTACCTTGCAAGTTTGGACAATCCACCCAAAGATTGTTAGCTAATTTCCCCGAATTTTCTCTTTCATTCCAATATGCTTTTTCCTGAAGAGATTTTCCGTTCATCCACAATCTATTATCAAGTTCTAATGCTTTTAATTTTTCATATACCATTCTCCAACCCTTTTTGGGCGCTTTCCATTTTTTACCTGTCTCGTCAACATACTCATATTTAGTTCCAACCGTAGGTCCATCCGTTTTTTGCAATGGATACAACCTATATTTACCTCTACCGTCATTATCATCATATTTGTACATCTTTAGCGTTTTGTCTGACAAGGCTGTATACACATTTCTGAACTTATATCTATCCGTTTTGGTATACCAACATATAAATTGTGTATCTTTAGATAAATTTTTGGTCAAAGTTTTTCCAGAACTAGAACTTTGCCAAACAATCTCGTTCCTAAAATTATTTTCGCCGAATATTTCATCCATAACGATTTTGATATAATGATACTTTTTCATATCTAGGTGTACAAAAATGCTACCATCATCGGCTAATAATTCTTTTGCCAACATAAGACGTTCTCTTATAAATTCAATGAATTCCGCACCCTTAATCTTATCACTATACGCTTTTTCTCCGTCTTTAGCAGAAAAATCTCCCTCTGTTGCAAATGGAGGGTCTATATAAATAAGTTTAACCTTCCCTTTTACTTTATCCTTAATTAAAGGGTCTTTATTCTCATAAATGGTTTTAAGCGCTTGAAAATTATCGCCACAAATAAGTAAATTGTGCCAATCTTCAGTAGCGCTACAATTAAATTCTTTTTCTATTTGAAAAGGAACAGCTTGAGGCTCGTTTCCAATAGAAAGTATTTCTTGTTTTGACTTTTTCTCTTTGTAAGTTAAAGAATACTCCTTATGGTCTATAGGAAATAAAACTTCTTGATAAGAAGAAGGAAGCGGTTTACCACTTTGTAAAATATTAACAATTGTATCTATAGTATTTTTATCCATAATTTAACTCCATTTTTTCTTAATTATATCATACTAAATATGACAATTTCCGTCATATTTAATTATTTTCTTTTGTTCTCCAAAGTGCGGCGGGGTGATGTTTTATATTCGCTACAATTTCTTCGTTATCGAATAATAATTCGGGAGCATAGGTTTTCTCTTTTAATTTACTTAAAAACTCTTTCTCTCCGTCCGTTAAAACAAGTAAATCTTTTACGTACGCCAGAACTTTTTCTTTTGCCTTTTCAATGTCAAACTTATCGTCTTTGGATATAACGGGTTTTAATTGAGTTTTATATTTTCTATAATCTAATCTTTCCACGTTTTTATAATCTAATGTTTGAATATCATAATCCCCGCCGATAGCGTTATAAAATACAAGACATTTTCTTAAAAGTTCAGTATCCGTTATAACGTTATTTTCTATCATAGCGTTAACGTCGTATAAATCTCTTGGCGTAGCACGTGATAAAAGTGCGTTGATTTTACTAGCGTAGAGTTCAGTAGTATTTAAGGTTAAAACTTCAAAATCTTCTACTATACCTTTCGTTAAAATTTTCTTCTTTTCAAGCGGTAACACGTGGCATCTATCCAAGAAGTTAATTTCAACCTTTATATTGTCACGATTGCCTGCGTTATTAATGTAATTAAATAAGAACGACGTTAAAGCGAAATGGTCACGGGAATCTGCAAGCGAATAGCCTTCTTGCCACATATAGTCGGTTAAGCGCTTTTTAAACTTCTCTTTAATTTCGGGCAATTCTTCCCTATCGACGTTTACGGTAAAATCCAAATCGATATCAACAGAAAGGCGTGGAAGTTCTACCGCAGTTAGATTTATAGCCGTACCGCCTTTAAGAGCAAGTTTATCCTTAAAGACAATGTCGCTATTTAAGAATTTTAATATTTCAGAAAGACGTAAAACTTTTTCCAAAGTATCTTTTATAAAGTTAGATTCTTGGGCAAGTCTTGTCAAGTATTGTCTTGAAAATTCCATTAATATCCCCCGTTTAGACGAGATTTAAGATTTTTAGGAGCCATAAGTTTCCACTTAGAATTAAATTCTATCTCTTTATACTCGTTTTGTAAAAAATATTTTATCTGATTGGTTAGTTTGCTTTTACACTCTTCAAAGAACGAATCGGGCAGCATAAATTTGTCTTGAAAATGTTCTAACACGTAGCCTGCTTTTTGATATAGAAATACCGAATCATATACTTTTAACGTTTCAAGTAGTTTTGTTTCGTCTAAAACACGAATTTGGTCAAGCGCATTTAAGATTTCATCAATTCCACCACCTGCATCAATATCGTCAAGGCAGTCAACAACTGTTCGTTCAAGAGACGTTACACGAACTGCAGCAGTTATTATATTCATAATTTGAACGTCGTGTTTTAAAGGTTTACGAACATAGTCGATATCATCAAAAGTAAAATCGTTGAATCGTTTTTTACTACCAACCGTTACGGTATTAAAAACTTGATTAGCCACGCCAAAATATTCAAAAGCAGAATGATAGCACACGAAAGCATCTTCAGCGATTTTTGTAGCAAGTTCAAACTTTGTAGTAAGCGGATATCCCGACACGTCAACGTGAACGTATAACCCGTTGCGAACTTTAACAATTTTTTTAGAACGAACCTGCCCCGCTATCCAATTTTCGTATTGTTTATCATTTATAAAATTGCCTATTACGTCCTTTTTTGTAAACGTATAAGGGATAAATTTTACCATTTATATATCCTCAAAACTAATTTTAACCATTTTAACATAAAACACTACAAAAGTCAAGTGGTTTGTGTAGATTTGGTTAATATTTAGTAATACTGTACCTGATTTGCATAATTTCCGTAGAAAAAACGACGTTTTTAAAGCATTTTAGGTATAAAAAATATTGGTTTTAACTGTTTTTACGCAAAACACTACGTTGAATAAGTGTTTCGTGTGAGTTTAGTTAAAAAGAAAAGTCGATAGCAATAGCCACCGACCTATTTTCTAAAAATTATAATAATTAAAAACCTTATCAACGATTAATCTTCTATTTCATCAAATAACGTATCGTCAAAAAATTCTTTGAGCGATATACCCAAAGTTGCAACAATTTGATAGATTGTATCGAGTTTTACTGTTTTATATTTACCGTCAACAGTAACTGAAATTGTAGAACGAGGAATACCTCCATTTTTGTATAACTGATATTGAGTCATATTGCGTTCTGCGAGCAAATTTTCCACCCTCTTACCTACTGCTTCAGATAATTTCATAATAGCCTCCTTACGTTTACCACAATAAACGTTCATTGCAATAATTATAGTTTGTGCAATTAAAATTTTAGTTTATTGTGCTGAACGCTTTTCAAAACGAAGTTTATTGTGATAAACTATTGTGTGAGGGCAATTATTATGATTATTACTTTATTCAAAATCAACATCTTCTGATAAGAAAATCTCATTATTGAGAAACTCTATTATCGACATATCAAAACCTCTTGCCAACATATAAATCGTACTCAATGTTACCGTTTTGTTTCGTCCATTCATAATACACGCCATACTTCCGTGTAATATACCCGACTTTTGTTCTAATCTGTATTGAGTCATCCCCTTTTCTTTTAATAATTGGTTTATTCTTTTAGCTGTTGCTTCACATACGTTCATGCGTCATTCCTCCTACGCAGTTATATCTACATATAAGTTTAACAGTTTACGTTTCTAAATATACGTAGCTAAACCTACGTAAACGCTTGCTATTTTTCTAAATGTTTTGATATAATATGTAGGTAAATCTACGCATTGAGGCTATGCATGATAATTACATTTTGCGGACATTCCGATTTTTTGTTTAACGACGACATCAAAGAACAACTAAAAAATATTCTCGTTGGCGAGATAATAAAAAATCCCACCTGTAAATTTTACTTAGGTGGGTATGGTGATTTTGACGTATTGTGTTTGCGTACTTTAAAAGATTTGAAAGCCAATTTTCCGGAGATTGAGCTTATATTTATTACGCCCTATCTTGATAAGAATTATTCTAAATTAGAGTTCGCTAAATATCATTATGACGACGTTATATTCCCTCCTATTGAAAGTGTTCCACGTAAGTTTGCAATCTTAAAAAGAAATGAGTGGATGGTTGAAGAAGCCGATTTAGTTATTGCCTACGTTATGTATTCTTGGGGTGGAGCTGCAAAAACTTTAGAATATGCTAAGCGCAAAAAGAAAACTATTATTAATCTTGCTTGTACAAAATAATAAGCCGGTGGTTTTTGCCACCGACTTACCTGTTTTATCGTCGTGTTTAATTACGTCTTCAAGTAGAGTTTTTTATTTCTCCATGCCACAGGTGTAGCATTGTTCGGATAGCATTTCTTCGTTTTTGATACTGCTATATAATCTAAAACCACCTGCAAAGTTGTAGGCATCAAAGCCGTTTTGCATTAAAATGCGTGTTGCAAGATAACTACGCAAGCCACTTTGGCACATGACGTAGATTTTTTTAGACTTGTCAAGCCCGCTTAAACGCTCTCTTAAATCATCAAGTGGAATATTGATAAAACCATCAGCGTGTCCACGCATATATTCAAAAGGTGTGCGAGTATCAAGCAAAATCACGTCATCTCTTTTTCTTAAAGACGGAATATCTTCATAAGTCGGATCGTAGCCATGTCGTTCTGTGAGCCAAGGAGTTGCCCTGGGGCTTTGTCTTCCTAAGACCGCTTGGCCTCCGACTTAAACCATCAGCGTGTCCACGCATATATTCAAAAGGTGTGCGAGTATCAAGCAAAATCACGTCATCTCTTTTTCTTAAAGACGGAATATCTTCAT
>JAZSNM010000042.1:0-6791 GCA_045536405.1 Christensenellaceae bacterium
AGGCAGTTTTACAAGTTGTTTTGCGATATAAGCGTTCCCATAGCGTTTATACCCGGTGTTATATGGCTTGTTATAGCCTATGCTATTTTAGTTTCAACTCGCAAAAAAATAGGCTATCAAAACCTTAACCATATGGAGCGAAAGAACTGTGGGTTTATAAACGAACGACCTATCGTTTCGTTCATTTGCGGAACTATGGGCAAAAAGAAAACCACAACGCTTACCGATATGGCACTCTCTGAAGAAGTAATGCTACGAGATAAAGCGTTTGAGTTAATACTTAAATGCGACTTAAAGTTCCCCAACTTCCCTTGGGTTAACTTTGAAAACTATTTGCGTTACGCTATAAATAATCATTTAATATACAACCTAGCAACTATTAAAAAGTTGATGAAGCATATTAAGTTTTTATATACGGTTGACGTTAGCGATAAAGCCGTTTTAAACAGTGTTAAACGCAGGCTTAATAAATTAGGGCTTGATTATAATAACCCGCTTTTTGGCTATGATTACACCCGTTACGGGCTTTATTATAACGACAATCTTCAACTAACCGATATTTGGCAAGTGTTAACCGACTATGCCGAACTGTATTTTATTTACGTTGTAGAAAGTTCGCTTATTATATCTAACTATTCGGTTAGAACGGATAACGTTAAGCAAGATATAGGGAACTTCCCCTTATGGAACGACGACTTTTTTAAGCGAGACGTTACTATGCAACAAGCGTATTCGCGCCACGCCAAGATACTTGACTTTGATATGCTTCGACTTGGTAAAAAGGTTATTGAGGACAATCCTAAAGCGAACTTCTTTGAGTTTGGAGTTGTTTTAATAACGGAAGTTGGTAAGGAACGTAAGAACGCCCAAACGCTTTTAGAAACTAAGGTTAAGGATTTACTTGCCAACCAAAAGAACGACGGGTTTAACGATTCGCTTAAAATGATACGCCATAGCGCAACGGTGTGTAACTACCCTTTCGTAAAGATTATAACCGATGAGCAACGCCCCGAGAGTTGGGGTGCCGACGCTAGGGACCTTTGCGAAATAGTTTACATTGAGAAATCGGGCGAAACTAATCTTGCTATGCCGTTCTTTGCCGTTGCCGAACTGTTATATAGTTTTTTTAGTAGTAAGTTCGATAACTTTTATTATCAATATCGTTTTAACCGTGCCGACAATACACTTTTAATGTATTTACTAAAAAACCTATTTGCAAAGTTTAACGATTTTTACATACGCACGTATAACACTTTTGGTTACTGCACGTTAAAGGTTCAAGTTGAAAGTGGAACGCAAGACGGCGCAAGACAAGGCAAGCATTATTATCTTATGTTTAAGAAGATTTATAGCAAGCGTTTTTCTACCGACTGTCTTGGCGATTTCTATTATACTAGGGCGCTACGTTCTAACATAGGGCTTTGGGAACTTGATGAATATAAAGGCGTTAAAGCAACCGTTAAGGAACTTGAACTGCAAAACAGTTATTTCGTTCAAGACCTTATGAATAAACACAAAATAGATAAGGAGTAAGATTATGAGCAAAAATAAAAAAGAAATGCCCACAAAGTTTCCTTTTTGGGCAAGATTAAAAATTAGTAAAAAACGAACCACTTTAGTTATTGATGAAGATAAAGCTTATAACAAGCAAAAGAAAAGATATGAAGATGGTTATGTGCATAGAGAGGCTATACACCCAAATAAAGAAGGAACTAATGTTAAAGGTTATGAAAGGATATATCCTAACCCCGATAGAAATGATAAAGAACCTATGTATTTAAAGCGACCTTCTAAATTACCTAAAAGATTGTTTGAAGTACATAATAAAAAATTAGATATGCCTAAGCATTTAATTGATAAGTATGATAAAAACAATAAATAAAAAAGAGAGGCAATTCTGGCCTTTCGCCTATGCCCTATAAAAGGGTC
Organism: Christensenellaceae bacterium; assembly: GCA_045536405.1. Taxonomy (GTDB): domain Bacteria; phylum Bacillota; class Clostridia; order Christensenellales; family Borkfalkiaceae; genus HGM11412. The sequence goes on from JAZSNM010000042.1 coordinate 1,930, forward strand.
AATGCACTCTCTATAAGTATTATATGCAATTTTATAAAAATTGTCAACTAAAAATTAAAAAATAAAAATACGTGGCTCCCAGCGTTAAGGGAAAAGGAAAAATAATGGAGTTCAAAGTTAACTTTATATTTGTAGTTGTTGTAATCTTCGCAGTTTTGTGTTTGGTATATTTTATATACTGTTTAATAAATGCAATTAGAGAAGAAACAACGTGTAAAAAATATCGTAATGAGAGATTATTTTGTCATAATTGCAAATTGGCTTATAATGGTAATAAATATACCGCAGAACATTACAAGTTTTGTCCAGAGTGTGGGCAACCATTATCTTATATAGAACAAGAAGATTATTTAGAAATAGATGAAAAGAGTGAAATTCGATTTTTACCTGATGTTAGTTTACTCAAAAGCAAAAAAGAAAATGCTAAAGAGTTTGCTTTTCATGTTGAAAGTTTTTTGGTTTATAATGATGATGACGATAATTTTACAAAAAAGGAAATATTAGATATTTTAAAAGAAATCTTAAAAGAAGAGTATAAAATAGATTCTATTAAAGACTAAAAATACGTAGCTCCCAGCGTTAAGGGAAAAGGATAAATTTATGGCAAATTATAAAAAAAGTAAAAAGCGCAGTTATTCTATAGCTGAAAAGAAGTCTTGGAAACGTGGTTTTTTAGCAGGATTGTTTTCATCAAAAAGGACAACTAAAAACACTAAAAAAGTTTCTAGTGTAAAACAAAAAAATAGTAAATATAAAAAAGTTAGTGATATTCCTTTTGATTATCAGCATAATGTTCTTTTTGCGGATGAAAATTATTCATCTTTGTTTAGAAGTCTTGCTAATCATAGAGATTATGCGTTCGGTTCTGATGAACATATTAAAGAAACATTATCAATCTATAAAAGAAGTTTTGGTGATAAAAAAATTAAAGACCATTATGGAATTTAAAAAGAGCCTTGAGGCTCTTTTTTTAATTTCCTACTTTAATATTGTTTTCAAAGAATATTTTGTCTATTGCGGTTTTTATGTCTTTAATATCTTCACTTGTTGTTCCTGCAATTTTAAAACCTTGTTCTTTATAAATTTTCTCTTTAAATTTTTTAGTTTCTATGTATTTTTTATCTTTTGTATTTTCGTATCCCCAGTGTTCTATAAATAATTTATAATCTGGTAAAAAGAAGTCTGGGTGTAATGGCTTTGTTTCATCATTTTCATCTTTATAAAAAATAGTATGTTCATATTCTACTCTTATACCACGATTATATAATTCATCATAAATTATTTTTTCTTGTTGACTTCTAACGTACATACCATTTGCAGTTTTTACGTCTCTATTTCCATATTCGTCTATCACATTGAATTCTTTTAGATTTTTAATTATTACTGTAATTGCTTTATCTTTGTATTTAAAATAATGCTCTTTACAAAATAAATTGCCATTTTCAGTTTCGTTATCACAAAATAGACATTTCTTGTGTATTTTTACATTGTTTCCTTCTTTAATTTTCTTGCAATCGCAAACTAAGTCTTTTTCGTTCCATTTACCACAGTCAGGGCATTGTACTATTTCACCTTTATTTGCTTGCATACCGTGTTCACGGCATAAACCATCCTTTCTTGTCCTTCCCATATAAACATTAGTAGGCTTACCACAAATGGGGCAACGAAGTTGTTCTGACATAATAATACTCCTTAAAATAAAAAGTGCATTCTCAAGAAGAGAACGCACCCAAACACATCTCCCCTTGAAAGTTGCTGCTCACACAATTTCATCATAGAGTAAAGAGAGATGCCGTTTTATATAGCACCCCTATGATGAAATTGATATGTGAGCAAAGATATTATAACCCACTGTAATCAATTTGTCAACAAAGGTGCTAGCATTTAACTACTAATAACAAGTGTTATCGTAGTGTTCGGCTAGAATAGAAATTACAACGTCTATAACGGGTAATTTAATATTAAACGAGTTTAACGCTGCTTCTATCTCGCACAAATCTAACTTATACTCACTAGTAACGTCTTCTATATAAGTTACCTTATAATAATCTTTGAAATAATCTCGGATTTGCTGTTGGTTATTTGCTACTCGAATAAGTGCAAACAACTTGTTGTTTCTTGCTAATACTACTCTGTACGCTTTCATTGGTTTTCTCCTTTGCCGTTAGGCACATAATTCACAACTGTGGCCTTTTGAGCAGAAGGCACACGCGTGTCGTGTACCTTCTTAACCGACCAAAAATACAACCAAAACTCAAAGTCAAGAGTTACCGCAGGTAGAGACCGAATTTTGTTTCGCTTAATTGCAAAGGCAAAATGTCGGAGTGTCTGTTAGGTAAATAAGACCACTGTATTTATTTAACCTATCAACTCTTTACTTTTAGGTTTGGTTGTGTAACGTAATATAAACAAAAAAATCCATATCTTGCGATACGGACTTTATTACTGTTTGGTATTTTAATATTTTTAGTTTAAGATGTGTTGTTATAGGAAGAAGGGCGGGCGGGGTTAATTATTAACCTTTATCTGCTCTTTCATTTTTAAATAGCAGTATTAGTAATATTACGCCTACTATTATATAAATAATTTTTAACGTTGTTACCATACAAATCACCTTTCAATAACGGTATCAAGCGTTGCCGACAGATTTAGCGTTGAATTGTAAAAGTCTTTATCTTTAAGCGCTTGTTCTTGGTTTTTGTAAGTTAAATCTTTTAGGTGTTGCCCTGTTGTTTTGTTGTTTAAATGCAAAACGTAAACTATTTTATTTTTCTTTCGTTTCATTTATTTTTCCTCCTATATTACAAAAATGAAACTCCTTTATGAAATATTGACAATCTAAACATTCCGAACTAGAACATAAAGAATACATGTTTCTAGCGTGGTTTATTTTGTGTTGTGAACAATAATTTGTATCTTTTGTTTCTAAGCCATTAATCCCGCAATACTTTTGTTTACTTAATTCAAAACAATGATAACAATTGCCACAAGTTTTTTCAGTTTTTTTTAAAATCTGCTGTAAAGTTTTCATAAGTGCTCCTTTGCCGATAAAATCGGCTTTAATTCGTTACCTTTCTTAAAAAGGAAGGTACACGGACGCCGTGTACCTTCTTAACCAACCAGACATCCAAACAAGACTTAAAGTCAAGGGTTGCCAAAGGTAGAGACCGAATTTTGTTTCGCTATTAGGCGAAGGCAAAATGTCGGAGTGTCTTGTAGGTAAATAAGACTACTGTATTTATTTAACCTACAAACCCTTTACTTTAAGTCTTGGTTGTGAAACAAATATAGACAAAAATCCTTATAATATAAACGTTATTGTATAACGCTGGGGTTAGGATTACGGGGCATTTGACAACCGTTTACTTTTATGCTATACTAACCTTGAGAGGGAGGTTAGTCGTCGAAACGGTTGAGAAGTTCGATTAATTCGTTAAGTATTGTCAGTACTAATAATAGAAGTTCGAAATCTTTCATAGACTTACCTCCTTTCTTACTTTGACAGCATAAAAGTTGACGATTGACCAATGTAGGGGAAACAAAAACACAACTGTGTTTTTGTTTGGTATTAACTTATTTAAGGTGTAGAATTATAACCACTGTAAGAGCGATTTGCAAAAAGATAATAATGGTGGTGTATAGAACGTTAGAAATATACAATTTTGCCTGATGGCAGAAAATATTATAAATAGCAAAGCGAAAGGGCTTTGGGTGTCAACGGTTTAGTGACTCCAAAGCCCTTTTGCTATTTTATTGAAAAGACAAAATTATAATAAGGGAAAAGAAAATGTATAAGTTTACTGCAAAAGAAAAGTTAAACGTATTAAAAGCGTTACAATCTTCAACCATAACCATTATTTGTAGGCGATATAAAATTAGTCGCTGTACTATTTGGCGATGGAAAGTTCGTTACGACGGAACACTTGCTAGTTTACAACCACAATTTAGCCGTAAACATATTAAGCATCCCAATAGGCAAACGGATTATGAAATTACTTGTATTCATAATCTACTTCGGCGTAATCCGTCTATAGGGCTTAATGAACTTTACGGCAAATTGTATAGGAATTACAACTACCGACGTAACCCCGTAACGCTTTATCGTTATTTGAAAAAACAAAACTTTATAAAAACTAAGCAACGCAAAGTATATAAGCCTAAGCCTTATATTACGCCGTTAGTTCTTGGTGAAAAATGGCAATTAGACGTTAAATACGTTCCGTTTTCTTGCTATACCGGTAACGAAGTTAACGAACGTTATTATCAATATACGGTAATTGATGAGGCAAGCCGTAAAAGGTATATTAGAGCATACAAAGAACAGTCGCAAGACTCTACCGTTGACTTTGTATTGCGTGCGTTTAATTTTTTTGGGTATAAACCAAAAATAATTCAAACTGATAACGGTCAAGAGTTCAGACTTTTAAACGAACGAACTAAAGACGGGCGTATTCACTCTTTTGATAAACTTTGTATTTATTTCGGTATAGAACATAAATGCATTAGACCAAGAACCCCAAGGCATAACGGAAAAGTGGAACGTTCGCACCGTAACGATAACGAAAGATTTTATCGTTATCTTCACTACTATTCATTTGAAGATTTGCAACTTCAAATGAAAGAGTATTTGCGACGTTCAAATAATATTCCATCTATAGCCTTACGTTCTAACGATGATAAACACCGTTGGTTATCGCCAAACGAAAAAGAATTAGAACTTAAATTAAATGCTTAAAAAATAAACAATTTAAGCCGAGTGAAAACTCGGCTTTTTGTCGTGATATAATTATTATAATTTAAGTTTAAATCCTGCATTTAAATCTTAATTTGCTACAGATTGTTAATCATTTAAAAAATTATTA
>JAZSNM010000040.1:0-12280 GCA_045536405.1 Christensenellaceae bacterium
ATGCCTACGGCGTGATATTTTGCTACGCAAAGTGATATTCGCCTTTAGCGAGATGTGGGCAAATATAATATAACTTTGACCAAAGGTCAAAATATAACGCAAGAATTATCTTGCATATCACTTTTAGCCACACGGCTAAAAATATAACTTTTTTCTTTTAAGATTTTGTGTATAAAGAAAAGCCCACCATATTTCGCCTTAAAGCGAAGTATAGTGGGCTACACTTTTGTATTAAATTAAAATTCCCTTATAGGAACGCCCAAAATCGCAGAAGATTTTTTTACTTTGTTATAATTTTTGTTGGGGTTATTATATAGTCAAGTGGAACATCCCACTCGTTTGGCGTTATACTTTCAACTACTTGAAAATCGTAACAAATACCTACTTTTATACAATCGTTTTTGCTTAAAAACTTGTCGTAATAACCTTTTCCGTAGCCTACCCTATTTTTGTTTTCGTCACAAATAAGTAAGGGTATAACGGCAACGTCTATTTCAGTTGTAATTGTGTATTTTGTGGGAATTTTTACGTTAAAACCACCAACTTCCCACTCGTCAACGGTAGGAATACCCGCAACCATTTCGTTACCAATTGTGATAGGATACGCTATTGTTTTTTCAGCACTTTTAAGCGTGTTAATTATATACGAAGTGTCAACTTCGTTTTTTATCGAATTGTAAACGAAAAAATTTTTCATATCCTTTACAAAATCAAGGGTAAAAAACTTTTTTGTAATTTCTTTACTTAAAACCGCTACCTTCTCTTTCGATAAAGCGTTCCTTTTATTTTTAATTGTTGTTCGTAAATTATTTATATCCATAATTTAGTTTATTATATTTGTTTACTTTTATAAATAAGTTTTATCAAACTTTCGCTCATATTTATGTTTTCACAAACAACGTCGTCCCCTAGATATAAATCAATAGGAGCAAAGTTCCATATAGTTTTAACGTTTAAGTTTACGCATTTTTGCGCTACGGCTTTTGCATTTTCTTTTTGTACGGAAATTATCGCAATATCTATTTTATTTGCCTTTACGTAATTTTCTAAATTATCTATATGTAAAACTTCTATATTTTCAACGTTTTTTATATGAGTTAACTCAATATCGAATATAGCCTTAACGTCAACTAAATCTAATTTAAAGCCTTTATAATTCGCTAACGCTTGACCTATTCTTCCGCCACCAATTATAATTGCCGTATGCTTTTTGTTTAGACCTAAAATATCTTTCATTTTATCTTTTAGATATTCAGTATCATAACCCAATCCTTGCCTACCAAACCCGCCGAACTGGCTTAAATCTTGCCTTACTTGCGATGCGGTTATGTGTAAGGCTTTAGATATTTCGCTTGATGATACCGTTTTAATACCATTTTCGCATAAGTCTTGTAAATATCTATAATATTTAGGCAATCTTGTAATTACTCTTTCGGAAATTTTTTTATTTTGCATAAAACCCCCTAAAACGTTTTGATTAAGTTAAAATTTGTAATATAATATTACTATGATTAAAATGAGTGCAAAATTATTTAAAAATAATAAAGTTGTTAAAAGTGTAAATTTTATCAACGTAAACGAATATGAGCATAATAAATTCTATTCTTATATGAGTGAAATTTGTAGAAGGTTAGAATTATCTACGCCTATAATTATATCATACCACAGCGAGTGCTATGAAAAATTCAATTCAGTAAAGTTTACCGCCGATGATTTTATGGACACTTTTAATTATGACTATTTATTTATAGAAAATCAAGAAGAATAAGCATAATTTTTATAATACCTACACAAAATATATATTAGTGGAGGGGTTTATGAAGACTATAAATATTATTGCTTACGTTCTAACTATTATAGGTGCTTTAAACTGGCTACTTGTTGGCTTGTTTAATTTTAATTTAGTAACTTCAATTTTTGGAACGGCTACTTTTATGTCTAACCTAATTTTTATATTAGTTGGCATTAGTGGACTTTGGCTTATTTTATTCGCCTTTTTATATAATCCATTTAGAAGTAGTAGGGCTTAATTAAAATTAGTCGCTTTTAAAAGCGACTAATTTTTTTATTTTTTTATTTTATTAGTTGCTAAATACAAATTAAAACCTATAACGTATACCGATACGAATTGACCTAAAAGAACGGTTAAAAAGTTGATAATATAAACTTCGGTAGTGTTGCCCGCTAATATGAAAATTATAGGTATAACCACAGCGTTTATTATAACGGGTGGAATTGCCCCAAGTATAAATTTTAAATTAACGTTTTTTATTTTTTTGCCTATAAAATAGGTCAATAGTGCGGAAATCACTGTTGCGAGCGTTCCAAAAACGATATCTAAAACGCCGTACCCAAACAAGTTAGAGATTAAACAACCAATCGTTAAACCTATAACTGCTTCGGGAAATATTAACGGCAAAACCGTTAACGCTTCGCTTATTCTAAACTGAATAGGGCCAAACGATATAGGCATTAAAATTAAAGTTAACGTGGAATAAACTGCGGATATAATTGCTATGGTTGCTAATTTTTTAGTATTTAATTTTTTAAACATAATAACCTCGGTTTTTTAAAAGTGTTTGCCGAAAACCTTTATCCCTTAAAATTCAAATGACAGTTTGCGATTCTTCGTAAACTGCCACTTGATAAAAAATATATGATAAGGGGGAAAATGATAAGCATTTTTAACGAGTATAATAATACTAAATAAAAACAATTTTGTAAAGCGTTTTACACCCGTTTTTTAAAAATTTTTAAAAAATTATTTTCTTTTGTAATAAATAAATTTTTTGTCTTCAAAAACCTTATCAAAACCACATTTTTCAAACAGTTTTTGTGAAAAAATATTTTGTTTGTAACACCTTGAAACTAGTGTTTTTTGTAAAATTTGTTCAACGTAATCAATTATTAGTTTTATACTTTTCGTGGCGTAACCTTTATTTTGATATTTTTTAAATAATCTTATTCCCACTTCTACCGTGTTATCAAAAGAAAAATTGAAAAGTACAACTTCGCCAAGCATTTTTGATTTTTCACTACTTCTTATCGCTAAACATAAATTTTTACTATTTTTAAAATCATTTTTTTGCAAATTATAAAAAGTAGATTTATCATAAGTGGTAAAATCTTTTGTAAAATCATATCCCCAATATTTATTTAACGACTTTGCCGTATACAACTTATAATAGTCGTCTGCATCACTTTTTTTAATTGGAGTTAAAACTACGCCTTTATCTTTTAATATCGGCTTTTTTTCTATATTAAAAGGCATTTTTATCTTTACGTAGTTTTTATGTACTAATTTTATAGGCTTGTACTGTGTTTTTGAAGTTCTTAATCCTTCATCGCCAGCGTCGTCTTCTCTATTTATATACAAAATTCCGTCTTTTTTTGCGTGTTTTGTAAACTCGTTAAACATTGTTGGATATATTCCGTTATATCCACCCAACGCTTTTTCCGTATGAATAATTAACATTTTGCCAGAGTATTCACCCACGGAAACAGCAATAATTTTCTTTTTATATACAAGCATACCGCCTACAAATAAGCCTTTTTTAAACTCATCTAAAAGCAAAAACGTATTTAAATACTCTTCTTTTTCAACCCTTTTCATGCCCTTATGAAATTTAGAGTATTCTGTTAAAAATTCTTTTATTTTTGGTATGTCTTTGGTTGTTATTTTCTTGTATTTATAACCTAAGTAGGTTTTTTTAAATTTATTTATATGGTTTCTTTGACCGCTAAATTTTCCGCCTTGAAAGTTCTCCATTTCAGTATAATCATATAAATAATCACTCCATTTTCTATCGTAAAAACTTTCAATATCGCTATATCTTTTATTTAAATACTCTAAAAAACTTTCGTCAACGCAATTAAATTCTAAATCTAATTCGTTTTTTACACAGTAATCTTCTATTTTGGTTATAGCCTCGTCAACGTTTTCGCCTATAGGTGGGAAAAAACAACATTTTTTCTTAGAAAAATTTGCTTTAATAATTAAAGTGTTTTTGTATACGCAAATTTCTTGATTAAACGTCTTTTGCCACATAAACATAACGCCAACGGACAAATCACAAACGTAATACGGATTGTTTTTAGTGTAATTTTGTATAAGTTTTAAATCTTTATTTGTAAATTTTTTAAATGTTAGCATAATCTAAGAAAAAGGGATTTTACTCCCTTTTAATTTTTTTATTTTTTGTTTTTTTCTTCAAGCATAACAACTATATCGTTTAGTCTATCTAAATCGTCCGTCGTATAATAGTCAATATAAATTCTACCCTTTTTATCGTTACCGATTGCTGAAACTTTTGTTCCAAACGTTTGTTGCATACGAGAAATTAAATCTTTAACTTCTACGCCAATATTAGACTTTTTAGCACGCTTTTTGGCTTTTTCTTCTGGATTGAGTATCTCTTTTACCGCTTTTTCAGTATCTCTAACCGATAAACCTTCTTTAACAATTCTATTTGCAAGTTTAATTTGATCTTCTTTACTTAAAGTTACTATCGACCTTGCGTGACCTGAAGAAACTTTTCCGTCACTAACGAGTTTAATAACTTCGTCAGTCAAACTTAAAAGCCTTAACGTGTTAGCAACCGCTGAACGACTTTTACCTATTCTCTCCGAAAGTTCTTCTTGCGTTAAACCGTAATCGTCCATAAGTTGTTTCATAGCGTTGCCGGCTTCAATAGGATTTAAATCTTCTCTTTGCAAGTTTTCGATTAACGAAATTTCTTTAATTCGCCTTTCGTCATATTCTTTTATAATAGCGGGAATTGTTTTTTTACCGGCAATTTTAGAAGCCCTAAATCTTCTTTCGCCTGCAATAATCATATATTTACCGTCGTCACATTTTTGAACTACGATAGGCATTATAACGCCGTTTATTTTTATTGAACTCGCAAGTTCTTCAAGCGCTTTTTGACTAAACACCTTTCTTGGTTGATTAGGATTTGCAAAAACGTCTTTTAAGTCTAACTCGTAAACGCTATTTGCAATATCTTCCTTGGTAATGCCTAAATTTTTTGAATAATCGTCTTCCGTAGTTTGAAATAAAACAGATAAACCTTTTCCACCTAAACCTTTCTTTACAGCCATTTTATGCCTCCATCTTAATTAAAAATTCTTTTGTTAAATCGTGATAAGCCTTTGCACCCTTCGATTTTGCATCGTGCATCATTACGGGAACGCCGTGGCTTGGCGCTTCTGAAACTCTAATATTTCTTGGAATTACAGTTTTAAACACCTTTTCTCCAAAAAATCCTCTTATTTCATCAGCAATTTGCCTTGAAACAAGTGCTCTACCATCATACATTGTAAGTAAAACACCCGTTATTTCAAGATGTGCGTTTAAATGTTTTTTAACAAGTTTAATTGAGTTCATAAGTTGTGATAAACCTTCTAATGCAAAATACTCGCATTGAATAGGTATAATTAAATTATCGCTTGCCGTTAAAGCGTTTATCGTTAATAAACCAAGTGACGGTGGACAGTCAATACAAATATAATCATAACTTCTTTTTACACTCTTAATTGCATCAGCAAGCCTTTTTTCTCTATTTTTAACGTAAACAAGTTCAACCTCAGCACCCGCTAAATCAATACTTGAAGGTAGTAAATATAAATTATCTATATCGGTAGGAATAACCGCTTCTTGAACGGGCATTTCGTCAATTAAAACGTTATAGACCGAATTTTTAACACCGCTTTTATTTATGCCTAATCCCGTTGTAGCGTTTCCTTGAGGGTCCATATCTATTAAAAGGACCTTTTTGCCAAGTAACGCCAACGAGTAAGACATATTTATACAACTTGACGTTTTACCAACGCCACCTTTTTGGTTGGAAAATACTATAATTTTTCCCATATTTGAATTCCTTTTTTGTTATTTTTATTAAAACAAAGTTTTAATAACTTTTATTTTTTCTTTTTGTTTTTATTCTTGTGAAGAATTATCTTCCTGCGGTTTACTATCACCGTTTTGAGTAGAGTTATCGTCATCGCCTTTACTGTCTACATTATCGCCGTCACTCTCGATAACGCCTTCTTCTCTCATTGTTCTTTCCATTTTTTCAAAAGGATTTGATTGAGTTAAAGAATCTCTTTCTTCCATTATTTTCATAATTTCTTCAACGCTCATACCATCCATAAGCATATCGACTTCGTCTTGATAAATAGTTTCTCTTTCAACTAATAATCTTGCCATATTATCAAGTTCTTTTCTATGTTTAGTTAAAAGTTCAGTTGCTTTTTTATGAGCATTTTTTATGATAGTTTCAACTTCAATATCAATGATTTTAGCAAGTTCTTCCGAATACGTTGCTCTTGTTTGCATATCTTTACCGATAAACACTTGGTCGCCACCGCCATAGTTAACAGGACCTATTTTATCAGACATACCCCACTCGGTTACCATCTTTCTCGCTCTACTCGTTACAACGCTAATATCGTTTGATGCGCCAGCCGAAATATCTTTAATTACAAGTTCTTCAGCAACTCTACCACCCAAAGTCATAACTATATCGTCTAAAAGTTTGCTCTTTTCAATATGATTGTTGTCATTGTCAGGTCTAGTCATTGTATAACCAGCCGCCATACCCCTTGGAATTATTGAAACTTCTTGAACAGGATCACAACTTGGTAAAACTCTTGCAAGTATTGCGTGGCCAGCCTCGTGATATGCAGTAATTCTCTTATCAGTTTCAGTTACGACACGACTTCTCTTTTGAGGACCTATTATTACTTTATTTATAGCCTCGTATAAATCTACGTTTGTTATCGCTTTTCTATCTTGCCTTGCTGCAAGTATCGCCGCTTCGTTTAATAAGTTTGCAAGGTCAGCGCCACTAAAACCAGCAGTCATTCTTGCAATAACTTTAAAGTTTACGTCTTTTGCAAGAGGCTTATTTCTTGCGTGAACTTTTAATATAGCCTCTCTACCTCTAACGTCAGGCATATTAACGTAAACTTGCCTATCAAATCTACCAGGTCTCATTAAGGCTGGGTCTAATATGTCCGCCCTATTCGTTGCGGCAATAATTATAATACCGTCGTTTGCATCAAAACCATCCATTTGAACGAGTAATTGGTTAAGCGTTTGCTCTCTTTCGTCGTTACCACCGCCAAGGCCAGCGCCCCTATGTCTACCAACGGCATCAATTTCGTCTATAAATACAATACACGGCATACTCTTTTTAGCCATTGCAAATAAATCTCTAACCCTACTTGCACCAACACCAACGAACATTTCAACGAAGTCAGAGCCTGAAATTGAGAAAAACGGAACGTTTGCCTCGCCGGCAACAGCCTTAGCAAATAACGTTTTACCCGTTCCCGGAGGGCCTACAAGTAATACACCCTTAGGTATTTTTGCTCCTAAACTTGAGAATTTTTTAGGATTTTTTAAAAATTCAACAATTTCTTGTAATTCTTGCTTTTCTTCTTCAGCGCCAGCAACGTCACTAAAACGCACCTTAACGTTTTGATTAACTCTTGCTTTCGTTTTGCCGAAATCCATAGCCGACTTATTTTGTCCGTTAACTTGTTTAAACATTAACGACATTAAAAGTATGCCCACGCCTATAATCAATATAGGGAATAATAGCGAAGATAATAACGAGCCCTCGTTAGGGTCGGTATAATCAATTTTTACACCAAGAGATGCAAGAACGTCTAAAATATTATCGCTAAAGAAATCGCTGCCCGAACTTCTTGCGTAACTTGCTTTGTACCTTTCAGCATATTGCCCCCTTACCGTTTTTACGTAACCAGTGAGATTGTAGCCGTCAACCACCACCATTTCAATTCTATTCTCGATTTCATTTGTGTTAATCCAAATAAACTCAATCATACCTTCTCCGCCAACACGAACAGCAACGTAACCCTCTTTTAAATTGCCTTCTTCATCTTCCGGTGCAGTAAGTTCAATACCCGCATAACCTAAAAATTCAGTCGTACTAACTTCCTTTACCGAAAAAGAATTGATTAAAAAAGTGGATACTAACCCTATAACAATAATGCCAAGAATTAAATATATCCAAATTTTTGAATTTGATTTTTTCATTTAAGCCTACGCCTCCTATTTTTATATATTTACCATAGTATATGGAATATTACCTTATTTATTTATAATAATATTATATTATTTACTATATTATCATATATTTTATCATTTTACAATAAATTTTTAATAAATTTTTAATATTTAATTCGATTTGGCAAAACTTAGGCTTGCACTACACCACAATAATATTTACGCAAAAGAAAAAGCAATTATTGTTGTTGCAATGCGTTTACTTAACTATATTAAAAAACAATTAACGCTACGTGCTTTGTAATAAATTTATTTTTTAATATAAAACACCTTTTTGCGAGTAAAATTTTTATTATTTACTATTTTATTTTTATTAAGAAGAGTTGATAGACACGTTATTAAGTTTTTTTAGTCTAATTATTTATAAAAATTTTTCAAATTTTCAAAATCGTAGATTTTATCGTAAATTTTAAGACTTTTAAAAGTTTGTAAAATTATTTTTATTGTTTCACGTGGAACAACCCCAATTAAAAACAAACATATCAATGTTTCACGTGAAACAATGTTTTTAATCTTATTTTTTAACCTTGATTTTTTAATAAAAGCCACCAACATACACTCTTTGTTGGTTTTTTAGCGTATCAAAAAAAAGCGTAATAATATATATTACGCTTTTTTTATATATGTTATGCGTTGTGGCGTTTTTACTTTTGACACTATAGCGTCAAAAGTGGCGCAACTATGGTTGTTGAAATAAACGTTACAATTGTGTTGGTTATCGTGTTTGTAACTTCGCCAGCACTATTTGTAGGGGTTAACACGTTGTTGAACGAAGGTATTAGCATGCTTAACGTAAAAACAACTATAAATATTAAAGTTATGCCTTTTAGTAATGCGAAAATTAGTCCTAAAACCCTATCTACCCCTTTAACTGCTTTGTTTTCGGTAATTTTTTCAAAAACCTTTTTAACTATTTTAAATACTATAAGTGAAAGAATAAGAAGTAGTATAAATATTATAACCGTTAAAATAACGTCCGCTACGATTGAAACTACGTTTGAAATTCCCGACTCACTTAATGCAATTATAATTGGGTGTGCAATTTTAGGAATTCCGCTTTCTTCAAGAATAATCGATGCGTTGTCCGGCGTTATCGCTCCTATTTTGCTAATTCCTGGTATTAAATTTGCAATCGTATACGACAAATCAACAAGCACGGGTATATAATTTTTAACAAAATCTTTAATTACGGGTGTTAAAAAGTATGCTAATATAATGCCCGCAAAAAGACCAAATATTGACAGTATTTGTTTTATAAAGCCTTTAATAAGTCCAATAAGGGCAAACACTATTAAAATGCCTAAAACTATTACGTCAATCAAAGCAAAACTAGCGCCACTAGTTAAAAGAGCAGGTGGTGTCGCGCTATATAATAAACTATTCATTTGTTCTCCTTAAAAATAATATTTGCCATTTTTTTTAACAATAATACGCAAACTATATTGTATATTTATTATATCATTGACCTTTTTAAAAGTCAATTCATAACAAAAAATCAAGTTGTTATAAAAAATTATATGCTTGACAATAATTTATATATGAGTGAATTATATTTTAGTACAAATAGCGATGTTGATATAAAGGGTATATCGAATTGCTTAAAAGAATTTATAAATAATGAAAAAATCGTTATCGTTTGTATAGGAACAGACTTAGCGATAGGCGATAGTTTAGGTCCTATTACAGGCTCGCTTTTATCAACGTTAAATAACGTAATAGTCTACGGAAATTTAGATTACCCTATTACTGCAAAAGAAACTGAAACGATAGCAAAAAACATAAAACAACTTCACCCAGAGAGTAAGATATTAGTTATAGATGCTGCGGTTGGAAACAAAGAAGACATAGGTATGCTTAAAGTAGCAAATAAAGGCATAAAACCCGGTCTTGGTGTAAATAAAAACCTTAGCGCCATAGGTGATTATTCTATAATAGGAATTGTCAGCGAAAAAAATATGGCGTTTGAAAATATAATAAGCAACACAAGATTAAACATGGTGATTAAAATGTCCACCGCAATAAAAAATGCTGTAAAAGACTTTTTGCTTTAAATTATTATATCCTAAAAAATTTTTATATTCAAGGTTATATGACAATAAAAAAATAGTTGATAAATTTATTTTCTTATGCTATAATACTACTTAATTAAAATTGTAATAAAAAATTACAATAAAATAAGGAGTGATAATTATGGCTTACAATAAAATATTAACTATTCAAGATATTTCTTGTGTTGGACAATGCTCTTTAACGGTGGCTTTACCTATTTTATCTGCATGCGGAATAGAAACGGCAATACTTCCGTCAGCAGTATTATCAACTCACACGGCAGGTTTTAGCGGTTACACTTTTACCGATTTAACTGACGATATGCCTAAAATTAAAAACCATTGGGTTAAAGAAAATATTAAGTTTAAAGCAATTTATACGGGTTATTTAGGTAGCGAAAAACAAATTGATTATATAATTGATATAGTAAATTCAACCTTAGAAGATAACGGCTTATTTATCGTAGACCCAGCAATGGCTGATAATGGAAAATTATACCCTGGCTTTGATGAAAATTACGTTAAAGCAATGGTAAAATTATGTAAAAATGCTAACTATATAATTCCAAACATAACTGAGGCTTGTTTTTTAACTAATATTGAATATAAAGAAACGTACGACAAAGAATATATTCTATCAATTATAAACGCATTAAAATTGCTTGGCATAAACAATATTATTTTAACGGGCGTTTCTTACAGAGAAGGTAAGACGGGTATAGTTGTTTACGAAAATAACGAATATAGTTATTACGAACATGAAAAACTTCCTAACAGTTGCCACGGAACAGGCGATATTTACGCATCAAGTTTCGTTGGTAGTATGGTTAGGGGTAAAACGGCTTTTGAATCGGCTAAAATTGCAGGAAATTACACTGTTGACTGCATTAGAGCAACCCAAGACGAGCCTAACCACTGGTACGGTGCAAAGTTCGAGCCTTTACTTGAAAATTTAATTAATTATTTAAAATAAAACAAAAAACCAAAAGAGGTGTGGATATTAGTTATCCACACCTCTTTTTATTTAAAAACACTATTCTTCAAAATCATTAAAATAATCTTTATTAAAAAACTCTGCTAAAGTTATCTTCGCTCCTTGACAAAAGGCTTTTATCGTAGAAACTTTAGAGCATTTTGTTCTTCCTTTAATTAAATCATATATCGCGGATGGTGATTTGCCACCATTTAACGCCGCCTCACACACGTTTATATTTTTTTCTTTACAAATTTCTTCAATTCTTTTAATAATTGCGTCGTTTATATTCATATAACCACCTTCGTGGAATCTCTTGTCGCTGTTCCACGAAATTATTATATGTATTTTAAAATTGTTTATCTCGTGTAACTCCACGAAATTGACTTTATTTCGTTTTTTTGGTATAATTTTACGGAATTCCACGAATTAAAGGAGTAGCTATGCAAGTTTGCTTTATCGGACATAGAACTTTAAGAATAGATGAGGAACTTATAACTTCACTTAAAAAAACAATTATAGAACTTATAAAAAAGGGTGCTACGACTTTTCTTTTTGGTAGTAAGAGTGAATTTGATGACTTGTCATGGAAAATTGTAACGGAAATTAAAGAAACATACCCTTTTATAAAAAGGGTATACGTAAGGTCTGCTTATCAATATATAGATAAACATTACGAAAAATATTTACTCGAACATTACGAAGAAACGTACTTTCCACTCAAACTAGAAAAAGCAGGTAAATGTTCTTACGTGGAGAGAAACTATGAAATGGTTGATATTTCTACGTATTGTGTGTTTTATTATAATGAAAATTACGTTCCAATGTTAAAACAACAACCAAAGCATGGCTCGCTATTACCCCCTAAACGTAAAAGCGGAACAAAAATTGCATATAATTATGCTGTAAAAAGAAGAAGGACAATTATCAATTTGTACAAATAATTTAATAGCGATTTTATGTTTTATTTTTCAATAATTTATTTACAAAATTATGTAAATTACAAAATAAAAAAGACCAGCGAAAATGAAATGCACCCCAAAAGTTAGACACTTTTAGGAGGTGCATTTTTTATGGCAAAAAAAGGACAAGTATTTAAAAAATACTCGCCAGAGTTTAAGTTATCTGTTATACTAGATATGCGAGAACACCAATTAGGGTATG
>JAZSNM010000035.1:0-1914 GCA_045536405.1 Christensenellaceae bacterium
AGTAATCGTTAACGATACAGTTCATTTTTATTTAAAAAGAAGCAAGGGTTTTTCTTATAACGAATCGCACGATATGCAGGCAGTAGATATGGGAATTGCTCTTTGTCATTTTTATTTGGGGCTTATCGCCAATGGAAAAACTGCATTTTTTGAAGTGAATAATCCTAAAATAGAAGGCGATAATGAATTAGAATACGTTGCGTCTTATGCCTATAAATAAAAAAACAAACAAAAAACCTACGCAAAGCCGAGTCCCTACAAGGGATTCGGCAACTAAATAAATCCTTACGGATTTGTGATATTCGTCTAATGACGAGTGAGATTGCCTTACGGCAGTTATATTCGTCTTACGGCGAGTTAAGGATTTATTTAATATAACTTTGGCGATAGCCAAAATATAACGCAAGACTTGTCTTGCATTTCACTTTTAGCCACATGGCTAAAAATATAACTTTTTTATTTTTATATTTTGTGGATAAAGAAAAGCCCACCATATTTCGCCTTGAAGCGAAGTATAGTGGGCTACACTTTTGTATTTAAATTAAAAATCCCTTATAGGAACACCAAAATTTGGTAGTTTTTTTGTTTTTAATTGAAAAAATTTAATATATATAGTATAATAGTAGTAGTAGAATATTTTTAGAGGAATTATAATGGCTAATAAACAAAAAATCAAAAAGAAAGACGTTAAAAAAGCAGTAAAAATTGCTAAAAAATATCCAAAAGTTATAATTGCGCTAGCAATAATTTTAGTAGTTGCGTTTATTTTATATTGTTATTTTAATCCAAACTTTTACAACAAGTTATTCAATAAAACCAATTATAATCAAATTGATAGCACGACAATTGAGGTTTCTAATTTAGTTGATTTAGAAATACATATTATTGACGTTGGTCAAGGCGACTCAATATTAATTAAAATTCCTGATGGTAAAAACGTTTTAATTGATGCAGGCGATAATTCCAACTCAGTAAAAGACAAGTTAGAAAGTTACTTTAAAGAAAACAACGTTGATACTATTGATTATTTGATAGCCACTCACTCTGATAACGACCATATTGGTGGTATGGATAGGGTATTTGAAGTTACTGAAGTAAAAAAGGTTTATAGACCTTACGTTCGCCACGAAAATACTTCAAGTTCAAAATACACCTTCACTTCGGACTTTAATCAAGGCGAAACAGTTCACTCAACGGCAAACTACGGCGAGTTTTTAAATTGTATTTTAGATGAAAGACACTCTAATAACCTTCAATGTGAGTGGGAATTTTTTACAAAAGATAGTGATTTTTCAAATAATATAGTTTATGAAAACACAACTTACACTTGTACTTTTGATTTCTTATCGCCAATTCCTAACTTAAACGAGTTAGATTATAGCGACTTAAACAATTATTCGCCATTTATTATGTTAACATACGGTGATTTTAAAATGCTATTAACCGGCGATGCTGAAACGAAAGCAGAAGAAGAATTTATAAATGCTTATAAGCAAAATAGTGCTTACGTTGATTGTGATGTTTTAAAAGTAGGGCATCACGGCTCGGGAACTTCAACAACTCAAGATTTTTTAAACTTAATTAAACCCGAATACGCTGTGATAAGTTGTGGCGAGGGCAATTCGTACAAGCATCCGCATAAAGAAGTTTTAGATAGGTTAGTTAATTTAACACCTACGTGTACTTTATATAGAACTGATAACAACGGCGATATTGTAATAAAAGTACCTTATAATAGCGACTTTTCATTTAATTTAGATAAAGAAAGCGCAGATAATTTTCTTCCGGGAGAATAATTAAAAATAAAATATAAAAATACCTAAAATTTAAGATATTTTAGGTGTTTTTTAATATTATATAAAAGTTTTAAACTTATCTTTATATATTTTTTTTACTATTATGTCACATAAAACG
>JAZSNM010000019.1:0-1695 GCA_045536405.1 Christensenellaceae bacterium
ATCAATATTTTTTATGTTTTATACTCAAATAAACATTAGCGATAACGTATATTTTTCTTCTTTTTTGGAAAACATTATAGAAAAACTAATTGGAGAAGAATATGAAAACTTACATTTTATCAGTTTTGGATAGCACTTTCACTGCTTTTATGGGCTTTTTTATTACATTTATTATCTTAAACTTTTACATAGAAAAGCCTTATTCTATAATTTTTGCAATTTGTATTGCCGTCCCACTTTTTATAATCGCCTTTCAAAAATTGCAAGTCAATGAAGAGGTTAAAAAAGCCGATAAAGAAAAAAATAAAAAGATAGAAGTTTTAACCTATTCGCTTTCGCTATTAGATAAAACTAAACTCTTAAACCTTTTTGAAAAAGCAATTATAAGGTTTGGCGAAAAAACTTTAAAAAGAAAAGAGGGCATTTTCATTGAAGGAAAGCCTATTGCAGTTTTTCCTATCTTTTCGTTTGACGGAATAAGAAAAACTGACGTTGTTAAAGTTTTTAACTCAGTACCTAAATCATACAAGGCTTATATTTTCGGCGATAAAATAAATAAAGAAATTGAAGATTTTATCAATCGATTTGATAATCGAATTGAGTTTATAGACGCTAAAAAAGTTTACTCTTTTTTAGAGCAAACTTTATCACTACCAAAAGAAAATAGCCTGCCACCAAAAAAAGCCTTTTCTTTTAGCAATTTTTTAGCAAAATTATTTAAGAAAAAGCATTCAAAAAAATACTTTTGCTTTGGTGTAATCTTTTTGCTTATGAGTTCTTTTGTGTCAATAAAAATCTATTACGTTAGTTGTGGCTGTATCTTTTTAACGCTTTCGCTATTTTGCAGACTTTTTAGCAAAGACAAAATAAAAGGATAACGAGTTTTTCGTTATCCTTTTACGTAGTTAAAAACGTTTATAATTTGTTTTTTCTTTTTCAAAGCATACTCGTACGCAATTTTTGTTCCACTTTTTTGCTTTGTCGGTAATAACATATTGTTTTTGGGTTGTCGCTTTAATGGTGCATCATAATTTTCATTATAATAAAATACACAGTAGGTAGCATTATCTATCATTTCATAATTTCGTTCCACATAAGAATATTTGCCTGCCTTTTCTATTTTAGGTGGAAAATACGTTTTTTCATAAAATTCAAGTAAAAACTTTTTATAACTTTCATCTATATTTTTAAATGCTGACCTAACATATACTCTTTCTATAAAAGGGTATTCCTTTTTTATTTCAGTAATAATTTCCCAAGATAATTTATCAAACTCACTCTTACTACCAAATAAAAAGGTTTTTGCTCCCTTTTCTATAAGAGATAACGCAGTTTCTTTTAATAAAGATATAAGTTCTTGCGTTTTTTCAATGGTTTTATGCCCTATAAAACAAACTTTCATAATACACCTATTTTTCGTGGAATTCCACAATTATTATATTAAACAAACATAAAAAAGTCAATATCGTGGAACTCCACGAGATAAAAATTTTGTTAGTTCATATAATAATTTCGTGGAATACCTATAAGGAAGTCCACGAAGGTGTTAATATGAATTTAAATGATGCAATAATTAAAAGAATAGAAGAACTTTGTAAAGAAAAGAAGATAAACGTTTGTGGAACGGCGTTAAATGGTGGAAAATCGAAGTCGGAGGGCCAAGCGGTCCTTAGGAAGACAAAGCCCCAGGGCAAC
>JAZSNM010000033.1:0-2151 GCA_045536405.1 Christensenellaceae bacterium
AAAGCGAAAATTATTCTGATATAGAGCCTATCTTAACCCCGAAAAGAAGATTAAAGGTTGGAACTTTTAAGATTGAACGAACAGGTTTCCGCTTGGGAGAACGTTTCTTAAAAATTATCTTTGAAAACGCTGTTAAATGGGAAGTTGACGAGGTTTACGTAACGCTTTTTGAAAGCAAAAGGCAAGAAGTTGTTGCATTAAAAGGCATAATGGAACAATGGGGCTTTGTAAAGCACGGGTATAAGAAGTCAAACGGCGAATTAGTGCTTGTAAAAAATATGAAACAGTATAAAGATACTGAAACGCCAAAGTTCAATTATCCTATTTTGAAACAAGATAGAAACCACTATTTTCTTCCTATTTATGCTAAATACCATACGGATTTATTCCCCGACAATATTTTGAAGAACGAAGATATGCATTTATATGAAGATAAACTTGCTCATAGATATGCAATCGAAAAGATATACTTAACGGGCGCATATAATATCAAGGCTAAAGCAGGAGACGTAATTTTAATTTATAGAATGAGCGATGGTTGGTATAAAAATTATTCTTCAGTAGTTACGGGTATGGCGATTGTTCAGGAAGTCGTAAAAACCAAAAACGTTGAAGAATGTATAAGCATCTGCAAGGATAAATCTATTTTCAAAGAAGAAGATATCCGAGCTGTATATAGTAAATACCCTACCGTTTTAAAAGTATTAGACTATAAACCTTTTACGCATAAGGTTACGTTAGATGAATTAAGAAATTGTGGTATTGTAGATAAATATTCAGGACCACGTCCGTTTACTTTTATCAGCCAAGAACAATTTGACACTATTTACAAATTAGGAATGGAGGAATAAAAAATGAAAAAGAAAATATTAATATCCATCAACCCTGAACACGTGCAAAACATCATTAAGGGCATTAAGAAGTACGAATATAGAAAAATTGCAGCTAAACAAGATATCTCTTCCATCATCATTTACGAGACTACACCCGTAAAAAGAATTGTGGCTGAAGCAGAAATCATAGACGTTTTAATGTATTCGCCTGAAGAATTATGGGCACTTACGAAAGAAGAATCGGGAATTAGCAAGGAGTTCTTTGATGAATACTTTGTGGGAAGAGAAGTTGCTTACGCCTATAAATTAGGCGAAATTAAAGTATATGATGAGCCTAAAACCTTATTAGATTATGGGATTAAAGCTGCACCACAATCTTTCGTATACATTTAAATGAATATGAAACGATGTATATTTTGCGGAAACGACTCTTCTTGTTCAAAAAGTGTAGAACATATAGTGCCCGAATCGTTTGGAAATAAGAGCGCTATACTTAGAAAAGGAATTGTTTGTGATAAATGTAATAACTATTTTACACGCAAAGTTGAGCAACCCTTTTTGGAGTCAGAACCAATAAGAAAACTAAGGCAAGAACTACAATTAGAGAACAAAA
This sequence comes from Christensenellaceae bacterium, assembly GCA_045536405.1. Taxonomy (GTDB): domain Bacteria; phylum Bacillota; class Clostridia; order Christensenellales; family Borkfalkiaceae; genus HGM11412. The sequence continues at coordinate 1,447 of JAZSNM010000033.1, forward strand.
AAGGAAAAACCATTGAAGACTATCAATATCCTAAAATTGGAGATAATCAAGTAAAACAAATATCCGATAATAATTTTTTAATCTATTCTACTGAAGAAAAGACTGAAAAAGAACTTGAGACATTAGTTCAAGAGTATCAGCAGTATCTATTTAAAAGTGATAGTTTGCTTTTGGAAGAAAATATATACCTATCAAGATTATTAGCGAAGATGGCGTTAGAATATTTTGTATTTAGGTGCGGACAAACACAGGAAGTATGTGATTATATTTTAGAAGATGACATATTTTCTTCAATAAGGAACTATGCGAGATATGGTGGACGAAAAATTTGGCCATATTCGGTTAGGCGAATATATGCAAGGGATGCGACTTATCAAGGAGATATTTTTAGTTCAATTAGTTGGGAAGCCGATTTCCTTTTTACTGAATTAGGAGAAGTTTATTTTATTATTGCGATGCACGGAATTGAGTATGCAATAAATCTTGGTGGACCAATTATTGAAGGATATAACTTTTGGTTAAAAAAGAATAAGAATAAAAGCCCGTTGTATATTTCCGATGAAGCAAGAAAAGAAGACTATAAAAAGTATTTAGATAAAATTGCTTCAAGTCTAGAAAAGAAAATTATCTATGAGTTTGATGCAAAAGGAGACGAATAATGGCGAATATATCGAAACAAAAAAGAGATAGAATGCTTGCATTTTT
>JAZSNM010000014.1:0-22318 GCA_045536405.1 Christensenellaceae bacterium
AACGCCGTCTTCACCTTCAAAATAAGGAAGCCAAGTTGTGTTTGGAGCGGAAACAGTATAATCATTTTTATAGTTTGTACCGGCATTATCTCTAAGGTAAACTGAACCAACAGTTTCAGCATAACCAAAGTTTTCAATATCCATATGCCTATCAAGTCTCGCTGGTAAAACTACAACTTTTTCTTCAGCAGTTGCAAGAACAGTTTCACCATCTTTTGCAGTAACCCTAATTGTAAACTTGGTTTCATCAGTATATTTTGATGGGTTATGAGTCAATATATCTACACCAGTTACACCAGTTGGCCAAACAAGTTCAGTATAACCACTTGAATATTCTGGTACGAATACGTTGCCATCAAGAGTAATAGTACCTAAATCAAATGGTTGAACAACTTCGTATACGTATTCATATCCATTGCTTACACTACCTGGATAATTAGCCGTAATTACAATTTCGTCATATTGACTTACGAACTCAGTATCATAATTTGGATCTGGATATTTATAAGTTGGTATATTTAACGTAAGCGTTGCTTCAATAACTTCAAATAAGTTCATATCGCCACTAACTTTAGTATACTTACTTTCGTCAGCAAGTTCGTTAAGTTCTCTAATATAAGCCATATAGGTTTTATTTCTATTATAGAAACCTGAAACGCTTGAATAATCGTCAGTAACGCCATCATAAATATCGCTTGCCGTTGGAAGAAGATCACCTAAATCTAAAGTAAACTCTTTCGCATCTTGATCTTCACGATCAAAATTGAACGTTACGTTAAACTTAGTATACGTATTAATAACTTTATCTTTCAAGGCTTCGGCATTATCATAGTGACCTGCATCAATTTTTGCTAATGCAAGTTCAGCAAACGAGTATTTAGAGTATTCAACTTGATTACCGCCAACGTCACGAGTTGGTGAAGTGTAGGTATATTGCCAAGTTTCGCCGTTATCGGTACTTATTGCTAAATAACCCCTTGCGGCTATACCCGTAGTATAGAACTTTCTTGGAATATTGAAAAGTGAAACCATTGCTTGATAGTTCTCTGCATCTTCAACCAAAGTCCAATACTCAGTTGTAGCAATATCAGCCGGTGCTTGTAACTCGCTACTACCCGCGCTTATAGGTTTAGTATATTTATTTTCAGCATAATTTGGGTCGTATACGCTTATTAAATCGCTTAAACCTTTACCTTCTGCAAATGAACTTACAGGTAATAATAAAGTACCCGTTTTCCATTTGAAGTTGGCATCACCGTTTGCTTTAGCATCAAGGCTTGCTTTAAGGCTTGGAGTTAACGAAGTGTACCACTTCATTTTACCTTCGCCTGAAGTAACCTCTTCATTTTCACTATTTTGCTCACCGTAGGTAATAGATGCGCCTACGTAACCTACGCCAGCAACTTCTATTTCTTGCTCGCTGAACAAATCTGCTTTAACAGGTTGGAAACCTAAAAAGCCCACGATAGATAATGATAAAGCAAATATAGCAAGCATTAAAATAGGTAATTTCTTTTTCATCTTTCTATCCTCCTTTACCACCAAATATCGTCGCCTGGCGTCCATCCAAGCCCGCCAAAATCTTGGCTCGTGTTGCCGTTATCTTCTACGGTTGAATACGTAACGTCAAGCATAACGTCTTCAATCATATAAGTAACTTCAACTATTGGTGTTTTATAAATTTTTTTCATAATTACAAACCTCCAATAACTTTATAATTACAATTTTTGTTAATTTATTAAAAATCGGGCAAGTGATTTTTAATTTTTGCCCGTTATTTTTAGTCTTTTTTATTTAGTTTAGTTTTTTGTCAATTTTTGTTGAATTTTAATATATTTACTCGTTTTTTGCTTTTTTTTGCCATTTTTTGACGTTTTTACTACTAACCCCTAAAAATGACAATTGAGTGAACGTAAAATTCACCCGTATTTATCAACTGTTTTTAACTTTTATTTTTATTTTTTAAAATTTAAAGCCACTAACCTTTATATTTAATTTTTTGCACTATTTAATTTGGTTAGTGCTTTTAATTTTACACTTTTTAAGTGCGCCTTTTTTCAATTACGGCAAAGCGTTACCGCTATCACCATCAGGCACACCGGCACCCGTGTTGCCTAAACTACTGCCCGTATCAGGCGTTGTGACACCGTTATTGTTGTTATTGTTGTTATTGTTATTTTCGCCACCGCCGTCACTGTTATCTTCTTGTTCGTTTTGAGTGCCCGTATCGTTATTACAGCCCGTACAAGAATTTTCACAACCTAAAACGAATAGCATCGTTATTGATAATATTATAGTTAAAAAAATTTTTATAAATTTTGACATAACCCCTCGTTTTGACAACTTTAATACTTTTGTTTTTTTATAATATAAAATATTATAGTTGTAACTTGATTTTAGCACAGTATAAATTTACTGTCAATACTTTTTTACGTTTTTTTATAATTTTATGTAATTTTTTAACTATTTTTTATCAATTTTCGCTGTTTAGCGCTAAAAATTCTTTTACTTTGCTTACGGGTACGGCGTAGCCTTCAACGAATTCGCCCGTATTTGAGGACTTACCCGTTGCAAAATTTATTCCTACAATTTCATAGTTGTAATTCATTAAAACTCCGCCGGAAGACCCGTCGTTCAAATAAGCGTTATGCGTTATTACGTTAAACGTAACGTTTGATACTTCGGGTGAAGAAGTTTCTATTTTTTTATCAATTTTTACAACCTCGCCCGCCGTAACGCTATTTACTACGCCTAACGGCGCGCCTATTGATATTACTTTATCGCCCACGCTCACGTCTTCACTTGCAAACGGCATTACTTTGTAATCGTTATCACTTATTAGTTTTACTACCGCTAAATCATAATCAGCACTTTGAAAGGCTACCGTTACTTTATTGTTTGCATTTAAATTATAATCATACCCGTTTATCGTTTCAGCCATATAGTCAACTACACTATACTTTGCCTTGTTAGACGAATTGCCGTGCGCTACTACGTGATTGTTCGTTAAGATATAATATTCATAGTAGCCCGTTGTTTGACTTGCTTGCTTTTTAAATATAACGCCACTACCGTCAAAATATTCTATGCCCGTTAACGTATCAATTCTCGTTATCACTTTTACCGTACTTTTTATATGCTCTTTCGTTAAGTCTTCTAAAACTTCGTTTAGCGTTTTTTCGACGTAAATCGACAAATCGTTAGAATACTCGCTTATCGCTATACCAAGTGCGTTTAACGCTCTTACTTTTATAACTCGTTCACCGTAGTAAGTCGACGTGAGTTTATAAAAACTTTCATTATTTTTAGTTTTTACACTTTCATTATCTATCAAAATTTCGTAATTACTTGCGCTATCAATTTGCGACCAAAACAACGTGTTTGATTGACTATCGAAATTAAGTTTAATTTCTATCGTTTCATCTTTACAGCCACAAACTAAAACCGATAGAAGCGTAACCATAATTACGGTTAAAAAAATTCTAATATTTCTCATATTTTTATTATATAATAAAAAAATTAAAATTTCAAGTAATTTTTCCACTTAGTTTACTAAGTGATTTTTCGTTCGGTTTTTACTCTAATTTTATTTTTATAATACCTATTATATGCAAAATTCTTAAATTTTTACCACCTTTTTATAAATTTTATTTTCTTTAAAATATTAGGTTTTTTTGTTGAGTTTTTAAGTTGTTTTATTCTCGTTTTACACGTAATTATTTAACATTTTTTAGACACTCTTTATAATAAAAAAATAAAGTGCGACTGAATTTATTAATCGCACTTTATATATATAATTTTGATTTTTTTTATTAAATTTCTTGCTTATCGTGACCTTTTATTAAAACGAAATCAACAACCATTGCAATAGCGTACATAACAAGCGTAAATATTAAAATATTTGCGTAATTTCCCGTAAGTGACATTATCACGCTTGCTATTTGGTTACCCGTTAAACCTGCGAACGCCCACGCTGAAAGGGCTACGCCGTGTATCGTTGATATACTCTTCATTCCAAAATGGTCTGATAAAAGCGTTGGCAAGTTACTAAATCCACCACCATATCCCGCATTTACCATAAATATTAAGGCTAATACTACGATTATTGATAATATTGAAGTAGTAAATCCAACGGTAAATCCTAACACGAGCGCTACTATCGTTACTAAAATTTCACTCGCTAATATTATTTTATACATTGTGTTTCTATCTTTTAATCCGTCGGCAAGTGCAGAATATCCAAGTCTACCACCCGCATTGAATATAGCGCATATCGTTCCTATTAACGCTGGTGCTAAACCAACTAATTTGATTAAGCCTTTTTCATTAGATATTATTGCTAAACCACACGTTATATTTATATAGAATACTATCCATACACCGATAAACGTTTTGTTTTTAAATACTTTAAACTTTGAGAAAAACGTTTTTATTGGGTGCTCGTCTTTATCTTCGTGTTCTTCTACCCAGCCTTCAGGTTTTTTGAGTAATAAATGACCAACGAACATCATTACGAAGTATACGCCTGCTAAAATAAAGAACATAACGTGTAATGCAATTCCGCTTTCCATCATTGCTTCCATTATAGGCGTTGCTATCGCTTTCGCTGCGCCGAAACCCGCTACCGCTAAGCCCGTTGCTAAACCTTTATTATCTTTAAACCATAACATTAAAGTTTTTACGGGTGATAAATAACCTAAACCTAAGCCTATACCCATTATTACGCCGTAACATAACAAAATGCCTATTAAACTTTTTAAGTAAATGAATAAAGCAGTTCCCGCCAAGCCCACAGCAAAACAAATAGTGGCTATTAACGACGATTTATGTATATTCTTTTCAACAACGTTACCCATAAACGCAGCCGACATACCTAAAAAGAATATCGCCAATGAAAACGCCCACTCTACCGCAGAAACTGATGCTCCAACGTATGAGGCTATATCGCCTTTAAACGTTGACCAGCAATACACCGTACCGATACTACAATGAAGTAAAAGTGCTGGAATTGCAGCCCTTGTCCACTTATTAGATAATTTTTTCATAAATTTAACCTTCTCTTGTGTATATAATTTATTTATTTCTTAACACAACTTGTTTATTATATTCCTTTAAAATTGTAAAGTCAATTATTTTTTCTACAAAAAAAGACGCTTTAAAAAAATTTTAAAAGCATCTTTTTGTTGTTTTTTATTCGTCGTCTTGACTTTCGTTATAATCTTCGTTTACTTTTACTTTAACTTCAACTACTCGCTTTTTAGTAATTTTAGTTACTTCTACGTTGATTTTATTATAGTCGAACGTTCTGCCAACTTGAGGAAGTTCACTTAATTTTTCAGTTACCCAACCACTTACGGTATTAGCGTCGTAATCTTCATTTGGAATTATTTCTACAAGATTAAAAAAGTCGTTTAACGAGGCTACGCCGTTTACCGTAATAGAACCGTCTTCATTTGTCTTGAAAGGTGTTTCAATTTCGTCATATTCGTCGTAAATTTCGCCCACTAACTCTTCTATTATATCTTCTACCGTAACTATGCCTAACGTTCCGCCGTACTCGTCAATTACAACCGCTATATGTATCTTTTTAGATTGCAATTTCCTAAGGAGTGAAGATATTTTCGTATGCTCGCCTACGAATAACGCCTCTTTTATTATATCTTCAAGTTTGAAATCTTTCTTTTTATAGTTTTGATAAAAATCTTTTTGATGTATCGTACCTACAATTTCGTCAATGCTGTTTTTATATACGGGTAATCTTGAATACGCCTCCGTATCGAACACCTTTTTTACGTTAGATATCTCTTCATCTATAGATACCGCCACCACGTTTATTCTTGGAACGTATATATCGCCTACCTCTAAATCGTCAAATTCTAATGCCGAACGTATTAAATTCGACTCTTCTTGCTTTAACGTTCCGTCTTCTTCCGCCTCGTTTACTATGGTTAAAAGTTCCTCGTCGGTAACAGCGTCTTTATACTCAATCCTAAACACTACTTGAACGAATTTTATAAAACCTTTTACTAATGCGTTTAATGGAAATAATACGTAATAGAAAATTATAACGAAACCGTATAATGATAACGCTAATTTCTCTGGATACGCTTTCGCTACGTATCTTGGCATTACTTCGCCAAATAATAACACGACTACTATTATTACTGCCGTTGATACAACTGCATAACTTTTACTTTGTGGCATTACGTTTTTGAATAAAAACACAGCCAAAGTCGTTGAAATTAAGTTGGCTATTATATTACCTATAAGCAAACACGTTTGCAAATTCTCATTCTTATTAAAAAGTTTGCAAACTTTTTTGTAGCGCTTATCTTCTAAAGATAAACTTTTGATTTTTATTTCGTTTAATTCACCGTAACTTGTTGATGACATTGAAAATAAAAATGACAATATTACTAACACTATTATCGCTAAAAGCGACGGCACGCCTTCTGGCATTTTAAATTTAATAACTCCTTTTAACTCCGTTTATATTTTGATTTTATTTACATAGTAAATAACTTTTACTAAGTAAACGTCTATCAGTAGCGGAATTCAATTTTTTTATATTCTCCATAATTTTCATATGATTTTTTATGAAAATAAAAATTTCCTTGCTTTATAAGCCTTAACCCTTTATCTTCTAAGTATGATAAAAACTCTTCTTTTTCAACTCCGTTTTCATTAAGTATTCCAAATAATTGAACCTCTAAATAGTCTTGCGTTGCAAGTGAATTTTTAACGTCTTGCTTATTTACGTATGCTTTTAACGAGTTCATAAACTGATTATACTCTTTTTCACTATTAAATTTAACCTTATAATCGTTGCCGTATTCTTCAAAAATCTCTTTCAATACTTTTTTTAATTGATTTTCTATATAACCTATCGGCTTTTTAATATCGGTAAATTTCCCGTTTATTATTACGGCGTACGCACCTTCGTTGTCACTAAACAAAGCATTGTACGGATTAGTGAAAAATTTTATAGTTTCTTCAGTTTCGCCTACTAAATTTATTAAACCGTTTACACTCTCTTTATAAAATTCAACGATATCCGTTATATCTTTAAATTTTTCGTTAATTTTTGAAACGTAATTTAAAGCGTCTTCTTTATCTATTTTCGCTACGTTGAAAATAATATACTTTTTAAGTACGTGCTCGGTAAACACCTTCGCCCTTTCAGGCGTAAGCCTTTTTACTTGATAATTTAAACCGTCTAAACTAATTTGACTTAAATAATCGTACTTTTCAAGAACTGAGTCAACTAAATTGTCAAAAGAAATATCTTGCCTAATTTCTTTTATAGGCATTACTTTTAATTTACTTTCTAATTCCTCTTTCCTTTTAATTTCTTCAATTTCTTTATACATTTTGTCAAGACAATTCATTTTTACCGCCACTATACTACTATTTTTTCAAACTTTTTAGTATATTATATTTATACGAGTGATATTATACAACATTTTTTTCTTTTTTACAATCAATTTCATTTATTTATGAAAAATTTTTGGTTTTTTCTGTTTTTTACTTGACTTTTAACCTCAGTTAGCATATACTAACTGCATGGTGAACGACTACGTTTATTAAACGTTTAAAGTTTTGGAGGTATTATGAAATTAAGCGAATTACAAATAAATAAAAGCGCAAAAATTATTTCCGTTGACGGAGAAATTTCGTTAAGATGTAGGCTTTTAGATATGGGGTTAATTCCTAAAACGGTAGTAACGTTAGAAAAATTAGCACCTATGGGCGACCCCATGCAAATTAAACTAAGGGGTTATTCGTTAACGCTTCGTAAAGACGATGCGTCTTTAATAGAAGTTGAACTTTTGGAGGAAAATTTATGATTTTTGCATTGATAGGCAATCAAAACTCTGGTAAAACCACTCTTTTTAACGTTTTGACGGGTTCTAATCAACACGTAGGCAACTTCCCGGGCGTAACGGTTGACCAAAAAGTTGGCGAGATTAAAAACGTTAAAGATTGCAAAGTTGTAGACCTACCCGGACTATATTCTATTAGGGCTTATTCCGAAGAAGAAATTATTACTCGTGATTTTATTTTCAATCAAAAGCCAGACGGCATCATCAACATAGTTGATGCCACTAACTTAGAAAGAAATTTATATTTAACGCTTCAACTTATTACTTTAAAAATTCCAACCGTAGTTTTACTTAATATGATGGACGAAGTTCGTGATAGTGGCGGTTCTATAAACGTTGAAAAATTATCTAATCAGTTAGGCGTACCCGTTATTCCTATTTCGGCAATAAAAAACGAAGGCGTTAGCGAAGCGGTTTCCACAGCCATTAACGTTGCTAAAAATAAGACTTTACCTAAAAAAGTCGACTTTTGCGATTACGGACCCGTTCATCGCTGTATTCACTCGGTTATACATATTATTGAAGACCACGCTGACAACTTAAACGTTGCTAAAAGGTTTGTTGCAACTAAATTAATTGAAGGCGAAAGTCAATACGCTGATTTATTAGGATTGAATACCAACGAACGTGAACTTATAGAACATAACGTTATCGAAATGGAAACGGAAAGCGGTCTTGATAGAAATTCCGCAATTGCCGATATGCGTTACTCGTTTATTGAAAAACTTTGTAAAGACTGCGTTATTAAAGGCGAAAATAATAAAAAAAGTGTTAAAAGTCAAAAAATTGATAAGGTGTTGACCAATAAATATTTGGCTATTCCTATTTTTGTTCTTATAATGGCTGGCATTTTCTCACTAACCTTTCAGTTTTTAGGCGTTTGGTTACAAGAATTGCTCGATTTTGGCATCACTTTTATAAGCGACGTAACTTTAAATTTTTTAAGGTCTAATAACGTCAATTATAGAATTTGCGCATTTTTAGAAGAAGGTGTTTTCGGCGGTATCGGCGCAGTAATATCGTTGCTTCCGTATATCGTTTTACTATTTTTATTTTTATCACTTTTAGAAGACAGTGGTTATATGGCAAGAATTGCCTTTATTATGGATAGACCACTTAGAAAAATAGGTTTATCTGGAAGAAGTTTCGTTTCAATTTTAATGGGATTTGGTTGCTCTGTTCCAGCGGTTATGAGTACGAGAACTTTAACTTCTAAAAGAGATAAAAAATTAACTATTTTAATGATACCTTTTATAAGTTGCTCGGTAAAAGCGTTAGTTTACACCGCCGTTGTAAGTTGTGGACTCTTTTCGCCTTTTATGCAAATTTTAATTATATTATTTTTATATGCTTTCGGCGTGATTTTAGGCGTGTTAAACGTTGCTATTGCAAGCAAAACTTTATTTAAAGGCAACCCTATTCCTTTCGTTATGGAATTGCCTAATTATCGTATGCCTTCACTTAAAAGCGTAGTTATTTTAATGTGGGAAAAAGCAAGCGATTTTATAAAGAAAGCATTTAGTGTAATTTTTATTGCAACTCTTATTATTTGGGTGCTTAATTCTTACGATATTAGGCTGAATTTTACGGAAAATCCAAGCGAAAGTTTACTTGGCGAAATAGGTAATTTATTAGCACCTATTTTCTATCCTGTAACAGGCTCGAACGACGGTAGAATAGTAGCAAGTTTAATTGCTGGTTTTGCTGCAAAAGAGGCTGTAATTTCTACACTTTCTTTACTTGGCGCTACTAATATTATTGATATTTTACCTACAATTCCTAGCGTGCTTGGTTTCTTAACTTTCGTACTTTTATACACGCCTTGCGTTGCAACTATTTCCGCTTTAAAAAGGGAATTAAAATCGGGTTATAAAACTCTTTTAATAGTTATTTATCAATGCGGTTTTGCTTATATCGTTAGTAGTTTGGTTAGACTTTTGGCGGTGGCTATATTATGATATTTTTAGATGTTTTAATAATTTTAATACTTAGTTTTTGGGTTGTTTTTTCAATAATTTATATTGTAAAATGTAAACAATCTGGCAAGTGTATTGGTTGTAGCCACTCGTGTAATTTAAATGACGATAACGTTGAAATAAACTCTTTAAAAGGCGAAAACTCTTGCAATAAAAATTGTAAAAGTTGTAAAAAACACTGTCAATAACTATAATAAATTTACTACTTATTCCTTGACTACGTAAAATAAATATGTTATTATATCTGCATTACTTATTTAAAATTGAGGTTGAAACTATAATAAAATGATTGGAGCGATAATACTTCAAATTGTCCTTATTTATATAAATGCCGTTTGTGCAAGCGCAGAAATAGCAGTTATATCCACTAACGAAACTAAGATAAATAAAATGGCTGAAAAAGGCGATAAAAAAGCCAAACGCTTAGCGAAATTAACTTCCGAGCCTGCTAGATTTTTATCTACGATACAAGTCGCAATCACCCTTGCCGGTTTTTTAGGCAGTGCGTTTGCGGCAGATACTTTTGCCGATCCATTAGTAAACGTATTACTTAATGCGGGCGTTCCTATTAGCGCTGGCATTTTAAACACCATTTGCGTAATTTTAATAACTCTAACTTTGGCGTTTATTAATATTGTTTTCGGCGAACTTGTTCCTAAAAGACTTGCAATGAAAAATGCCGAAAAGAAAGCCTTAGGTATATCGGGATTTTTAGTATTTATTTCTAAACTTTTTGCGCCTATCGTATTCGTTTTATCTAAATCGACTAACGGTTTATTAAAACTTTTAGGCGTTAGTCCTGAGCAAGAAGAAGAACAAGTTACCGAAGAAGAAATTATTTTAATGGCTGAAACGGGTAGCGAACAAGGTTTAATTGAAAGTGAAGAAAACGAGTATATAAAAAACATTTTCGACTTTAAAGACCAAACGGTTATAGAGGCTTGCACTCATAGAAAAGATACGATTTTATTATTTTTAAACGAAAGTGACGACGAGTGGATTGAAAAAATTAAAAACTCTAAACACACTTACTTCCCTATTTGTGGCAACACTATTGACGACGTAGTTGGCGTATTAAATACGAAAAAATATTTTAGACTTGATAACACTGAAAGGCAAAACGTATTAAAGAACGCAGTAGAAACGCCTATGTTTGTAAATGAAAATATACCTTGTAACGAAGTTTTATTAAAAATGAAAACTAAAAGGGAATATTTTGCAATAGTAGTTGACGAATACGGCGGTATGTGCGGTATTATAACCTTACAAGATTTAATCAAACTTATAGTTGGTGACTTTATTGAAAAAGACGAAACGGCTGATTATGAAATAATAAAAATTAACGATACTACTTGGGAAATTCAAGGAATTGCACCTTTTGACGAAGTTATTAAACGCCTTGAACTCAATATTTCGTTAGAAGAAACTGACGATTTTGAAACTTTTGGTGGATACGTTATTTATTTAAAAGGAGATATCCCGTTAGATAATGAAACCTTTGAAGTAACTACTGAAAACTTTAATGCTAAAATTTTAAAAGTTGAAAAGAAATGTATTACTAAAATGATTGTTGAAGTTATAAAAAAAGAAATTGAAGAAGAATAAAGCGAACGCCTTTGCCAAACTTGGCAAAGGCGTTTTAATTTTGTTTTAATAATGATAATACTTGGTTAACGTCGTCATAAGAAAAACCTTTTGAAAGTAAATACTTATAACATTTTTGTAAATTTACAGCGTTTATTTCTTTGTTTTTTAAATACTTTAAGGCTACGTTATACGCCGTTTCTTGACTATTAGTAATTTCTTCTAACGCTCTACTTATTATCTTTTCATCAACACCCTTTAAAATAAGTTTATATCTTATCATTTTTACACCCATTTTATTCGAGTAGGTTGATACGAATTTTTGAGCGTATTCAAAATCGTTTAGGTAATTGTAATCTATAAGTTTTTGAATTACAATTTTAACAATTTCCTCACTATAACCCTTTTTTTGTAAATAATTTTCAATTTCTTTAATTGTTTTTATACTCTTAGATAAATAATTTAGCGACTTATCAAAAGCGCTGTTGGTTTCCGACATAATTAGAGCGTCAATCAACTTTTTTTCATCTACTAAATCCCCTATTTTTAAACGCAATTTCATTACGGTAATTAAGTCAAGTCCCATACAAAATTCGCCGTCTAAAAAAATACTAACTCGCTTTTTATCTTTTACTTGTTCTTTTATATCGGTAATTTTTTTCATACTAATACCCAAAGTAGCAGTCTTCTACTTTTAAAGCCACGCTTTTACCACTTGAAATCTCACTTACTAAATTTATTATTTTTTCTTCACTATTACACTCTACTACAAAAGTAGATTTAACCCCGTCGTTTAAATATTCAACGTTTAAAACTTTACTTTTATAGTTAGATAATAAATTTAAAAATTTAGGTTGTAAAGTATAACTTAAAGTGGTAGTCATTTTCGCCGAGCGACAATACTCTTTTATTTTAGCAACTTTTACGCCTTCTAATACGCTATCGCCATACGCCCTAACAAGACCACCCGCACCGAGTAAAATTCCACCAAAATATCTCGTAACCGTTGCTACGACGTTTGTTAAGTTTTTATTTTTTAACGCCTCTAACATAGGTACGCCGGCTGTTCCTTGTGGTTCGCCACCGTCTGAATATTTGAAGTTATTTCCACTTGCACCACAAATATAGGCATAACAAACGTGCCTTGCATCACTGTACTTTGCTTTTATATCTTTTATAAAAGATTTTGCATCTTCTTCATTATCAACTTCTTTTATATTGCAAATAAATCGTGATTTTTTAATTTCTATTTCCGCTGATGCAGTGTTTTTTACCGTTAAATAACTATCTTTCATTATTTTAAAATAATTTTAAAGTGAACTTTTTTACCTTTATGTAAAATAAATTCGCCCTTTTCTAAAATATCCTCACTTAAATTTAAGTTTGCTAAACTTATTTTAGTGTCGTTAATAGTAACGCCACCACCCTCGATAAGTCTTCTCGCTTCGCCCTTAGATTTACAAATTGAAGTAGCCACTAAAACGTCAACTACGGTAGCGTTTTCTCTACCAATTTCAATAGACGGAATATCAGTCATATCTCCGCCAAAGGCTGACTTCGCTTGCTTTTCGCTATTTATTGCATCTTCTTCGCCGTGAACGAGTTTAGTAAGTTCAAACGCTAAAATTTCTTTTGCTTTGTTCAACTCGCTACCTTGCCAAGTAGACATTTTTTCAATTTCTTCTAAAGGCAAGAAAGTAAGCATTTTAATACATTTTAAAACGTCGTTATCATCAACGTTACGCCAATATTGATAAAACTCGTAAGGAGTAGTTTTATTTCTATCAAGCCAAACGGCGCCTTTTGCCGTTTTACCCATTTTTTTGCCTTCGCTGTTCATAAGTAAAGTGATAGTCATAGCATAAGCGTCTTTACCAAGTTTTTTACGAATAAGTTCAGTACCGCCAAGCATATTAGACCATTGATCGTCACCACCAAATTGCATATTGCAACCATATTTTTGATATAAGTAGTAAAAATCGTAAGACTGCATAATCATATAGTTAAACTCTAAAAACGAAAGCCCTTTTTCCATTCTTTGTTTATAACATTCAGCCCTAAGCATATTGTTTACTGAAAAACAAGCGCCCACTTCCCTTAAAACTTCAACGTAGTTAAGTTTTAAAAGCCAATCGGCATTATTTACCATAATAGCGGCGTTTTCGCCGTCAAAACGAATAAATCTTGACATTTGCTCTTTAAAGCAAGCAATATTATGTTCGATAACTTCCTTAGTCATCATTTGACGCATATCCGTTCTACCGGAAGGGTCGCCAACCATACCCGTTCCGCCACCTAATAAAACTACCGGTTTATTGCCAGCCATTTGCAATCTTTTCATTAAACAAAGTGCCATAAAATGCCCTACGTGTAAAGAATCGGCTGTTGGGTCGAAACCTATATAAAAAGTTGCCTTTCCGTTATTTAATAAATCTTTAATTTCATTTTCATCGGTTACTTGCGCAATAAGTCCCCTTTTTTGAAGTTCTTCATAAATTTGCATAACACATCTCCTAAAATATCGTTAAAATAAAAAATTGCCCTCAAAATTGAGGGCAAATATATTGCGGTACCACCTCTAACGAATATTCCTCACGAAATATTCCTTAAAAAGTTTTTAACGTAAAGTTAAATACTTAATCGCTATAACGGGCGAACTGCCGACTTTCCCTACTTTATTTCAAGAAAGCAACTCAATAGTGTATTCATTATTTATCTCCTTATGTTTTTGCACCAACCAAACACTCTCTTAAAGGTTAAAATAAATAACTACTTATCTATATCTTCGTTTTATACGTAAATTTTAACATTGAACTTGAATAAAGTCAAGCAAAAAACCCTTTTTGTAAACAAAATAAAAAAATATTTGGCAAAGAAAATAAAATACTCGTAAATTGTTTGCAAAATTTATTGCGTTTTGTTATACTATTAAATGTATTTAATAAAACATAAATTTGGAGGAATTTTTATGCAATATTCAAACGAAGTAAAAGAAATGGTTTGCGTTGCAAAAGGCCCTAAACACGGTCCTGCCCCTATTCCAGAAGAAGGCAAATGGATACAATCAAAAGAAATTAAAGACGTATCAGGCTTTTCACACGGTATAGGTTGGTGTGCTCCACAACAAGGCGCTTGCAAACTTTCACTTAACGTGAAAAACGGTATTATCGAAGAGGCACTTGTTGAAACTATCGGTTGTTCGGGTATGACTCACTCTGCGGCAATGGCATCTGAAATACTTCCTGGTAAGACTATTTTAGAGGCTTTAAACACAGACCTTGTTTGTGACGCTATCAACACCGCTATGAGAGAACTTTTTTTACAAATAGTATACGGTAGAACACAATCAGCGTATTCTGACGACGGTTTAGTTATCGGCGCTGGTTTAGAAGACCTTGGTAAAGGTTTACGTTCACAAGTTGGTACAATGTACGGTACTAAAGCAAAAGGTACGAGATATCTTGAAATGGCTGAGGGCTACGTAACAAAAATGGCTCTTGACGAAGATATGCAAGTTATCGGCTATGAATTCGTTTCTCTTGGAAAGATGACTGACTTTATTAAAAAAGGTATGTCGCCTAACGAGGCTTACGAAAAAGCAACAGGTCACTATGGTAGATTTGAAAACGCTTTCAAATATATCGACCCTCGTAAAGAATAAGGAGGTATGGTTATGGCATTATTTGAAAGTTATGAAAGAAGAATTGATAAAATAAACGCTTGTTTAAAAGAATACGGCATTTCATCTATTGAAGAATGTAAAGAAATTTGCTTAGCAAAAGGTATTGATTGCGATAAAATAGTTAGAGAAACTCAACCTATTTGTTTTGAAAATGCAGTTTGGGCTTACACGGTAGGCGCTGCTATCGCTATTAAATCAGGCTGTGTAAAGGCTTATGACGCTGCTAAAAAAATCGGCGTTGGCTTACAAGCATTTTGTATTCCTGGCTCAGTTGCTGATAATAGACAAGTTGGCTTAGGTCACGGCAATCTTGCATCAATGTTACTTAACGATGATACTGATTGTTTCTGTTTCCTTGCTGGTCACGAAAGTTTTGCCGCAGCGGAAGGCGCTATTAAAATTGCACTTAACGCTAACACCGTTCGTAAAAAACCTTTAAGAGTTATTTTGAACGGTCTTGGTAAAGACGCTGCTATGATTATTTCAAGAATAAACGGCTTTACTTACGTTGAAACTGAATTTGACCCATACAGCGAAACTGTAAAAGTTGTTTACGAAAAAGCATATAGTGACGGCCCAAGAGCAAAAGTTAAATGCTATGGTGCTGATAACGTTCCAGAAGGCGTTGCTATTATGAAACTTGAAAAAGTTGCCGTTTCAATCACGGGTAACTCTACTAACCCAACAAGATTCCAACACCCTGTTGCCGGTACTTATAAAAAATGGGCTATTGAAAATGGTCAACCTTACTTCTCAGTTGCATCAGGTGGCGGTACAGGTCGTACACTTCACCCAGACAACATGGCTGCTGGCCCTGCTTCATATGGTATGACTGACACTATGGGTAGAATGCACGGTGACGCTCAATTTGCGGGTTCTTCTTCAGTTCCTGCACACGTTGAAATGATGGGCTTAATCGGTATGGGTAACAACCCTATGGTTGGCGCTTCAGTTGCTGTTGCAGTTGCAGTTGAAAAGGCTATGAACTAAATTTAAACAAACTAAAAGAACGGCTGTGCCGTTCTTTTTTTATTACTATTTTGAAAATGCCTTTTCGCAAAGTGCCTCTATATAATCTCGCTTAATAAGTATTTCTTTCCATTTATTCGGTATATTATCATAGCCATACATAGCACCTGCAAGACCACCTGCCACTGCTGCCGTTGTGTCTGTATCATCACCTAAATTTACGGCTTTTAATACACATTCTTCATAAGAAAAAGTATTATATAAACACCATATTGCCGCTTCTAGCGTATGAACAACGTATCCATCGCTTATAATATCATCTTCCGTTACTCTCTTAAATTCGGGGTTTTCCCATATATGTTCAGTATCGGCAATTTGCCTACATAATTTATATGTGAAATGTTTAAGTTCTGGTTCTCCACTATAAAATCGCCAAGCATTTCTTAAACCCCTTCTTATAGTTTCTCTATTTCCGTGACTGCGTTCATCATTAAGTAATTCCCATAAAACAAAGGTATAAAACCCACAAGCAACTTTTGAACGCTTATGTGCATGAGTAAGCCCAGACGCTAATTCTATAATTTGAATTTTAGTACTCACGTCCGTATCTAACCTATACGTATATAACGCAAAAGGATTTATCCTCATTAAAGAGCCATTGCCATTATTATTTTCACACGCAAGACCACACTCAAATACATTTTTCTTATTAATAAAATAATTGTCTATTGCTATACTGCAAGTGTTTCCTGCGTCAAACACTTCACCTGTTGGTGTAAATTCGTCCTTATAATACCAACGACCAAAATTATGCATAACCTTTTCAAAACTAATTTTATAGCCATTTATAGCGTCTAACGCACATAAAACCATGCTTGTATCATCAGACCACGAACCTTTTGGCATATGGTACGTTCCATAACCTTCCATATCTGTCACAGGCTTTTTTTTGAGTTCTTCCCTTCCTGCAAACTCCACTGGAACACCCAACGCATCGCCAATTGCGTGACCTATTACAACTGCCTTTGCTTTTTGTAAAAAATCCATAATTTAATCTCCTAGTATTTTACTAATTAACCTATAACAAGTAGAACGATAAAACAAACCACACCACTTGTTGATAAATTGCAACTATTTTTTTGCCAGTATAAATTTCTTTTAAAGTTACGATTGAATCATTGTTTACTACACAACTCGAAATGGGTTTATCAACTGACTTAAATAATTCTTTGTCTTCAACATATTCACACATACTATGGCTTACGCCAACAAATTCACGTTTATAAACGGACTAGTAAACCGTATAACCATTCCAATCTTTGCCTTTCTTTAACTTATCTGCCGATAAACTTATTCGGCGTAATTCTAATAGTTTTTTTAATTTATAAAATTTTCTTTTAATAATCATTTTACACCCTCTTTGCTTTTTATATCACTATTATAAAAAACATTTATGACAAACGTGTGACAAAATAGAAAACGTTTTAGCAAATTTATTTAAAGTTTTTTAATTGATATAAATAACAACGTTACTGTTGCAGTTGAAAAGGCTATGAATTAAATTTAAACAGACTAAAAGAACGGCTGTGCTGTTCTTATTTTATTGAAATTTTACTAATCAAATAAATTAATCACGATTTTCTTCTTTTTTATAGCGTACAAATAAGCAATTTTAGTTCCACTATTGGTTTGTGTTAAAGGTGTGTAATTTTTATCATAATAAAAAACACAGAAATCACTATCATCTATCATTGCTTGATTTCGTTCAACATAACTTGCTCTACCCGCCTCATACTTTGTTTTATGCTCAAACTCTTCCTCAAAACCAGGCAAGTATTCCTCTTTATTCATAAAATGTAAATAAAAGGATTCATATTCTTGTCTTTTGCTTTCTAACAAACAACCTTCACTTTTGCAAGTATAACATACCCTTTTTACGTTCGTATATTTTTCTTTAAGTTCGGTTAGTGCTAAATGACAAAAGTCGTTAAAGTTGCTTTTACTGCCGAATAAAAACTTTTCTACATTATATTTTGCTATCAAACTTTCTATACAATCTTTTACTTTTTGTTTTAAGTTATCAGTTAATACTATTTTTCTATGTCCAAAAAATGAACAAACTAAATTTCCCATATTATTCCTTTTTCGTAATATAACTTTAAAATATTACATTATTCGTTAATAAGTATAACATATTTCGTTATAATTTGCAAACAATATACGAAATACGAGAATATTATAATATTGTATTTTGATAAAATATATATGTAAGGTATATATGGAAAATTTTAATTTATCAAAGAAAGAAATTATAGAAAGAATTGGTTATTTTAGAAATAAAAAGAATATCTCGGCTTATAAATTAGGTATTGAACTTGGTCATTCTAAAACGTATTTTTATAGAGTAGAAAGTGGCGAAATTCAACTTACTATTAATATGCTTTTAGAAATATTAGATATTTTAGACGTAACTACAACTGAATTTTTTTGCCCAACGTTAAAAGAAGATGACAAAACGTTACTTGATATAATTAACGAGTTATCGCCTGAAAATAAACAAACTATAATCGATTTAATTAAAAAATTAAAATAAATAGTTTAAAAATTAAAACTTAGCACGCTATCTCTTATTATTTGAATGTGGCGTGTTTTTTATATAAAAACAGTACACTGCAATTACAATACAGTGTGCTGTTTTCGTTTAAATATATATTAAAATTTAAAATTTGATTACGTGAAGAAGCGCTAATTATAATCCTATATATACGGCAAAGAATAAAAATAGCGTAGAAATCACGAATAACAATAACTGGAAGATACCCGTTTTCTTTAACCATTTAACGTAACTAATATTTGCCAAACTTAAACCTATAACAAGCGTTGCGCAAGTTGGGAATAGTACGTTAGTATAACCATCGGCAAATAAGAAGGTTAAAATTATTATATTAACGCTCAAACCATCTATCGGCAATAACGTAAGTAGCGGAATAAGTAAAACCGCTTTTGAAGATGCGCTTGGAATAAAAAATTCAAAACCTAAAATAAGCAAATATAATAATAATACGGCAAGGTATGGATTTTGTGACGATAAAAACGTATGGCAGTAATAGAAAAGCGTATGTAAGATATTGCCTTTTTCAGCGATATATTTAACGCTAAACGCCAATAAAACTATAATGATAGACGGCGCTAAATCTTTTACACCTTCAAAAAATATTTTGAAAGTATTTTTTGCTCCACCTAAAAGTTTTATTCCAACGATAAACGAGCCCACAACGAAAGTAACAGCCATTAACACCATACTTATTCCAAGTTTAGAAATAAACGGAATAGCACTAGATAGTATAAGCACTCCAAGTGCTGAAACAAAGATATAAACTGCCATTTTTGCTTTTAAAGTAAGGGCCTTTTTATCTTCGTCAGATAATACTGCAAATTCGTTTACAATTTCTACGTTTGCGTTCTTTTTCTCATCATTTTTCGCCATGCGTGTTAAAAACAATGAAGTAAATACGTAAAATACGGCAAAGAGCAATATTCTAAACCAAAGACCGTCAAAAATAGTTACTGGTATTTGCGAACTTGTAATGGCTATGCCTATAGTTAAAGGATTAAACAAAGCCACGGTAAATCCTACGCCGGTAGTAATTAATACTAAACTAATAGCAAGCGTAGGGCTCCATTTTAAAGCCTTAGAAAATGATAAAAATAATGGAAATAATATAAGCAATTCTTCTTGAAGACCAAAGCAAGATGCTAAAAGCATCATAATTAAAGTAATAACCCAAATTGCAGTATATCTTTTATTAATAAATTTATTAACTATAAGAGATGCAATCGCGTAAAGTCCACCCGTTTTATCTAAAACTTTAAAAGTTCCGCCCAAAACTAAAATAACTATAATTACTTGAATTATTGTAAAATTACCGTTACCCACGATAAGTGCTTCAATCGGAGCAGTAAACCAGCGCCAAATAGGAAGCCTTGTGGTACTTTCTATAAAATGAAAAGAGCCGGGTAAAACTTTATCACCGTCAAAATCATAAGTTCCCGCAGGTACGAAAAAAGTCAAAATTCCAACAAAAATCATAATGCCGAGCAATATAATGCAAACGGAAATAAAACTTTTAACGCCAAACTTTACGTTAGATATTGACTGATTAGTTGATGAATTTTTATTAATTTCCGTTGGTTTTTCAGTTTGAGTTTTCATTAGTTTTTCCTCCATTAGTCTTTATTCCCTTTTTAGGTCTAAATATAAAATCTACCATTTTATTTTTAAATACGGTAGACAATATAACGACTACTATAATTACAACTAATATAATATATGACACCACAGGTGAAGAAGACGTTGTTATTTTAACCCCCGCCCATAAAGTAATTATAACGTCAGGCACAGGACCTAAAAGAGTAATTATAGTATATTTCCACCATTTCATACCACTACTTGCCGCAATTGTATGAATAACTAAAAAAGGAACGAACGGGGCTAAATATGCAAGTAAAACAAATTCATAAATAGACATTTTACTGTTTTTTATTTTTTCTTCAATTTCCTTTCTTTGTTCTATTTGTTTTTTAGTACTAAATATTCTAAACGAACGAGTTAATAAAAACAATATTTGGCTAGCGATAAAAACTGATAAAGTTACGTGTAAAACTCCCCACCAAAGCCCATAACTAACAGCCGACGTTAATTGAATAGGCACTGAAGAAATTATAGGAAAGAAAAAACACGCTACTATAATTATTGCTATACTAATTACTCCTATTATTCCAAGGTCAAGCACGTATTCTTTAACTATCTCAACACCGGTAGTCATTTGAGAAAATAAAAAAGATATAGTTTGCCAATTCAATATAGAAAAAGTTATTATTGCAGTTAAAATTACCGACACTATGGTTAAAATAATGATATTTTTTTTATTTTTAACCATCATAAGCCTCCTTACTTGCTTTAGCCCATCTAGTATCGTAAAGATTATGTATTTCTTCCGCCGCAAGCATCCACTTACTCATAATTTCTTTATTGTCAATTAATTTAAAGTTAAAATAATCGTTTTTATAATACAAGTCAAAATCATACGCTAAAGAAATTGTTAAAGAAAAAACTGAATTTGCTTGGAAAAACATTTCAACGTCTTCCCCATTATAACTTCCTTTATACGTAAGTCCTTTATTTGTAAGCGTTAAACTACCCTTTCCTAAACAAAGTAAAGAATAATCGTTATCTAATTTTTCTGTATTTATTTTATTTATTTCAACGTTAGATTGAAGCATAAAGTTATCGTCTACAACTTGACAAGACACTTCTTTACGTTGCCATTTATACCACTCATCAACGTTTTTAAAAGGTAATTCTTTATCTTTATTCGTAGAAAAAATATCGTAATATTTATCCATTTTAACTGAAAAACCACAACTACTGCAAGTCATTTCGTCATTTACAGTTGAAAAAATACCTTCTTTTAAACAATGCGGACATTTATAAATTATATTCTCTAATCCACTTATATTAGGCTTTTTGCCTTCGTAGGCTACTTTTTCTGCTCTATCGTTCCACTCGTTATATTTAAACTCAGTTAAAAGTTTTTGATATAATTGCTCTTCGGAATTATTTTCATAATCACTACCGTCAAAAAGTTTTGAATAAGTTACCGTTATTTTACCCTTTTTAATATCCGTAGAATAACGAGTTCTTGTAAAATACGCCCCGTTTAATTTAACTAAAATAACAGGGAGTTTAATTTTCATTAAAAACTTCATTGTTGCAACGTTTATAGGGTGTTGCGAGCCTGACGTTGATTGTATTCCCTCTGGGAACAAAATAATATTTCCGCCGTTTTTAACAGCCTCAAAAACTTGCTTTATCGATTGAGTGTCCGGCTGGTATAAATATTTTGCTATTACCCCTAATTTTTTCATAAGTGGATATAGAGATTTTTGAAAAACGTTTTGATATCCGCAAACGAAGTAATTATTTAAACGTTTAAGCCCCGCTGAAACGTAAATATAATCGTCGTGAGAGGCGTGTTGGCACAAATAAATTACTTGCTTTTTTTGATAAGGTAAAAAACTTTCGTCATAAACAAAAGTAACTTTACGCTTTTTACTAATGCGTCTAAATATAATCCTAACTAATAAAGCCAAAAATTTGTTAGGTTTTTTCATTTTTCTATATTTAAAATCAGTGTGAAAATCTTTTGCCATATTTTTTATTA
>JAZSNM010000055.1:0-3609 GCA_045536405.1 Christensenellaceae bacterium
CACAATACCCCAAATGATTTTCTCGCATATCTAGTATAACTGATAATTTGAATTCTGGCGAGTACTTTTTAAACTTTTGTCCTTTTTTTGCCACAAAAAATGCACCTCCTAAAAGTGTCTAACTTTTGGGGTGCATTTCAAAATTCTCGCCTTTTATGTTTATGGTTTACAAACTTAAAATTATCCCGACTGACCATTTGTAAGAAAAAAGTTCAATTAGTTTTGCGCTTGTGCAACCAACAAAAAAGCATCAACCAAAAGGCGTTCCCTATAAGGGATTTTTTGAAATATTAAAAATTTATAGGAAATTGCACTTTCAAGCGGAGAAACAATCAGATTCCAAATTGGAGTCTGATTTTTCTTTTTTGTAATGCAATAATTTAATGTATTAAATTCTGTTTATAGTAAAATAATTATAGAAAACTATATATGGAGGACTAAAATGAAAAGACAATTAAATCAAGAGAAATTACGACAATTTGAAGACTATTTAGTGTGTGAAGAACGAAGCAACGCAACTATTGAAAAGTATTTGCACGATATGAGAACGTTTTATGAGTTTGTGGGAAATAGAGAAGTAGTTAAGAGTATTGTATTAGATTATAAAAATGCACTCATAAGTTCGCACGCTGTGACAAGTGCAAATTCAATGATTGCGGCAGTCAACGTCTTTTTTCGTTTTTGTGGTTGGTATGATTTGTGTGTAAAACAATATAAAATACAAAAATCCGCTTTCTATCCCGAAGAAAAGGAACTAACAAAGGCGGATTATATTCGACTTGTACAGGCGTCTCGAAAGAATGGAAACGAAAGACTTAATTTGATTATACAAACGATATGTGGCACTGGTATTAGAGTTAGTGAGTTGCAATATATTACAGTTGAGGCGGTGAAAAAAGGCGAAGCGTTCGTAAATTGTAAAGGGAAGAATCGACGCATTTTTATTGTGGAAGAATTGAGAAAAAAACTCTTACGATATATAAGGGAGCGTGGAATACAAAACGGGGCAATATTTATAACGAAAAACGGAAAAAACATCAGCCGTCATAATATTTGGCGTGATATGAAAGCACTATGTAAGGATGCTGGTGTTTTATCAACGAAAGTGTTTCCACATAATTTAAGGCATCTTTTTGCTAGAACGTTTTACGGCATTGAAAAAGATATTGCTAAGCTTGCAGACATTCTTGGTCATACCAGCATAAACACAACTAGAATATATATTATTACAACGGCTACTGAGCATAAACGCAAGATGGAAAATATGCGCTTAATAATATAAAAAAAGAACGACTTTCGCCGCCCCTATCACATAACGCTTGTTATGTGTTCAAACATTGCTTGTAGCAATGCAAAGAACATTTTGTTTGCATTATTATAGCGTAATTTATTAAAATTTGCAAGCGATTTTAATACATATATAAAATTTTTAAGGAATTTTTTGCACAACTAAAAAACCATTTCTAACTAACTTTATTGATTTGATAGAAAAGGTCTTTTTGTTGTGCAATTTTTTTAATATATATTTAGCTTTAATGGAAAACGAATTTGGTTTTTACAACATAACAAGCGTTACGTTGTTTTTGAGTTGTGGCCTGTGTTAGCTACTCCTTGTATGGGAGTATTTTTTATGCTCTAGGTGTAGTGTTTGCTACAAAGAACATCTAACTGTGTTTGTATGTGAGTGGGGATAATGGAAAGAGAAGCAGACATTGGAGCGATTCTGATAGATAATGCAATTCATTTAATTGCAGAAGGTGGCTTTGAGAAAGCAACGACAAAAAATCTTGCCTATTATAGTGAAACTTCGAAAGAAATAAAAATGAATGAAGTTTACATATATCGCTTATTTGGAAGTAAAGAAAATTTATATGAAACGGCGTTTTTAACCTTGGATAAAGAATTTACGGAAGCTGCGAGAACGGCACTAGCTGTTTCGTGGGGAGTAGGTGCAAACGAAAAGAAGAAGTTCTACGAGTTCTTTCTTAAGGTGTGGGCCTTTGTGTTAAAAAATGAAGCCCATTGCAGATGCTACGTGCGTTATTATTATTCGGTTTATTTTAAGGGCAAAGCGTTAGAAAAACATCACAAGCATTTTGACTCTATAGTGGAGGCGTTCAAACCATTATTTATAGAAGAGGCTGATGTGTCGGCTATTATGCACAGCATATTTACAACCTTATTAGATTTTGCTATAAGGGTTTATAACGGAGTGCTTGCTAATGATGAAGAAAATAGACCGCACGTTTTTAACGTTTTATATTGTATGTTGATGACATACTTAAAGAATCCAGATACAAGTAATGTAAAAACACTACTACTCTAAAATGAGTGTGAATAAAGCAAAATGATTTGTTTTATTCACATATAGAACGGAGGAGGAAATGGGTAAAAGCAACAAGTTAAAATACATTTTAATAATCATTTCCATCATCTTAACTTTAACGGGCGTTGTTTTGTTCACAACGATACAAGACAACAATGAATTAAAGGAAAATACTGTTATAGAGATTGACGGGGCAACCACTAAAACCTTAAAAGCAGAAATTGATGGGCTATATCCAGGAAAGACTGAGGATTACGTTATTTCGTTTACTGGAGATAATATAAAAGACTATTTGATTACGCTTGATTTTAACGGCGATAATGACGGAACTCTTAAAAACTTTATAGAAGTAGAGATAAAAACGAACGAGTCTTCAATTAACAAGACGTTAAATGAATTACTTGAAGGCGATTTGATTTCTCTTGGCACTGGTGTAACGGAGATAACAATATCGTATACTATGCCGATTGAAGTTGGTAATGAAGCACAAGGGGTAAGCGTTGTGTTCTACATAGAACTCGAAGCGAAAACTATTGAAGGATGAGTAACGAAAATATTAAAGATAAAAAAGCAATTGTAAAAAAGGTCTTAAAAATAACAGGCAACGTTCTCGTGTATCTGCTAATGGCGATTGCAATGTTTGTATTGGTTATAAGCATCACGTCAAAAAAAGACAGCGACGGCACGGCTACGGTTTTTGGGTATCAGCTTAGATTTGTTCAGTCCGACTCAATGGAAGAATGTGAATTAACGGACGTTAGCAACTTTGAGATTAAGAGCATACGTGTTAAATCTTGCGTGTTTGTAGACGTTGCACCGGAATCGGAAGAAGAAAAAGCCGAATGGTATAAAAGCTTAAAAGTAGGCGATGTATTAACGTTTAAATACGTTTACAGCAGACAGGAAACGATAACGCACCGTATCGTTAATATTGAAGAAAAAACAACGGGCGGATATATCATAACCCTAGAAGGTGACAATAAAAACGCTGAAACGGATCTTATGCAACAAACGATAGACACGTCGCTTACAGATAGTCCTAATTATATCATTGGTAAAGTGACGGGACAAAGCTATGTATTGGGTTTACTCGTATATGCGTTCAAAACACCCGTAGGGATTATCTGCTTAATAATTATCCCGTGTCTTATTATCATCGCTTTTGAAGTAATGCGGCTTGTAAAAGTATTCGGTAAGGATAAGAAGGAAAAATTGCAAGCAGAAAAGAAAAAGCAAGACGACGAGATAGAAGAGTTAAAACGTCAACTTGCGGAATTGCAAAA
>JAZSNM010000059.1:0-12974 GCA_045536405.1 Christensenellaceae bacterium
TATCTAGTATAACAGATAACTTACACTCTGGCTAGTATTTTTTATATACTTGTGCTTTTTTTGCCATAAAAAATGCACCTCCTAAAAGTGTCTAACTTTTGGGGTGCATTTCATTTTCGATTTTTGTCTTTTTTTGTTATTTTTTAATATGTTTATTGATTTTTTGTCGACTTTTGTCGCTTTATTATAATCTTTAACCTTTATTTTATACTTCTTTTATAATAAAAAAGATATTGTTGAATATAACCTGAATACTCTTTAAACTCATCTATAAAATATTTAGTAATTTTTACCCTGTCGGTTAAACTGCCTTTAAAATCTTCTTTATAAATTTTTTCTATCCAAGTATCTACGGGAAAACTTTCGGTTTTATAAAAACCAAATAGCAAAATACAGTTTGCAACCTTTTCGCCTACGCCTTTTATTGGCATTATTTTATTATATATTTCATTTTTCGACAAATTTTTTAAAGCGTCTACGTCAAAGCCGTTTTTAAGCATTTTTATAAAATCAAATAAATACTGCGCCCTATATCCAAGCCCTGCATTTTTGTAAAAAGTTATATCTTTATCATACAACTGCTCCTTTGTTGGAAAGGTGTAAAATTCGCCGTATTTACTCACTTTTTGCGTTCCTGCATTTGCGCAAATATATTCAATACTCTTTTTAATTTTTGGTATATTATTGTTTTGTGAAATTATAAAACTAACAATCATCTCATAAGCATCTTGCCTTAAAATTCTTATGCCTTTCGCCATTTTTGACGCATTTACTATAACTTGACTTTTTTGATTTTTAGCAAAATTGTAAATTTTAGCGTAATTAGTGTCTAAGTCGAAAAAATTATAAAAATATTCGGGATATGAAGTGTATATATAAATTTTATCGTTTATATTTTCAACAAAACAATCTTTATCCGCTGAAAAAACTCTATACCCATTATCTAATTTTTCATACCGAAATATTTGCCCACACGTTAAAGTGGCTTTTATATCAAAAAATTCACTGCTAACTTGTATAACTTGCATTTTGCACCTTTTTATTATAATAGCGTTGCTTCCGCAACGCTAATTATTTTATTTTGCATCATTATAATATAAAATACCAAGAGTGTTTGGTCCACAATGGCTACAAACCGTTGCACCGGCACGCGTTTCATAAATATTTTCAAAACCCGCATTTTCAAGCGCCTCTCTTGCTATTTTTTTCATTTCCTCAGTTGCCGACGAATACGTTAAGAAAGCAACGTGTTTATCGTAAGTGTTAAATTCGGCTAACGTATCTTCACAGTAATTCTTAACACATCTATCCATCGAGCCTCTATAAGTTTTGTAACTTCCCATCTTACCGTCTTTAACGATAATTTGCGGTCTTAATCTTAAAAGGTTTGCACCAAACTTTGCAGCCGCTGAACATCTTCCGCCTTTATGTAAATAGTCTAACTTTTCAATAACGAAACTTGCTTGAACACTATCAGCCCTTGCTCTTACTTTATCTGCTATCTCTTTAATATCGCTAATAGTAGCCGTTAACTCCCTTGCGTATATCGCTTGAAGCGCCATACCCGTTGACAACGTTCTACTATCTATTACTTCAACTTTTCCATCAAACTCTTTAGACGCCACTACTGCGTTACTATAAGTGGCGCTCATTTCACTTGAAATATCAAAATGTATTATTTTGTCGTATTCTTTTAAAATTTCAGTAAAATACCCTATAAAGCCCGCAGAGTTTAACGCGCTTGTTTTAGGCAATTTACCCGTTTTTGAAACAAACTCAAATATCTCGTCTTGACTAATTTCGCCTTCCTTATATTCATTGTCCCCTAAAATTATATTTAAAGGAATTATTTTTATATCGTATTTTTCACATAATTCTCTTGATAAATCTATAACGCTATCCGACGTAATTGCAATTTTCATAGCAACCCCCACTTAATTTTTCAGTCATATTTTTACTCATTTTACTAAACGACTTATTTTTTGTCAAGTTTTTTTATTTCCTATTTATATTTTTAAGTTTTTAAAATTATATCAAAGTTATCAACAAACTTATCAACATTGTTTAAAACTTTTGGCGGTTTTTGCCGTTTTACGTCTTTTTTAAACTTTTTTGCCAACTATTTTTGTTGCTTATATACTTTATTTGTGATATTATATTCTCATAATTAACAATATTAAGAAGGTCTAAAATGAACGATTTTTTTGATAGAACGGCTCTTCTTGTAGGGCAAGAAAATTTGAATATTTTGAAAAATAAGCGCATTGCCGTTTTTGGTCTTGGTGGCGTTGGCTGTTATACCGTCGAAACGTTAGCACGCTTAGGTGTTTTAGACCTTACTTTAATTGATTGCGACGTATATAAGTCAACTAATATAAATAGACAATTATTCGCTACTTCTAAAACTATTTCTATGAAAAAAATCGACGTTGCTAAAAATAGAGTTTTAGAAATTAATCCCGATGCAAAAGTTACAACTTACGACTTGTTTGTCAGTGAAGATAATATCAACTTAATTGATTTTTCTAATTTTGACTACGTTATTGATGCTATCGACACCGTTTCTTCAAAACTTGCAATTATTAAAACTTGTTACAAATTAAATATACCCGTAATTAGTTCAATGGGTACGGGAAATAAGTTAAACCCATATTTATTTAAAGTAGACTTTATTGAAAACACTTCCGTTTGCCCCTTAGCAAGGGTTATGCGTTCAAAATTAAAAGAATTGAACGTTAAAGGTGTAAAAGTTCTCTACTCTACTGAAAAACCTAAAAATTGTGTTGTAGAAAATAACGAAGAAAAGGGAAGGCATATTCCAGCAAGCATTTCTTTCGTTCCTTCAATTGCAGGCATTTTAATTGCCTACGAAGTGGTTAAAGATTTAATTAATTTGTAATTTTATTTACTACGTAATAAAGTTGCTTATTTGGAGGTTATTTATTCGTTTATGAAAAAAATTATATCGCCACTTTTAGTTTTTATTGCTAGTGTTTGCTGGGGACTTTCTTGCGTTTTCGTTAGGCGAATTTCAGCACTTGGCTTTTCTAATAACGAAATAAATTTTTTAAGGTTTTTTCTTTCGGCAATAATTATTTGCATTATCTATTTTTTATTTAATAAAAAGGCTTATAAAATTAAACTTAAAGACGTTTGGATTTTTATATGCTCGGGCGCTATAAGTATGTTTTTAACGAGTTTATGCTATTTTTCTACACAAATAAACGCATCCGTTTCAATAGCGTGCATTTTAATGTATACCGCGCCTATTTTCGTTACTATTTTGTCACGTTTTATTTTTAAAGAAAAATTAACTCTTATTAAAATATTATGTTTAATATCAGCCTTTACGGGTATCGTTCTTTGCTCGTTCGACGGTAACGTTGGAAATATTACTTTTCCTATATTTATAGTCGGTTTAGGTTCGGGTATTTTTTACGCTTCATACAGCATATTTTCAAGAATTGCTTTAAATAAAGGCTATTTGGCGGAAAACATTTTATTATACTCTTTCATTTTTGGTTCGCTCGCAAGTTCGTTTACCGTTGATTACTCTCACTTTTTTGGCGTTTTATCTTCAATAAATTATAATATTATCGACCCCGTACTACTTTCAACAATTTCAACCGTATTAGCGTATATGACCTACACCTTAGGACTTAAAGGCGTTGAAACGAGTACGGCGTCAATTATCGCTTGTATGGAAATTGTAGTTGCTACCTTAGTAGGCGTTATTTTATATAGTGAAATTCCTTCAATTTTGGCAATATTCGGTTTAATTATAGTTATAATTTCAGTAGTGGCTTTAAACTTAATAAAGCCTAAAAATAAAACGTTAGAGGTAAAGTTAAATGACAAAACGTGAAATAGGAGAAAATTATTTTAAACAAGGTTATAACTGCTCTCAATCGGTAGTTTTAACTTTCATTGACGAAATAGGACTTGATAAAGAAAAAGCACTTATGATTTCTTCTTCTTTCGGCGGTGGTATGGGAAGACAAAGAGAAGTTTGCGGTGCAGTTAGCGGTATGCTAATAGTCCTTGGGACAATCAAGGGCTATTATAAAGTAGACAATCATACCGAAAAGGCGGAATATTACGCTTTAATTCAAAATTTATGCAATAAATTTAAAGAAATTAACGGTTCTATCATATGCCGTGAACTTTTAGGATTATCTGCCCCATCTAATCCTACGCCCGAAAAAAGAACGGACGCTTATTACAAAAAACGTCCGTGCGCTTCACTTGTCGGCGATGCCGTTGAAATTTTAGAAAATTACCTAAACAAATAAAAAATAACACCTTTGAAAATAGGCATTTTCAAAGGTGTTTCCTTTAATTTTAAAATTTAATTTTTAGTTTTGTGTACCTGCAATAACTTCCGCTATTTCTTCGTTTAATTTATTCTTTTCAATAGTATACGCTTGTTTTACGCAGTTATAAATTGCGTTAAACTTACTTCCGCCGTGACCTTTGATAATAGTTTTTGACGCTCCTAATAATACCGCTCCACCGTAATTATTGTAATCCATATAATTTTTAAGTTCATAAACGTCTTTTTTAAGTAAAAGCGCGCCTAGTTTGTTTTTTAATGATTTTGTAAACGTTTTTTTGATTTTTTTAAGTAGTTCAATTGCCGTGCCCTCAATAGTCTTTATTAAAACGTTACCGCTAAAACCATCGCAAACTATAAGGTCGTACTCACCGCTTATAGCATCTCTACTCTCCATATTTCCAACGAAATTTATGTTTTTATTTTGAGTTAAAAGTTGATAAGTTTCCTTTCTTAATAAGTCGCCTTTCTCACTCTCAACCCCTACGTTTAAAAGGGCTACCCTTGGATTTTTAACGCCAAACGCTTTTTCTACGTAAACGCTTCCCATTGTGGCAAACTGATTTAAATACTCTGGCGAACAATCTACGTTCGAGCCACTATCACATATAGCCACAATACCGTCCGCCATCGTTGGCAATATAGGACAAAACGCAGGGCGTTTAACACCTTTTATTCTACCTATTTTTAATACGCCACCTGCAAGTATTGCACCAGACGAACCTATGCTTACCATTGCGTTTACACTTTCATCATTTTTAAGCATATCAAAAGCAACGCACATTGTACTATTCTTCTTATTTTTTATAGCCTCGGTAGGTTTTTCTTCACAAGAAATAACTTCTTTTGCATCAACTATACTAACCCTTTTATCATCGTAGGTATAGTTTTTAAGTTGCTCTTTTAATATATCTTCGTCGCCCGTAAAAACCACTTCTAAGTCATTAATTTCATTAACTGCTTTTATTGCACCCTTTACGTTAACTTCGGGACTTCTATCCCCACCAAACGCATCAACCACTACTTTTATCATTAAAATATCTCCATTAAATATTTTATTGTATTTTATCATTTTTATTAAATTTAGTCAATAAATACGACCATTTACTTTACAAATTGTCGATTTGTGTAAATTTTTACACTTATTTTAACATTTTTTTTACCTTTTAGTGTTAAAATTATAACGTTATTTTAAAATGAGGTGATTTTTATGTTTGTAATTTTTTCTGATTCAGATTGCGATATAACCCCTTCTTTATGTAAGGAATATGGTATAAATTCAATTAGTATGCCGTACTCTATTAACGATAAAGAATACTACCCTTACGTTGACTATGATGAAAACTCTTTTGATTATAAAAAACATTACGACCTTTTAAGAGAAGGCGTTTTACCTAAAACGTCAGGTTTAAGCCCTGAAAAATATATTGAACATTTTGAACCGTTTTTGAAAAATGGTAACGATATTTTATACGTTCACTTTTCAAAGGCAATGAGCGGTACTTTTAACGCTTTTAATTTAGCGGTAGAAACGTTACAAGAAAAATATCCTAATAACAAAATTTACACTATTGACACGAAAGGTATTTCAGTATTAAGCCACGTTATAGTTAACCAAGTTGTAGAACTATATAAAAAGGGTGCAAGCATTGATGAAATTATGCTTTGGGCAAAGGAAAACGTTGATAAATTTAACATTTATTTCTATGCTGATAATCTTAAATTTTTTAAACTTAGCGGTAGGGTTTCAGGCATTAGTGCTACTATGGGAACAATACTTGGTATTCACCCTATTATTCACGTTAATAAAAACGGCGTTATGGAAACACTTTCTAAATGTAGAGGCAAAAAAGCAACGCTACAAAAAATAGTTCAATTCGTAGAAGAAAATCAAGAAGATATTGAAAAATATCCCGTTTATATCGGCCACTCTGACGCCTTAGAAATCGCTCACCAGTTAGGCGATTTACTACAAGCAAAGTTTGGTAAACTCGATATAAGATATAACGTTGTTAACCCAACTATAGGTTCACATTGTGGACCTGATTGTGCGGGCGTAACGTTCCATAGTAAAGGAAGAAAATAATGGTAGAAATCGTAAAAGTTGAAAGCAAAAAACAAATTAAAGAGTTTATTGAATTTCCGTTAAAATTATACAAGGGTAATCCTTACTTTGTTCCTCCGCTTTACGGCGATGAAAAGAGTATGTTTAAAAAAGATTATCATTATAGAGAAACTTGTGATTACGCTTGTTATTTAGCATATTTAGACGGCAAGGTGGTAGGAAGAATACAAGCCATTTTACAAAAGTCAAGTAACGAAAAATGGAAACAAAAAAGAGTTAGATTTACACGTTTTGATAGTATTGATAATCAAGAAGTTGCAAACGCTTTATTTAATGCGGTTATTGACTTTGCAAAACAATACGATATGGAAGAAATTGTTGGTCCGTTAGGATTTTCAGATCTTGAAAGGGAAGGCTTACTTATCGAAGGTTTTGAAGAACTTTCTACGTTTGAAGAGCAATACAACTACCCTTACTATCAAAAACTTATTGAAAATTTAGGTTTTACAAAAGAGATAGACTGGGTTGAAAGGCAATTAAGAGCCCCAAAAGAATTTGACGATAGAGTTATAAGAGTTTCTAACCTAATGCTTAAAAGATACAATTTACATTTTGCTAAATGTAAAAGCATTAGAGAATTTTTAAAAAAATATGCCGATGGATTTTTTGATATTATAGATATAACCTACGAACACATTTACGGCTCGGTACCGTTTACTGAGAAAATGAAAAAGAACTTATTAAAAAGTTTTGGCATTTTGTTAAATTTGAATTACGTTTCAGTTATTTTAGACGAAAATGAAAAAATAGTGTGTTTTGGTTTATGTCTTCCATCAATTGCAAAAGCCGTACAAAAATCAAACGGAAAACTCACTATACCTACGATACTTAAAATATTAAAAGCAAAACGCAATCCCGAAATAATTGATTTATCTTTAATAGGCGTTTTACCTGAGTACGCTCAAAAAGGCGTAAGTTCAGCCTTTATAGGCGAAATTATGGCAATGCTAAATAACGGAAAAATTAAGTATGCTGAAACAAACCTTAATTTAGAAGACAACTTAGCAATTCAAAATCAATGGAAACACTTTGATGCAAGACTTCATAAAAGAAGACGTAGTTTTATTAAAAAAATTGAAAATTAAAAAGTTATTAGTTGCTCTTTAAATAGAAAAATCGACAAATAATTAAAACTTTAAAAGCCGAAATTGATTGCTCAATTTCGGCTTTTTATTATGCTAAAAAATAATTTACTACAAATTTTAATTCTTAGGAAGTTTAACAACGACTTGCGTTCCAACGTTTTCTTGGCTAGTACAAGAAATTTCACCTTCGGCAAGGTCTACTATTCTCTTAACTATCGTTAAACCTAACCCTAGGCCGTCTTTGTGCCCGTTTTTAGATTTTTGATAAAAACGCTCAAACGCTTTAGATAGCGTTTCTTCACTCATTCCTATCCCGTTATCACAAACGCTAACTTCAACGTAATCTCCTAAGTTTTCAAGCGTAATTTTAATTTTTCCGTTTTGCTTAGAGTATTTTATTGCATTACTTAATAAATTTATCCAAACCTCTTTTATAAAGTCAGGCGAAGAATTTATACGCACTCGTTTTAAATTTGTCTCTACTTCGATATTTTTTTCTTTTAATGAGTTGTCGAATAATAAAACTACGTTCTCTATTTGCCCGTCTAAATAAAATTTAGACTTATCTAAAATAAAGTTTTGCCTATCAAGTTTAGATAGTAACAAAATATTTTCCGCTAGTTTAGAAAGTCTTTTTGATTCATCTAATATAACGCTTACGTACTCTTGCTGTTCAGCCGTTAAATTCTTTGAACTTTCTAACAATTCCGCATACCCTTTAATTGATACCATCGGCGTTTTAAACTCGTGCGAAAAAGAACTTACGAAATCGTTTCTTAATACCGCGGTTGAGTCTAACTGTTTAATCATATTATTAAAATTATGTATAAGATTATTTAACGGCTCGTTTTTGCCGATAGGCGATATTTGTACGGAAAAGTCCCCTTCCGAAATTTTATTTACGGCTTCAATAAAACTATTAAGAATTTTCGTACCAAACCTTGAAGAAAAATATATAATAGGCACGGACAAACAAGCGCTACCCGTAATAAAGGCTAAAACTATTAAGAAATCTCTAACTTCATCGTCAGCAACAAGGTTATTATTAATAAAGTCGGTAATCCAAACACCAAGGAACATACCGCCCACCCAAATTGCTAAAATAATCATAGTTAAACTCCATACGGAAATTAACCTTCTACTTCTTTTCTTTTTAGTCTTCATTTCTTACACCCCTATAACCTAAACCTCTTATAGTTTCAATATCAATCTCTTCAAAACATGAAATTTTGTTTCTAATTTTATTTATATAAACTTTAACAGCATCTTCTTCCGCATCACTATCGTAATTCCAAAACTGTTCAAAAATCATACTTTTTGAAAAAGATTTTTCCGGATATGATAACAGTTTATACAATATACTAAATTCCCTTTTTGATAAAACTATTTTATTGTTTTCGTTATAAACGGTTAACGTTTCATAGTCAAGAGTCGTTTTCCCTACAACTAATCTTTTTTCACTTATAATTTTAGCACGCCTTAAAATCGCTTTCATACGCATAAAAAGTTCCTGAAAATCAATGGGCTTTACCATATAATCGTCAACGCCTGCTAAAAAACCTTGCGTTTTATCTTTTATCGTTCCCTTTGCCGTTACCATAATACAAGGTGTTAATATCTTTAAAGACCTTATTTCTTTTAAAAACTCATAGCCGTCCATTTTTTCCATCATAACGTCGGCAATTATGATATCAATATGCTTATCGCCTATAATATCTAACCCTTCTAATCCGTTACTTGCAACGTAGACGTTATATCCTTCGTTTTTTAACTTTATTTCAGTAAGACGCCTTATATTGTTATCATCTTCTAAAACTAAAACATTAAACATTTTGCACCTCTATATAATTTAACACATATTAAATTATAAAATGTTATAAACGCAAAGTCAATATTTTTTTAGTTTAAAATATTTAAAAGACGGTGTTTTTGAAAACTTCCCCTATCAACGTTTTTACCATAATAAACGTCTTTTATTGCCTTTTTTAATATACTATTTTCTCTTTCTAATTTCAAAATCTTATTTATATATTCGCTTTCTAATTTAGAACTAATTTTCTTTTTTTGTGTTTTTTTGTTTTTAACTTTCTTTTGATACGGATTAACGCAATCCCCCTTTTCTTTTTTTAATTCTTCAACGACTAAATAAACTAACTCGCTATTATTTTTAAGCAAATTTCTATACTTATTTTGATATCTTAACGCTAATTTTTCGTTTCCGCTTGCCATATCTAAAATTACTTGTTTACAACTTTTACCTTGACTAATTCCTTCTAAAATATTTCTTAAAAGCGACCTTGTTTCGCTTAGCGAAAACTCTTCTACAAATATAGGAAAAAGTCTATCGTCAAGACCTAATTCTCTTTGCAATTTACTGCTGTTTTTACCTTCTTTTACTATTTTATAGTAAAAATTTCTAACGCTACCAACGCTATAACTATACTTTTTAGCAAACTTTATAAACGCTTTTGATATACTTAAATTATTGTCTTTACAATATTTCACCATATTTATTAAATCTTTAATTTTTTTACTTTTAGAATTTACCATTTCATCACCTCGCTTAAAGTATTGACGATTTTTTTTGTTACAATACATACATTTTAATTTTGTGTAATAAAATAGTGTATGTTAACTTATTTTTATTCGCAACAAAATGCCTTCGTTTTTTTAAACGGCAAATATTTAGGTATAATAAATCAAAACGTAAAAATGGTCGACGTTGAAGAGAATTCTCTTCTTCAATTTGTTTGTGAAGACAATTCTTTTACGTCCTTTTACGCTCATAATTTAAAAAGCAAAAATCTAAAAGTTTACAACCTAAAAAAAGGCGTTTTATTATGCCCCACTTTTGAAAAAAATAGAAATTATCACTACAAAATATGTTTTCAAAAAGATATTACGATTAAAAACAGTAGACACGTTTTAACTCTTTTATTAGACGGCGATATTAAATTCCATATAAACGGTCAATTTTATATAACGAGTGAATTACCGTTTATCCCAAACGATATAGACGTTGAAGAAAAAGATAATTTTTTATTTTTATCCTTTAAAAAAGAAAAAACCTGCCTTCTTATTTATAGATTAGAAAACGGCGAATTTAATTTACGTTACAAAAACGTAGTTGATAGTTATTCTTATCAAAATGCTACGCTTAAAATTCATAGAAATTATTCGTACCCTTACTGTTTAGAGATTACTGAGAATTGGGAATATAAAGACACTTTTAGTTTAATTTCAACTTATTCAACAAACTTAAACGGCATTACAAATCATAAAAAACCATTAAAAAACTATCTCTTCATTTATTTAATAATAATTGGCGCAAACGTTTCAAGTTTCGTTACTCAAAATATTAAAAGCAAATTAAACTCACTAAAAGAGTTTTTATGCTATCCAAAATCTGTTTTATACAATTTTGAAGACAATGACGACAGCGTAATTATCTTAACGAGCGAAGGGGCAAAAAAAGTTGTATTTAACTACTTGGACAATTTAATCGACGGTATTTTAGTAGACGATTATTAAAATTTTAAAATAAGTATTTACTTTAGTAAATAATTGTGCTAAAATATGATTATCAAACAAAAGGGGAAAATTATGGGAAAATTTGTTATTAAAAAAACGCCTACGGGCTTTAATTTTAGTTTATATGCCGTTAATAAAGAAAAAATTGCGGTATCATCACAAGTATACACAACTAAAGCAAGTTGCAAACAAGGCATTTTAAGCATTGCTAAAAATGCTGAAAAATGTATAAACGAGAATAGAATTGAAGATAATACCTTAAAAAAACCAGAGCCAAAAACGTGTCCTAAATTTGAAATATATTTAGATAAAGCAGGTCTTTTCCGTTATCGCTTATACGCATCAAACGGCGAAAGCATTGCAATGAGTGAAATGGGATACAAAACAAAAGACGGTTTAAAAAACGGCATTAAAAGCGTTGCAATAAACGCTAAAAATAGCGAAATTATAGACGAAACGATTTAATTACTAATACGTTTAACAATAAAAGAGCGAACTTAGTGGCGTAGTGATAGGGATTTATCACTACGCCACAACTATATTTGCCTTTCGGCAAGTTATATGCCTACGGCGTTATATTTTGCTATGCAAAGTGATATTCGCCTATCGGCGAGTTGAGGCAAATATAATATAACTTTGACTGCAAGTCAAAATATCACTTTTAGACCTTTGCTAAAAATATCACTGTTTGCAAAGCAAACAATATCACTTTACTTAAAATTTTTATTGTGTTATAATAAACTTATGAGTGAAAGTGTTTTAAGAGAAAAAGCAAAAGAATTTGCTAAAAATATTGTTTTTTTAAAAAGAGAAATTAAGTCCAACAATAGAGAAGGCGTTTTAACTAATCAACTTCTTCGTTCGGGAACAAGTATTGGTGCAAATATCCACGAAGCGCAATACGCACAAGGAACGGCTGATTTTATTTTTAAACTTGAAATAGCGTTAAAAGAGTGCTTTGAAAGTGAATATTGGTTAGAATTACTTTTTGAAACAGGGTATTTAGAAGAGAATCAATATAAAAAACTAAACAACGACTGTGGTGTTATACGAAAAATGTTAATCTCTTCGTGTAAAACGTTAAAGGCAAAAAATGAATAATATTTCTAGACATTACGATTTATTAATTGAAAATGGCAACGACCCCGTTTTAGATTGTAAAGAGTTGGCGGATTATATGGATAAGTGGGATGGAAAAGAGTTTATAAATCTACTTAATCTAGATGCCTATAAAACGTTATTAGAAATAGGTTGTGGCACTGGAAGGATTGCTAAAAAAATTATTAAACAATGTAAAAAATACGTGGGAATAGATATTTCTTCAAAAACAGTAGATGTAGCAAGAAATCATTTTAAGGATTTTAATAATGCTTCTTTTATTAATGAAGATTTTCTTAAATACAAAGATACTGAAAAGTATGACGTAATTTTTTCCACGTTAACATTTATGCATATCAAAGACAAAGAAAAGGCGTTAATCAATGTTTTCAACTTATTAAAAAATAACGGTATATTTGTTTTATCAGTAGACAAAAATCAACAAAATTTTATCGATACGGGATACAGCAGAATTGAGGTTTATCCAGACAATCCTACCTATATTTGCAAAACGTTGACGACTTTAAGGTTTATTAAAAGCAAAATAAAAGAAATAGATAACGCATAT
The DNA here is from genome assembly GCA_045536405.1 of Christensenellaceae bacterium. GTDB lineage: Bacteria > Bacillota > Clostridia > Christensenellales > Borkfalkiaceae > HGM11412. The sequence continues at coordinate 12,741 of JAZSNM010000059.1, forward strand.
ATTATTACGGCTCAACGAGGTTAAGTGTAGCACACTATACTTAACCCTGTTAAGTCGTGTGTTTTTGCAAAGCAAAAATAAAAAGACTAACGAAAAATGAAATGCACCCCAAAAGTTAGACACTTTTAGGAGGTGCATTTTTTATGGCAAAAAAAGGACAAGTATTTAAAAAATACTCGCCAGAGTTTAAGTTATCTGTTATACTAGATATGCGAGAACACCAATTAGGGTATG
>JAZSNM010000043.1:0-4932 GCA_045536405.1 Christensenellaceae bacterium
AGAAAAACTACACGAATATATTTACTATTACAACAACGAAAGAATATCTTTAAAATTGAAAATGAGTCCAGTAAAATACCGAACTCAATTCCAATATATTTAATTTAATTTTTTGTCTAAACTTTTGGGTTCACATCAAAAGTTTTTGTCTTTTTTTAATATAATGTATTGTACATATTAAGAATTTTAAAATAAAGTCATAAGTTCGTAAAGATTAGAAAAAACGTAAGTAGGCTTTATTTTAGAAAAGTCGGTTAAGTTATCTACGTTTATAAGCGCCGTATCAACGCCTATATTTATTCCGCCTTGAATATCGCTTGATAAACTATCGCCAACAATTAAAGTTTTACTATCAAATTTAACGCCTAAAAGTTCTTCCACTTTTTTGAAGTATTCAACCTTAGGTTTAGGGTAGCCTATTTCGTCGGAAATAAAAACACCGTCGATAAATTTATTAAAAGGCTGACCGTCAAGCCTACTTTTTTGAGTTTTACTAACTCCGTTAGTAATTAAGTAAATTTTACAGCCTTTGTTTTTGAAATATTCTAAAACCTGATAAGCCCCGTCCATATTTTTTTTACCAAGCGAAAGCGACGCAACGTATTTGTTGTGAATATCTTGCGCATTACCGCTTTTACCGATAAAATTTAAATAATCTTTAAATCTATTAGTAGTAATTTCAATTTTTTCACATAAGCCTTTTTCGTATAAGTTCCACCACTTTTTGTTTATTTGGCGGTAGGTAATATAATTTTCTTTAGAGTAAGGTAGACCAAAATATTTAGAAGTGACTTTGAAAGCGTTTTCTTCAGCATCGTAAAAATCTAAAAGAGTATTGTCTACGTCAAATAATAAAACATTGTATTTCATATAAAAATTATAGCAAAACTAAAAATAAAATGCAATAACTTTTGATTGTAAAATGAGCAAAAATAATCAAAATAAAAAAGATATGAGCAAAAAATTTTCAATAAAAAATCAAAAAAGTTGATAAAAACGAAACAAAAATTACAAAAAAATAATTTTGTCAATAGGGGATAAAAAATTTTTAAAAAAAGGTAAAGTTTAACCCAAAAACCAAAAATTTAAAATTTAAACGTAAAAAATTGTGAAAACTTGATAATTTCGTAACAAAACAATAAAATTTTTGTAGAAAATTACAATTTTTACCTAAAAAGTTGTTGCAAACGATACATAAAAATGTTATAATACATACGCTGGGGTTAGTATGCAGTTTTGAATTTAGGCATAGAATTTTAATATAAAAATGAAAATGCTCGTTTTAATCAAAAATGCACTTTACTACGTAAAAGTAAAAATACTTAAATGAAAGCGAAAACACAAAAAGGAAAAATCGCTATACAGTAGGGTACTTGCTCACATTATAGCGTAAAATAAAATAAGGGGTAAATAAAGGTGAAAAAAGAATTATTACAACAAAATGTATATAAAAGAGGCCTTAAAGGTATGATTTCAGACTTCTTTTATGATATTAAGTTAATGCTTTTCCCAAAACTTAGACAACGTTCGTCACAGTCGTATAAAGTTGAAAGAAATATTTTCATTGTGGCAATGCTTGCAATTCCATTGATACAATGGTTAATATTCTGGTTATACGTAGTTGTTCAAAGTATGGCACTTGCGTTTAAAGAAGTAGGCCGTGATACTTGGGGCTTTTTAAACTTCGTTTCTATTTGGAAATATGAAGTTGTATATGCGTTTCAAGGGTATACTAACTCTAATAACATAGTTGATGCGTTAGAAAACACGTTCTTATTCTTTGGTATACATATGCTTATACAATTGCCGTTAAGTTTAATCGTTGCTTTCTTTATATATAAGAAAGTATTAGGCTATAAGGTGTTTAGAATTGTTTTCTACTTGCCAGCGGTTATTCCAGGTATCGTTATGACTCAATCTTTCAAAGAATTAGTTTCTGAAAGAGGTATATTGCAACTCATAACAAACGGTGCAATTCCAGTAGGTGGTTTATTAGACCCTCGTTTACTTGAACCAACCGAAGCGCACAGGGTAGTAACGGGCACGATAATATTCTATTATTTATGGACTAGTCTTACAACGAGCGTATTGTTATTTGCAAGTGGTATGGCTCGTATTCCAACGGAAGTTTTAGAGGCTGCTAAACTTGACGGTGTAGGTCCTGGTCGTGAAATAGTTAATTTGGTAATTCCGCTTATTTGGCCAACGTTTACCACTCAATTTATTTTAGCGTTTACAAGTTTGTTCTCATCAGGTGGTCCGGTTCTCTTATTGACGAAGGGCGCTCACGATACGGTAACGCTGTCGTACTACATATTCTACAAGATGGTAGGTGATGGTACGAACACTGCAAATGCCGGTAGTGAAGAGGCAATAGCAAAAGTATCTGCAATAGGTTTAGTATGTACGGCCGTAGCAGTTCCTATTTGCTTATTTGCAAGAAAGTTACTCAACAAAGTTGAGACGATAGAATACTAAGAGGAGGCGGAGTTATGGCTAAAAGAGCATTAGATGAAATTGAGTTGATTAAAAAACGCAGTATGCGTAAAGATGACTCTGCTAGTATTCTTACTTCAAGGTCAAAAGGCGAAAAAGTGTTATACAGCATAGTATTTGTTTTATTTGCATTGTACGCGTTCTCGATTCTTTATCCGTTATTTTACGCATTTTTTAGAGCGTTACAACATAAAGACGACTATTTGTACGTTATAAAAGAAATACAAGGTAAAGGCTTATCATTAAATACGATATTTTACGTTTCAAGGGGTTTACAACCAAATAACTTCTTGTTAGCGTTAACTGAACTTTATGATGAAACGGCAACGGGTAACGTTTACTTGCCAGGGTTAATATGGAACAGTATTTGGTACACTTTCGTTGGTTTAATAGTTGCTATTTTTACGTCAACTTGTACGGCGTACATACTTTCAAAATATAAATTCCCTGGATCTGAATTTATATATGCAGTAGGTATCACTTCTATGATAATACCAGTAGTTGGAACTATGGGCTCATCATTTAAACTTGTTTCAGCATTAGGTTTATATGATACTTTCTGGTTTGTTCCTATAACTTCAATAACGGCGTTCGGTATGGCGTTCTTAGTTATGTATGGTTACTTTACTAACATATCGTGGTCTTATGCTGAAGCGGTGTTTATCGATGGTGGTGGTCACTTAACGGTATTTACAAAAATAATGATGCCACAAGCAAGTGCTGCAATGGTAACGATGGGTATTTTAAACTTCATTGGTAGATGGAATGATTACAATACAATGCTTATTTTCTTACCAAGTTATCCAACGCTTGCATCTGGTTTATATAGAATGGGTGAAACGAAGATTGGTCAATATAATAGACCTGTATACTTTGCGGGCTTAATTATAGGTACTATACCTGTTATTGCTATGTTCGTTAGTTTCTCTGACTTAATTATGGGTAACTTCTCAATAGGCGGTCTTAAAGGTTAATATTCTTTTCTATATATAATATAATAGAAATTATTTACGTAAAATAAAATATCCCCCTTTTTAGTTGACAAATTTTGTCGGGGGGGTATAATAAAAAGAGAAATAAAAGCAAACGGCTTTTAAAATAAAAAATATATTATAGTACATACTATAAATGTTATAAGGAGAAAATATGAAAAAATTACTTACAAAATTTACAGTAATGGCTCTTTCTTTTGTAATGTGTTTTACAGCATTTGGTTGTAAAAAAGATATGACAAATAGAGAAGCCGACCAAAAACTTGAAGTTTTTATTGCTGATAGAGGTTACGGTACGCTTGGTATTGAGGCCGCTCTTACAGAGTTTGCTAAGCAAGATTGGGTTAAAGAAAAATATCCAAATCTTGAAATTCCAAAGCCATACACTTCAAGAACACCTAACTTAGGTTTAACGCGTTTAAGTTCACCTTCAAACAACAACTTTGACCTTATTTTCATTATTGAAGATTTTAGGCCACATATGAAGAGAGACGCAAGTGGTAAGGCTTTAATTTGTGACATTACTGAAAGCGTTTACAATTCAACTGTTCCAGGTGAAGATATTCTTTTCAAAGATAAAATTTTACCAGAATTTGAAGATTATTGTACAATCTACGAAAAGGACTTAGATAAATATTCTAACTTTGACGTTCCTTGGGTAACAGGTTACCATGGTTTTATTTACAACCCTGAAATTTTAGCAAGATACGATTTAAGTGATGAAATGCCTAACGGCAACCTTACTCCTAACACGACTGACGAGTTTTTAGCAATTTGTGAGGCTATTAAAAATGATCCAAGTAAGAGTGGTAACGATATGGGTTATGCTGTTGGTGCTTGTGGTACAACCGGTTATGATAACTCTGCGCTTGCTGGATGGTGGGCTCAATACGACGGTGTTAAGGCGTATGAAGATTTCTGGGATGGATACTATACAACTCCAGGTACTGAAGGTACTGAAGATGAAGAAAGAATGTTATCTCATCAAATTTTTGAATTAGAAGGTAGACGTAAAGCATTAGAAGTAATGGGTCACTATATAACACCATATAAAGGCTACTACGATTCTCGTTATATCGGTATGGAATTTATGCAATTACAAGCATTATTATTACAAGGTATGTATGCATTTAGTTACTGTGCTGACTGGTTTGATAGCGAAATGGCTCTTGTTGTTGAAGATATGGAATCAAAAGGCGAACACGTTTCACCTATATTGCTTTTACAAACACCTGTTATTTCAGCAATCGTTGAAAAACTTGAATATAGAGAAAATAACACTTATATGACGGATGATAAACTTTCTTTCATAATTAAGTGCATTGATGATAAAAAAGCATACGACGTAACAAGAGATGAATTTGCTGCTAAATTTGCCGGCGCACCTGTAGTTTCTGAAAATGACTATAATAAACTTAAAGAAACACGTGCTCAATATACTCAA
>JAZSNM010000037.1:0-60853 GCA_045536405.1 Christensenellaceae bacterium
GTTTTTACAGCAAAATTTTAATTTTGCAAAGATTTTGCGTTAGCAAAAGATTTAACTTCTTATAGATTATATTTATAAAATATAAAAATCCTTGATTTATTATACACTTTTTTCACTTTCTAGTCAATAATATGCTTATATATAATGAATAATATTTTCACAAATTAAAAAAACTTTTACCAAGTTTTTAGTAAAAGTTTTTAACGTTTTTAATCTATTGGATATTCATACAAATTTTGAATAGCACCGTTAAACGAATTTGTAGCGTCAATATTAATATTTGAACCCATATGATAATCTATTTTAAACACTTCGTTATCACTATCATAAACGCAATCGTTAAACTGGTTGTTAGACATTGTGAAATTACCTGAAAATGCAGTTATTCTTAACGCTCTATTATACCTACCTGTAAAAGTGTTGTTGTTTAACGTTATAGCGCTTTGATGAATATTACCATCATTGCTTGATAATTGTAATGCGTTCCACCCTGCTCCCTTAAAATTACAATTTGTTATAGTTAAATTTGTTTTATTAGTATCGTTAGCAGTTATTTCAATTAGTCTTGTTTTTGGAATAGCGTCACATTTTTCAAACGTACAATTTTTAAAAGTTATGTTTTTAATTTCATCGCCATAAAAAGAAAAATAAATACAAGTTAACTGTTCTAATATTAAGGCTGATTCCTCTAAACCTTCTGCTTGCTCTTCTGCCAACTTTGAAAAGTCAAAAGTTACGTCTTCAAAAATTAAATTTTCAATAACTTCTTTTTTAGTTCTACCCGTTGTTCTTACAACGTTACCAAAATATAATTTATCAATAAAAGTCATACCCTTAAATTTAAGAGTTTTTATGTTAAAATACGGCTCGTACGTTTCTCTTACCCTACTGCCCGTAGCGTTGCCGTTTGCATCAAGTTTATCAACATACATTGATTTATTATTACTTAAAATATCAAAACCTTTTACAACTGCATTTTTAGTACCTTGAAATACGACTTCGCCAAGGTTTCTTACACCACAGTATGGCATTAAATTACCATCGCCTGATTTTTTAATAGTGTCGTTAGTAAAGTTAATTGTTAAAATATTGTATTCACCGTCACTTAACGTAATTTCGCCGTCTTTTTGAATTTTAGCAATTTCTTCATCAATATTTGCCTTTGTAACGGTAGATATTATTTTAGGTGGATCAACTTCGTTACAAGCACCAAGCGAAACAACTAATAAAAGTGACAATACCATTGTTAAAATTTTACGTAAAAAATTTATCATATTACACCTATAAAAGTTTTTGTTTTTATTATAAATAAAAAAATACGTTTTGTCAATAGTAAATAAATATAAATGCAACGTGTTTGAATACAAATTAAACTTTATAATATAACTAAAAAGACCAAGCAAAAATCTATTACTTGGTCTTTTTGTGGTGCACCCCATACAACGTAAGTTGAACCAAAAGGTTTGATTTACGTTGTTTTTCTTTGTAAAAAATTAAGGGTGGGACACCAAATCCCACCCCTTTGAAAATATGTAGTTTTAGTGTTAATCCCCCCCGAATAATAAGTATATTTAGGCTGATTTATTCTAATACATTTACTTAACGCCAAAAAATCATTCTACCAAATAAACCATAACTCCATAAATAAAACGCAAAATTTATTACAAACAATACTATGTTGATAATAATACAAAGTACAATTTTTCGTGTTGTTTTATATCCTATTGTCCACGAAACAATAGTTAGATATAAAGGCGAAAATGTCAAAAAAATTCTAAGAATTCCACTAATGAATAGTGAAATAAGAAACGTTATATCATTTTCAAATAGTATTCCAGTCTTGGCGAGCGTTAAAATTAAAAAAGCAATGGCGACCATTATCCATAAAGGCAACACCCAACGCAACAAGGAATTTATTAAATTTTTTTCATTCATTGCTTTGCTCCTTTTTTATCTTCCGTTTAACTTTGATACCTCGAACAAATTTTAAATTATATTATACTACATACTTTATAAAAAGTCAATCCCTTATGGTATGTAAACGGCAATAAAAATGAACTAAAATTTGCTTTTTATCTTTACGGAAATTTATAGGTAAAAAAATAAAAATGCAACGTGCTTGAATACAAATTAAACTTTATAATATAACTAAAAAGACCAAGCAAAAAAATATTACTTGGTCTTTTTGTGGTGCCGCTGACCGGACTTGAACCGGTACGGTATTGCTACCGAGGGATTTTAAGTCCCTTGCGTCTGCCTATTCCGCCACAGCGGCTTATGTATTTAGTTGGAGGCGCCACCCGGATTTGAACCGGGGAATGAAGGTTTTGCAGACCTTGGCCTTACCGCTTGGCTATAGCGCCGTATGGAGCGGGAAACGAGACTCGAACTCGCGACAACTGCCTTGGCAAGGCAGTGCTCTACCAACTGAGCTACTCCCGCATGCTTAGTGGTGGGAATTATAGGGCTCGAACCTATGACCCCCTGCTTGTAAGGCAGATGCTCTCCCAACTGAGCTAAACTCCCAAATCACTAAGTGCCTTTATAATATAACAAATACTTTTTTAAATTGCAAGCATTTTTGCATACTTTTTCAACTTTTTTACAATTTTTTAATTTTTATGATAAAACGTTTTCTTTTAATAAGCCGTACGCCTTGTACATCTTTTCGCCACGGAGCGCTAAATCTAAAAATCTTTTTTGGAAATCGTTTTTAGGCTCTAACTCGCTTAGCGGAATATCTTGGCTCTTTTGAAATATATGTATATATAAGTGATGATAGTGCGTGTCTTCGGCTATTGTTATTAGATGGAATAAATCGGCAAATTTTTGCATATTACCACCTTCTTTTAATAACGAACGTATTTCGGGGCATATAAACCACGTTAAACATACTACTGCTTTAATGTTATCAAAAAATCTCATAAAAATTTCTTTGGCCTCTTTAATAGATTTTTTACATTCTTCTATATCTAATGATTTACCCGCAGGTATATGTACCGTAACTACGTTATCGCCTGGTTTTAATATCCTTTTATATTCTTTTAAATTTATTTTTGTAGTTTGTAAATCTAATCTACCGTTTGGCAAAAAGACGTTACCGTATAAAAAATCCCCTTTTAATTCTTGTTTTGGGGTAAACGCTATTTCTTCAATAGTTGGTAAACCTAAATTGTTGTATTTAAATTTATCAGTAGCAACAAATAACTTCTCGCCGTTATTATTTTCATAAACTTCGCAATACGGATTGTATTTTACTATTTGGAAAGTTAAATTTCCTATCCACATTAAAAAGCCTTTTGAATAACCATACAAAAACCCGTCGCAATCAACAATGCCATACGTATTGTGTAAAAATTTGTTTTGACTTGAAAAATAGGTAAACTTTTCAAAATACCTATCGTACATTAAAATGTCTAAATTGTTATTTATTACAAAATTATATAAAACGGTTGAAGATACAATATATAAAATTCCTTTAACCATACCTAAATAATTATTTTTATAATACAGGGGCTCTTCTAATTGATGAACTGGGCCGTTGTAGTTAAAAGTAAAATCTTCACTCGTTTTAAATAACGTGTAATATAAAAGATATAAGTACTGACGCAAATTATCGTCAATTTTATCTAAAAATTTAACGTAGCAATCTTTAATATCACTATCTAAATATTTTGCATTATTTAAAATATATAAAATATTTTCATTTGAAAATAGCGATGGCTCGTAATTCTTGTTTGCTTCAATTACGTATTTTTCAAGTAGTTGTGATTTAATATTATAATATTCTAAAACGTTCATAAATAACCCTCTCAAACATTAATGTAAATAAATAATTTTTTTCATATTTTACGATGTTATCGCAAATTTTAAATATTATTACATTTCTAAATTTTGTTGCCTTTTGTATTTTGAAGGCGAAACACCATAAAACTTTTTAAACTCTCTTGAAAATCTACAAGCGTTTAAAAAACCACACTTAATAAATACGCTTTTTACAGTACACGCTTCATTTAAAAGCATTGATCCCGCATTTTCTAATCTTACCCTATTAATATATTTAAGTGGCGATATTTTATAAATTTCGTTAAAAATTTTTCTAAAATACGCTTCTGAAATATAACATTGATTAGCGATTTCAGCAATTTTTAAATTGGGTTTTTTATAATTTTTATTAATATATTCTACGCCGATTTTTATAATTTGTTCTTTTTTATGGTTTTTATTCATCATAAGTACGCCCTAACTATTCAACAAAATTTAAATTTTTTAAAGTTAAATTTTTGATATTTGACAACTCAAAATTATGAATTGAATTATCTTCCCTTTTTAAAATTTTACAATCTATTATCTTTACGTTTTTAATTTCATTACCGCTTGACGTTGGCCCTACAATTTCAATAGCCGTACGATTTCTTGGTTCGTTTATATTAACCTTATCTTTATCTTGACTATAATGAAAATATTGATAACCTACGCCCGTTAAAAGTAAATTTTCAAAGTAAAAGTTTTTAAAAGTAGTTTGAGTTTTTGCACTTTCACCATCTAAATTACAACCATATCTTGTAGTTATTGATATATCTGGCAATTCACTATCAATTGCCGTTACGTTTTCTACATAACCACCCCTAACAACCGGCGCTTTTATTCTTACGCCTAATAAGCCTTTTTTAGCGTTACAATCCCAAATATGAACGTCTTTTACCCCGCCACTCATTTCACTACCTATGGCAAAACCTCCACCGCTATTAATTGTACAATCGAAAATAAACACGTTTGTAGTTGGTCTATTTATTATATTACCTTCAGGATTTTTGCCAGATTTAATTGCTACACAATTATCTCCCGTTTCAAAACCTGTGTTAAATATTACTAAGTTACTACTTGAATCGGGATTCCAACCATCGCCGTTATGTACGGCTCTTGAATATATATAGCAGTTTTGAGTTACGATATCTTTTGAGTATATAAAATGCAACGTCCAACTTGCACCGTTTTTAAAGGTTATATTATCAAAAATTACGTTCTTTGTATTAGAAACTTGAACTAATCTTCCCCTTGCTCTACCGTAAATCGCTTTTTCACTATCGAAAGTTTTTACTTTTTCTCCTAAACTTTTTACGTATTCACTTTGCAAGAGTCTTTCAGTGTTTATTATATTTTCACATAAAACGTGCCCGCCACCTTCGATTGTTCCGCCACCTCTAATCACTACGTTTTTAGTGGTGTAACTAGCGTTTTTGTCCATTGTGCCTATGTTTATAAATGCTTTATAGCACATCATTTCATAGCCTTCAAATCGACTTTGTATTTTTGGTAAATAATCTTTTTCGCTCGTTGAACCAAGTAATTTCGCTCCCTTTTCAACGTATAACGTCATATCAGAGTGAAGAGTTAACGCTCCACTTAAAAAAGTGCCTTTCGGTATATATACCGTTTGATTTTTTTTGCAATCGTTTATTGCTTTTTGTATTGCCTTCGTATTTAAAGTAACACCGTCACCCACTGCGTTATAAGGTGGTTTTGTTACGTCGATAACCTTACTATTTTTATTCGTTCTTACAAGTTTTTCATCAATTAAAGTTACGTTATTATTGATTTCTAATTCCGCTTTTATAAAATACTCGGTATCACTTGATAAATCGGTAAACGTGTAATGGGTTTTATTTGTAGTTGCAACTTTTTCACCGTTTAAATATATATTATAGTGATATTCTTCTTTTATTGATTTTTGTTTTTTCCAATATACCGTTATACTATCGTTAAAAATTGTAAAATTAAAGGTATTGTATTTCATGTCGGCTCCTTGTTAAACTTTATATTTTGCTAAAATCTTTAAGTTGTATTGCTATTATCATATATTTAAAAAGACTACCAAAACTATCTTGTACTATGCTGATTAACTTCTTATAACCTTGCTCAGTTTCACCATACGCAAATAAAGCCGCTTTGGCTTTGTTAATAAAATCTTTTGATATTTGGCTATTTATTTTATTAAATAATGCATTTACCTCAATAGATTTTTTAAAAGCAATTGGGTTAGAATTTTTGGCACACTTAATTATCATTTGTGAGTGAACCGTTAATAATTTTATATTTTCAGTAGTATTATCTTTACCTAAACTATTATCAACTAATTTTTTGAAAATGCTTATAAGGTCCTTTTCAAAAAGAAGATATGGCCTTTCCCTTTCATTCATTAGATACATAGCCTGTGTTAATTTTTCTATCGCATCTTGAATGCCTTTGGCTAACTCCCTATCATAAGTTGAAATTTTAATAGCGCCATTTTCCGCCTTGGTGATTACCCTACCATCATATTGCCTTGCCATTTTGATAAGCGTTACTATCCAATTTTTTAATTTTTCTAACTGATTTTCCGTATATTTTATCATTATAAACCTTCCATTTAATTAAAATTTTTGAATTTTACATTATTTTGTCAAAAGCACAACAGTTTCGACGTGTTTGGTTTGTGGAAAAAGGTCAAACGGCTTAACTTCTTTAATAGTATAAATACTATTAGGGTTATCGTTTTTCACTATCTTGTTTTGCTCTATTTTTAACGTATTCGTTAATATACCTAAATCTCTTGATAAGGTTTGTGGCGAACAAGATACGTATATAACTTTATTTGGTTTACTTTCTAAAATGGCTTGTAATACCTTTTCGTTACAACCTTTTCTAGGTGGATCTAAACACACAACGACTTCGTCGTTTTCTTTACGAATTTGCTCAATTAAATTTGGTAAAATCTCTTCGCATGCTCCGTTTATATTTACCATTTTATCTTCTAAATTGTTTAATTTTGCAAGGTCGTTAGCGTTTTTAGTTGCCTCGGCAATAATTTCTATACCTATAGCCTTTTTTGCATGCTTTGCCATCATAGCAGTTAATAAACCTGCTCCACTATAAGCGTCGATAACCACGGTGTTTTCAGTTAAGTTTGCAAGTTTTATAACTTCTTTATATAGTTTATTTCTAACGTTATCGTTTACTTGCATAAACGAATTAGCGCTTATAGGATAACTAATACCTAATTCCGTTGCCGTATAAAAATTTTCGCCATACAATAATTTAATTTTATCAGTTAACACAACGTTATTATTAAGTGTGTTTTCACATATAAATAACGAGAATTTATTGCCTATTTCACTTAACGCTTGTATTAGTTTTTTGTGGTTTGGAAGTTCTTTACCGTTTATTACTATTACAATTAAAAAACTATCTGCTACTCGCCTACAAACTAAGTGTTTTACTAAACCTAATTTTGTTTCGTCACTATAAACTGAAATTGAGTTTTTATAAATAAATTCCCTTACTATTTTTATAATACTCGTAGTCCACTCTTCTTCAATAGGACAATTATCTATATCTATAACCCTATGCGAGTTCTCGGCAAAAAAACCTATTTTTACTTCGCCGTTAATTTCCCTAATTGGTAATTGCAGTTTGTTGCGATAATAATATTCATAATCGCTTTTACACGTTTTTGCAACATCAAAGTCGATATTTGCTATCTTTTTAAGACAGTTTGCTACTATATTTCGCTTTACTTTAAGTTGATCAACGTACTTTAAATGTTGTAATTGACAACCACCACATTTCGTAAATACAGAGCATTTTGCTCTAACACGATTATCGGCGGGTGAAATAACTTCTAAACACTTACAGTACGCTATATTTTTATCTACTTTTAAAACCTTAAACTCAACCTTCTCGCCAAGAAGTGCAAAGGGTATGAAACAGGTTACATTATCAATTTTAGCAATGCCTTCGCCATTATAACCTATATCGGTTATAATTTGAGTGTATATTTGGTTTTTTTGCATAAAAACACCTAAATTTTTAACCTTTTTATAATATCATTAGTTAATTTTTGAAAACGTTTCATCATTATGTCAAATACAACAAACACAACTAACCCACCAAAAATTATAACGTAAGTGATATACTTTTCTAATATTTCATTTTGAACGATAAAAAATGAAAATACAAAATACATTAAAAAACAAGTTGCTATAAACCATATTGCTTTTATTGGATATGATATAAACGGCTTAATTGATTTCTTTTCTTCAATATACAAAGCAATAGGATATAAACCGAAAAACGCTACGTATAGTATCGTTATTACAAATCTACCCGTTTGCGCTGTAAATATTAAAGATAATAACGATACTGCAAAATAACAAAGTATACTCGATTTTAAACTGTTTTTAGACAGTGGCACCATCATCATTAGCGAAGCCATAAATAGACAACTTAAATCTAAAACTTCAATATATACGCCTAATATTAGAAATAATAAACTAAGCGCCGTAGTCAAACCCGAAACGGCTATAATTTTACTTTCACGCATTATCTACAACCACAACATAAATTAAATAATAAATTACACGCAATCATATCACAGCACCATTGACAGCAACTATCTCCGCCTAATTGTTGAACGGGCTCGCCACTATCTCTATTACTTCTATACGCATTACCCGATTTATTCCAGTCAGGATTATACGTAGAATTATTTTGACCGTTTATTTTTGCGTTGATTTTATTTAAAGCATTTTGATATTTTTGCTCGTTTGGCGACATTTCTATTGCAATTTCAAGTTGCTTTTTACTTTCGTTTATCCAACTTTTTTTGTAAAATACAACCGATTGATAGTAATGCCACTCGCTATCTCTTTCATCAAAACTATCTAAAATTTCTTGCGCTTTTTGTAAATTGCCATTTCTTATAGCGTTTTCAACTTGGCTAAACGCACCAGAAGAAGACGTATCACTCATATTTCTATACGCCATAATTTCATTATAAGCATTATCTATTTCAGTAAGCATTTTTGCCGCATTATTGCCTTCTTCGCCCTCTAAAAACCTTTCTTTTTGATACTTAGCCTTTAAAGTTTGATATTGCATTTCAATTTCTTCATTTGTAGCGTTAGGCGAAACGCCTAAAATATTATAATATCTATTATCCATTTTTCTCATTCCCCTTTTCAAGAATAGTTTTTGTCGTATTTGGAATTCCCCTATACAGTACGTTAAAAATTAAATCTTTATTAAAATTAAAATTTATTTGATTATAACAGTCGTTTATTTGAGAAAAAATTCCGCTAAAAGTAAAAACGATTTCATTGTAATGATTTTTTAATAATTCGTTATAACTTTCACACTTATATAAAGTATAAAAAACGTTGAAATTATTCTTTTTTACGTCTTTATCATAATCGTCAAGCGCATCTATTAAGTATATCCATTTACCTATTTGATAAAACAAAGCACTTGTAAATTCAGTTGCCTTTTCACCTAATACGTACTTTGAAATATCTTCAAGCATTACTGCAAAACAATCACTTACTATATCAATACTTTCACTTTTTTCTTTTTCAAGTGACGTTAATTTTAAATATTGTTTTTTTACTATTTCATCAACCTTTTTATTTCTTTTAACGGCCCTTTTATAGCCTTTATTAAATAAACTTTGCTTTAACTTGCCTTTCTTTTCATCTAAAATATCGTCGGTCAACTTGTATTTTGCTAATATTAAATTTATATCGGCAAGCATAAGTGAAATATCGTCAACTTGCGCTATTGGACGCTTTTTTATTGCGTGCGCTATACATTTGCCACTTTTGATATTTACGTCTTTACCTTTTATTGCGTGCGTTAACAAACTCATAAACGCAATATCGTAAGTTAGTGATAACCTCGCCACTTGTCCGTTTGCTTTTTTTATGCTCTTACACATTCCGCAATATAAAGCACGATACAAAGTATCGTCTTTCATATACAAATTTGGGTAATCAGGTTTAATATATCCAAACATTTTATATACCGTATAATCCTACTTTTCTATATACTTTTGATAACGTTTTTCTTGCAATTCTATTGGCCTTTTCGCTACCGTCTTTCATAACTTTTTCTAAATAGTCTTTATTCTTCAATAAATCTAATCGCTTTTCAGTTATAGGGCGTAGTCCTTCAATTACCGCATTTGCAACCGCAATTTTAAAGTCACCGTATCCTTTGTTAGAAAATTCGTTTACAGCGTCTTCTATGCTACATTTATTAAATACTGCATAAATCGTTAATAAATTTGATATGCCCGCCTTATTTTCAGTATCGTATACGATTTTATTATCACTGTCGGTTACCGCTCTTTTAAATTTACGCATTATAGTATCGGCATCGTCATACATAGAAATATAACTATACTCGTTTTCATCACTTTTACTCATTTTCTTAGTAGGTTCGCTAAGCGACATTATTTTTGCGCCGTATTTTGCAAAAATACACTCGGGTATAACGAAAGTATCGCTATATCTATTATTAAACCTCATTGCCAAATCTCTCGTTAACTCTAAGTGTTGCTTTTGGTCTATACCGATAGGCACTACGTGAGTTCCGTATAAAAGTATATCAGATGCCATTAAAACGGGATAATCCATTAAACCTATATTTACGTTATCAGCGTGCTTTAATGACTTATCTTTATACTGGGTCATTCTATTTAATTCGCCAGGATACGTAATCGTATTTAATATCCACGTAAGTTCAGCATGCGCCGGAACGTGTGATTGTACGAAAATTGTACATTTATTTTCATCAATACCGCATGCTAAATATAACGCAAGCAAACTTAAAGTTGCTTGACGTAGTTTTGCCGGCTCTTGCTTTACCGTTAAGGTGTGAAGATCTGCAATTGAGTAAATACAATTATATTCGTCTTGCAATTTTACAAAATTATTTATTGCACCAACGTAGTTACCTATCGTTGGTATTCCACTTGGTTGTACTGCACTAAACAATACTTTCTTTTCTTCCATAAACCGCCTCAAAATTATATTATAATAAATATAATAAACTATTATCTTATATTTTGCAAGTATTTTGCTTATTATTTTTAGTTTTACTAAAATAATAAGTTGAATAATTTTAAAAATTCGCCTTCTTGTATAGAATTTCTATTTTTTAAGTTAAAATCTTCTAATTTTAACGAATTTGGAATTTCAATACAAGTAATTTCGTTTAACCTTTTTATTGCTAAACCTTTATCTAAATATTCTTTATTCGTTAATTTTTTTAAACAAAAATTCGGCGATAAAAAAGGCGAATTTAATGATAAAATTACAGTTTTAGTATCGTCGTCGTATTCCAAAAAATAATTGTTTACACCTATCAGTGATAAACTTGAAATTTCATCTAAAACCACGCCAAAGTCTTCAAAAAACTCATTGTAAAACGTGGTAAAATTTTCAGCGTTATCACTCTTTATATACATATAATCTTTATCTAAATTTTTACTGTTACTTCCAAGCAAAATTACGTTTACGTTTAGCGATAACTTTTTGCAAATTATAAGTGATAGAGTAAGTGCATAATTTTCAAAACTCGACGCTATATTTATGCTTTCATTTTCTTCTATATACCCTTCTTCAACAAGCGTACTATAAAGCGTAAAAATTATTGATACTATTGAGCAAATTTCGTGATAAAACGTGCGATTTTCAATAATCAACTCAGTTATTGATAACTTTAAATTATTAGAAAAATCAGCAATAATTAAATCGTCGTCAATATAAGAAAGCGATATAATTTCCTCTATTTTTTCAAGCCTTAATTCAACTTCTTTTGAAACGGTTTCGCTTGTTAATTGCTCGTATAGTTTTATCAACTTTTTATTAGGCAAACAGCCGTTTAAAGTGCTTAAAAATTGGCTACTAATCATAGAAAAATCGGCAGGGAATAATGCCCCACCGATTTGTAAATTTTCGTTTAAAATTTTAATCTTTTTACTTAACATATTTTTTAACGTATCCTGGAAGATCTTCATATGTTGAACTTACCGATACAACAACGTTTAACTGTGGATATTCGGCTTGTAATACCTTTATTGCGTCAAACAATTTTTTACCACCTACCATTTTAGTACCGATAATTCTTTTTAAACCGTCAATGAATAAATATTCAATATCGCTATTGCCTGCAAGCAAGCCGTTAATAAAACCTCTAAATGATTCGGTTGTATTTATGTTATGTTCTTCAGTATAAACGCATCTAACGTTAAAGTCAATACTTACAGTTTCAAAACGTTTATCAGTAATTAATACAACGTTACCTTTTGCATTTTTACCAGCATTGTTTACTTGATCAAGCATAATTTTTGTTTTGCCGTAGCCTTTTGGTCCATATATAATTTTAATCATTTTATAAGGTACTCCTTTATATTTGTTATCTATATTATATTACACTTCTTTACGTTTTTCAATAGCAAATTTAAAAATTTCTTGATTTTTTTGACTTTTTTTTAATATTTTATTTAATTTTTTTGACAAACTCACCTAAAATGCGTACGCCTTCTTCAATATCTTGTTTTGACACGGCATACGATAACCTAATATACCCGTCGCTATGAAATGGCTTGCCCGGAATTACGGCAACACCGTAATCAGTTAAATACGAAGCAAAATCTAAACTTGAACTTATTAATTTTCCATCAATACTCTTATTTAAAAAGTTTTCAATACTTACGAATACGTAAAATGCTCCTTGTGGCGTTACGTATTCTAAATTTAACTTATCTAATAAACTCATTATAAATATTCTTCTTTCGTTAAATATTTTTTGCATATCTTCTACGACTTTATCAGGACTTTTTAACGCTGTAATTGACGCATATTGACTAAACGAACAAGCGTTACTCGTTGTATGACTTTGAATTTTTGATATAACTTTTGCAAGCCCTAAATTACACGCTAAGTAACCTATTCTAAAACCCGTCATAGAATAAGTTTTACTTAATCCGTTTATTACTATCGTGTTTTCTTTACAATAATTAGAAAGCGATGCTATTGATACGTGTTTATTTCCGTTATATACTAATTTTTCATAAATTTCATCAGAAATAACTATTAAGTTATGCTCTTCTACTACTTTTGCAATTTCTTTTAACTCACTTTCACTATAAACTGCTCCCGTTGGATTGTTTGGTGAATTTATTATTACCGCTTTCGTTTTTGTAGTTATTGCTTTTTCTAACTCGCTTGCCGTTATTTTATACCCGTTTTCTTTTAACGTTTTTACTATAACGGGTTTACCACCGCATATTTTTACTTGTTCTTCATAAGTAAACCAAAATGGTGCTGGTAAAATTATTTCATCTCCATCATCACATATTGCGTAGATGGCGTGAAATAAACAACTTTTTGCACCGTTACATACGACTATTTGATTTTTATCGTAAACTAAATTGTTATCTCTATATAATTTATCTACGATTTCTTGCCTTAATGCTTCAATTCCTGCAACTTGCGTATATTTAGTGATACCTTTATCTAAACCTTCTTTACAACTTTCTATAATATGACTTGGCGTATTAAAATCAGGCTCGCCCGCCGTAAAACCTACTATTTTTTTGCCTTCACTTCTTAACTTTTGAACCTTTGCAGTAACTTCTAACGTCATTGAAGACGGTATTTGTTGCGCCTTTTTTGAAATAACCATGTTTAACCTCGTTTTTTAAGTTTTTAGATATTTTAAACTTAAATTATTAAATATTTTTATGTTTTATACTTAAAATTTTTAACATTATACACCATTAAACTTAAATATGCAAATGTTTTAATGGCATTTTTCAAAAATTTTTAATAAATTTTTTGCACATAAAAAAAACCAACTAAATAATCGCATTTTAGTTGGTTTTTTTATTAAATTATTTGATAAATTTAATTATCTTCACTTAATAATTTTGCTTCTCTATCGGCAATTTGAAGTGCGTTTATCATTTCTTCGATATTACCCGATAAAAAACTTTCAAGAGAATATAACGTTACCCCTATTCTATGGTCGGTAATTCTTCCTTGTGGGAAGTTGTAAGTTCTTATTCGTTCAGACCTATCGCCCGTTCCTATTTGGCTTTTACGCTTATCGTCATACTCTTTTCTATATGCTGAATTGTAATGATCGTACAAGCGTGATTTTAAAACTTTCATTGCCTTTTCTCTATTTTTAATTTGTGAACGCTCGTCTTGACAAGTAACTACTATGCCCGTTGGTAAATGCGTCATACGGATACAACTTTCCGTTTTATTTACGTGTTGACCGCCCGCTCCCGACGCCCTATAAGTATCAATTTTTAAATCTTTTTCATCAATTTTGATTTCAACGTCTTGCGCTTCGGGTAGTACCGCTACCGTTGCCGTTGACGTTTGTATTCTTCCTTGTGATTCAGTTTCGGGAACTCTTTGCACCCTATGAACTCCACTTTCGTACTTTAATTTACCATATACGCCCTTTCCCGATACGGAAAAAACTACTTCTTTTACTCCGCCAAGTTCGGTATTATTACTATCAATTTCTTCGGCTTTCCAACGATTTTTTTCACTGTAACAAACGTACATTCTATACAATTCATAAGCAAAAAGCGCCGCTTCTTCTCCGCCTGCACCCGCTCTTATTTCAACGATAACGCTTTTATCGTCGTCTGGGTCTTTGGGTATTAAAAGCACTTTTAACTCACTATACACTTCTTCAATACTTGCTTTTAAACTTTTAATTTCTTCACTTAATAGCGCTTTCATTTCGCTATCAGTTTCACTATTTAACGAATTTTCAGCATCTTCCTTTTCTTTTACAAGTTTTTTGTAGTTTAAATAAACATTTACCGTTTCTTCCATATCGGCAAGTTCTTTCGTGTATTTACGATAAGTTTCCATATCGCTAAGTACGTCTTGCTGTGATATTAAACTATTAAGTTTTTCATAACGAACTAATATCGCTTCAAGTTTATTTATCATTTTTAACCGCCTTTACTATTCTTTCAATACCTTCTATATCTTTTATTATTTCTATATTTATATATTGATTTGATTGCTCTAACAATTTTGCAACTGAATTTGCTTGATTTATACCTACTTCTAAATAGATTTTTCCACCTTTATTTAAAAATTTATAGGCGTTAAGTGATATTTCACGATAATAATCGTAACCGTCTTCTCCGCCGTATAACGCCATAGAAGGCTCGAAAGTTACTTCTTTTTGCAAATTCTGCATATCTTCCTTAGATAAATACGGTGGATTTGATACTATTATATCGTAACTACCGTTAACGCTTGCAAACATATCAGAGTGAATAAACTCTATTTCACAATTTAAATTAGTTGCGTTTAATTTTGCAACGTTTAAAGCGTCTAATGAAAAATCACTTGCCGTTAGTTTAAACTTACCACTTTTATATAAACTTACGGCTATCGCTCCGCTACCCGTACATAAGTCAAGCACAGATAAATTATCGCCGTTTTCTTTTATAATTAAATCAACTAATTCTTCCGTTTCACATCTTGGAATTAAAACGCTTTCGTTAACTATAAAATTATATCCGTAAAAATCGGTGTTGCCTATTATATACCATAAAGGTTTTCCCGTTATTCTTTCTTTTACAATCTCGTCAATTTTTTTAGCGTTTTCAATAGTTACGTTATCTTTACAATTTTTTAATTGACTTCTTTTTATACCTAAAACTATTGAAAGTATCCATAAAGCGTCACTTTCTTCTTTAATTCCCGCCTTTTTAAGCGTTTCGGTAACTTTGTATAAAATTCCGCTAACGTTTCCCGCAACGTTGAATTTTTGAGGCTCGATACTTTCGTCACTATCCATTTCTAACACTTTATTGAACGCCGTTATTGCTACTTCTATCATTTTAAGGTCTGGCTCGCTTGTAGTTATACGTTGCAATAATAATCCCGGCGCTTTAAATATATTGAAAAATGGATGTGTTCTCTTTGCTAAAAATTTTAAAACTTCGTAAGATACGCCTGCTATTAGTGGTAAAGTTAATAATTTAAATAAAAATCTATACAACTTACCTAATTTGCCCGTTGTTATTATTCCTATTTCTTGTAATAATAAATTAAGTACCGCAAATATTAAAATACTTATTACCATTACTATAAACATAAAAGTTGTTCCGCACCTATCGTGCACTCTCGAACATTTTTTTACGTTTTTTGGCGTTAATTCTAACCCGCTTTCATAACAACTTATTGTTTTATGCTCCGCTCCGTGATACATATACGTTCGCTTTATATCTTTTAGTAACGAAGTTAACAATATATATATTACAAAAATAGTTATTCTTATTAAACCTTCTACTAAAAAATACCAAATACTACCTTCGTTTATAAACGGAATAACGTCAGCAATAACTTGCGGTAAGAAAAAAAATAAAAATAATGATAACAAAATACCTAAAAACGCACCTAAAAATACCGCAATATCCATTACGTTAATTTTTAGTTTACTTGAAAGCCATTTTTCAAACTTTGAAGGCTCGTCTTCCCCAAATACTGATGCTGAACGAAGTAATGTTTTCGTTCCACCAACTAATGAATTAAAAAAGGCAATAGCGCCCCTAATTATAGGTAATTTAAAAAATATATTCTTTTTTTCAGGTGGGGTTAAACGAACTGTTTCTACTAAAATTTCGCCATTTTCAGTCCTTACGGCTGTTGCCATTGAACTTTTGCCTCGCATCATTACGCCTTCAAGCACCGCTTGACCACCTATTGACGTTCTTTTTAAATTTTCTTTCTCTTTTTTCATAATTATAAATAAAATAAAATGGCTCTAAGAAAACTTAGAGCCGATTATCATACTAAAATAGTATATTACGATTATTAAATACCGTATCTCTTCTTGAATTTATCAACACGTCCACCAGTATCTACAAGTTTTTGTTTACCTGTAAAATAAGGGTGACACTTTGAACAGATATCAACCTTTATAACATCGGCCATTTTGGTAGAACCTGTATAAAATGACGCACCGCATGCACATTGTACTTTTACTTGATTGTACGCAGGATGAATATTCTCTTTCATTTCACTCACCTCACTACTTTTATTACTTTGCTATTATATATTAATTTTAAACATTAGTCAACTTATTTTTAGCCTTTAATCTACTTTTTTATATTTTTTTTTAGAATTATTTACTATTAACTTAAAATACAACTAAACACTTGCAAAATTTATTATTTTTGTATATACTATTATTAGTATTTTTAAAAAATAGGAGTTATTATGTTTGCTTGGCAAATTTTAGGACCTAAACAAATTAAAAAAGTTTCACTTACAGATAACCTTGAACAACTTGACGACGTTAAACTTAGAATAACCAAATGTTTAATCACTAAACAAGATATTATTAACTATTTAGGTTCTCCTTCAATTAAATATCCTATTATTCCTTCAAAAATCGCCATCGGCATTATTACTGAAACGTTAGAAGAATCTAACTATTTCGTTAAGGGCACGAAAGCGTATATCACTCCAAACACCGTTTGCCATAAGTGTTATAAGTGTTTAAATAATCAAGAAGACGAGTGTTTAAACGTTCAATACGCCTCAAAAGATTACGACGGTTTTTTAAAGGAATTTGCCGTTATTCAAAAACAATCGTGTAACCTTTTAGTTAAAGAAATTAAAGATTATGACGCTTTGTTTTTAAACCATATTTCACTCGCTTTATCGGTTATTGATAAACTTAAAATTGAAAAAGGTCAACACGTTTGTATTTTAGGCGGTAGTATTTTTGCAAATATTTTAGCACAACTTATTGCCTACTATCAAGCCGTTCCTATTATTGTTGACAGCGTTAAACAAAATTTAGATATCGCTAAAGATTGTGGCATTTACTACACTCTTTTAACCGACAAAACGTTGGAAAAACAAGTTCACAACATCACCGGCGGAAGAAAATGCTCTAAAATTATTTACGATACCGAAAGCCAACTTTCTACCGACTGGATTAGTAAACTTTCAGCAACAAACGCACAAGTTGCAATTACGGGTATGCTTGAAACTAAAACTAAAATTACTTGCGATATTTTATTTGATAAAGAAATTAACGTTAAATTTATTAAAAACGGCTCTGAAAATATTACTTCGGGTATAAATATTTTAGTTCAAAAAATATTAAATCTTGATTGCTTTGATATTCCTGAATATAAGTTCGACTATATTGATAAACATTTTGAAACTTTTGCTTCTAAAATTTTAGAAGACGAAAGTAATAAAGTTTTTATCGTTGATTTAATGTAAAAAAGGTGTGTGCAAAACATTTTGCACACACCTTTCTTATTTTACAATACTTTTTGCTATATCGTATAAATCTCCCGCTCCTATTAATACTATATTACTTTCTTTTGCATTTTTAATTTTGTCTTTTAATTGATTTTCATTTTCAAGATATTCTTTTGATAGTTCACTCGCTAAATATTCCCCGCTTGAATAATACAAATATTCTTCCCTTGCTCCATACGTTTTATAAATTACTACGTTTTCATCGTATAGTACTGATAAAAATTTATTAAAAAGTAATTTTGTTCTTGAATAAGTGTGGGGCTGAAATATAAACAGACAGTTATTTTTAAAAACGTCTTTTGCCGTTTTTATACACTCGCTTATTTCAGTTGGATGATGCGCGTAATCACATATTATTCGCTTATTTTTATATTTTCCTATATATTCAAATCGCCTTTTAACCCCACTATAACTACTTATTCCATTTAATATATCTTTAAACGAAACGTTAAGTAAATACGCAATTGATATACTTGCAAGCGTATTATACACTGCCGTTTTTCCAAATACGTTTAATACAATTCTTCCTTTATTTTCTCCCTTTATTATAACGTCAAACGAATATTTGCCGAGCAAACTTTTTAAGTTTTTCGTATGAACGTCTCCACTATTTATTCCATAAGTTATCACGTTTTTTCCTACGTAATTTTTTAGATATTTATCTTCAACGTTTATAATTTTATACTTTGCCCTATCTAAATAATTATAAAACGTTTTTGAAATTTCTTCTTCACTTTCATAACAATCTAAATGGTCGTTATCTACGTTAGTTACCAGCGCATAAGTTGACGTTATATCGTTAATACTTTTGTCAAACTCACAAACTTCACTTAAAAATATTTCCTTCTCGCCGTTAGTATATAGATTAGAAAAAGTATCGTCGTATCCACCTATATGCGTTGTAAACGATTTATTCGCTTTATATAAAATATGTGATAGTATTGCCGTTGTCGACGTTTTTCCGTGGCTTCCAGCAATGCCTATACTCTCTTTAAAAGAGTTACTAATTAAATTTAATAATTGACTTCTTTTATATATTGCTTTTTTGAGTTTTATCGCCGTTTGATATTCAACGTTATCTTTACTTATACTTGAACTGTAAACTATTATATCGCTACTTTTTATTGCATTTAAGTTGCTTTCAAGGTAAACCTTTATACCCTTATTTTTTAAGTTTATTACTTGCTCTGAAAGACTTTTATCGCTCCCCTCTACACTAAAATTATTTTGATACAAATACAGCGCTAACGCACTCATACTTATTCCGCCTATACCTATAAAATATATTTTTAATTCTTGGATTTTGTTTAGCATATATTATTTTATGTTCAAAATATATCAATATTCATAAAAATTGCATAAAAAATCTTAATTTTATTATGAAATATGCCGAAAATGTTAATAATTTTAAAAAAGTATTGTAATTACTTAAAATATGTAGTAAAATATATTTGTTATTTAATAACAAAATGATAAGGTGGTATTTAAAATGAAGATTTCAGACATTAGAGTTAGACTTGTTCAAAAAGAGGACAGCAAACTTAAAGCAGTAGCGTCTATGACTATTGAAGATTGTTTCGTAGTGCACGACATTAAGGTAATTGAAGGCAATGAAGGTTACTTTATTGCAATGCCTTCAAGAAAGACTAACGAGGGCGAATATAAAGATATCGTTCACCCTATTAACACGGAAACGAGAGAAACAATTATTAAACTTATTCTTGACGCGTTCGAGGCTGAAAAAAATAAGGCTGAATAATCTTAGCGGTGCAGTTGCACCGCTATTATTATATTAAATTGTATACTTTGCTTAATATTTTTGTAAATACTTATTTGCAACTTTTTATTTAATAAAAAACTCTAAAAGCAGATTTTGCTTTTAGAGTTTTTATACTATTTTTTACCAAACAATTTTTTTACAAACGGTGGGATTTCGTGTTTCTTTTCTTGTACGGGTTGTTCTATAACTTCAACCTCGTCTTCTTCAACGGCAACCTCTTCTACTTTATCTTCAACCACCGGTGTTGGTTGCGTTTCAGTACTCATTAATGTTTCATAGGCCTTCTTACTTTCTTGTGAGGTAAAAGTACCTTGCTTCATAGGGGTATCGGTAAAGCCCGTTGCTATTATCGTTATCACTACTTGGTCTTTCAACTCAGGCAACGTGTTTGCACCAAAAATTACGTTGGCTGAATAATCAACGACTCCGTGAACTAAATTTGCCGCTTCGTTAATTTCACCGATAGATAACGTTGAATCGCCCGTTATATTCATTATAAGCCCTTTTGCGCCTTCGATAGTAGTTTCAAGCATTGGCGACGATACGGCTTGCCTAACAGCCTCTAAAATCCTATTTTCGCCCTTAGCACGACCTATACCCATATGTGCTAAGCCTTGCTCTTTAATAATCGTTCTAACGTCGGCAAAATCTAAGTTTATTAATGCTGGTACGGTAATTAAATCAGATATTCCGCATACGGCTTGCTTCAAATTATCGTCAGCAAATTTAAACGCCTCTTCAACCGGAGTTGACTTTGGAAGTGCATCTAAAATTTTATCATTTGGAATAACTATTAAAGTATCTACGTATTTACTTAAATTTGCTATACCCTTTTTCGCATTGTCTTCACGCTTTTTAGCCTCGAAAGCAAACGGTTTAGTTACTACCGCAACCGTTACGCAACCTTTTTCTTTTGCTACCTTTGCAAGCACCGGCGCAGCACCTGTTCCCGTTCCACCGCCCATACCTGCGGTAATGAATAATAAATTTACGCCTTCAACGAGTTTTTCAAGTTCTTCAATACTTTCCTCAGCGGCTTTTTCGCCTATTTCTGGATATGAGCCTGCACCTAAACCTTTCGTTACTTCTTTACCTATTTGTATACGATTTTGAAGGTCTGCCTTTGATAACATTAAAGATTGCATGTCCGTATTTATAGCAACGAATTCAGCACTCTTAATTCCCGCATCAATCATACGATTTATTGCGTTGTTACCCGCGCCACCTATACCTACTACTTTGATTTTACATACGTTAGTATAAGATAAATCTTGTTCAATCATTATAATTTCTCCTTTTAATTGTGAAAAAATACTTTATCATTACAATAAGTTAAAGCAGTATCTATTAAAGATATAACTCCTGCATATTTTGGCTTATTATAATGCGGAATAGTTGGTTTTATTATTAAAGGATACGTGCTTAATCTTGACGCTAAATATTCAATCGCTCCCCTAATTTCACATATGCCCTTGCCCGTAAACGATATTTTTATATCACTTGGCACTTTTAACGTGCATTTTGAAGTGGAATTAAATATCTTTTCTGCAATTTCTTCAAGTACGCTCTTTGCTATTTGATTAACCTTGTCTCTCGAAAAAGTATGCTCGCCTAAAATAGCGTCGTCTAAAACGTAACAAGCGTTACTATTTTCTACGTAGCCTAAGTTTAGCATTTTCGTGAGCGCTACGCATATTTCATAATCAACGTTTAGTTCGTTTGATAAATGGGCTGATATAATTTCACTACCCAAACTAAAAGCGTCGCTATAAAGTATGCCGTTACCAGATACGATAGCAAGTTCGGTAGAAGTTTCACCAACGTCTATTAACATTACCGTGTTATCTCTTTCACTTTGTGTATATAATGTGTTGCATTTAGCGTATAACGAACTTACGTAATATACCTTTTCAACGCCTATTGTTTTAAATATTTTATCAATAACGCTTTTATAATCGTTATTTACGTAAATATAACCGAGCCTTGCTGATAAACTATCCCCTTTTTTACCAACGGGACTATGAGTTTTTAAATTACCTACCTGATAATATACCGCCGTTTTATTTATTAAAGTATAATTATCTAACTTGACGTAGGCTAACTCAAACAAGTTTAAAACGTCGCTTGTAGTTATTTTTTTAACGTTATTAAAAGTTACTCTAAAATTTTTAGAAATGGTTTTAGTAAACTCACCCTTTACGCTTACGTATACCTTTTCAATAGACTTTACGTTTTGAGTTTTATATACGTTTTTAAATATTTTCATTATCAATTTTTCTAATTCGCCAACGTTACAAAACTCACCGTCAAAAAAAGTATAAGTGTTTACTTTTTCTTTATAACGAAAAGCAAACGCACCGTTAACACTGCGTTCACCTATAATAAAAGTTAAATTTGTTGAATCTAATTCTAAAACCGCTATACAATCTTTTATCATTTAGTACCTACGTCTTTTAAATATATATTATTTTACTATAATATATATAATTTGTCAATAGCAAAAATTTAAGTTCTAACCGCTATTTCGTTTGAGTTATTATCAATAGTTATCGTATACTCTCCGTTTTTTACCGTGTTTATATCTTTATACCACTTAATAAAAAATTCAATTTTATCGTTTAATCGAATATTGGCATTATCAAAATTTACTATCAACCCTTCGTTTGTAGTTAATATAATTTTTCTATTAACACTACCGTTTGTTAAAACGTTTATTTTTATTGAAGCAACGTCTTCTCTCATCAATGAAAAATTTTCAATATTATTTAAAACTACGTTTTCTACAACCGTATTTGAATTACTTAACAAATACTTACTTGTTTCTTCATCAATAAATTTTATCGTATTGCCTTCTTTTAAATTAGATAAATCAATATCGCTTCCGTTTATTAATAGTTCAATATTCTTTAAACCGTCTACGTTATTTACGTTTTTATCTTTTATTGCTAAAATTCTTAAATGATTATCAACGACGTAATACTTGTCCTCAATCTTTATAGAAAAACTTTCCTTCATTTCTCTTACCGTTATTTTGATTTGTGAAGGATAGTTTTTCTTAATAGATACGACTTCTATATACGGCGACATTTTTAGTAAATCTTCTTTTATAGATTTTTCGTTTAAAAATAGTAAATTCTTACCTTCTAAACTCTTAGAGTATTCGGTAATTTTACTATCAATATCTTCACTAGAATTTTCTATGTGAGTAACGGATAGTTTTATATCGTTTATTTTAAACAAATAACTAAAACTTATTACTGCCATCACTATAAATAATAAAATTGTAACCGCCGTTAATAGCCTTTTGTACTTCATTTTTATAACCTTTTTATCTTTGCACCTAAATTTGATAATTTATCTTCAATACGGTCGTAACCACGCATAATAATTTCAGCATTATTTATTATAGTTTCGCCTTGTGCCTTTAACCCTGCTATAACTAAACCTGCACCACCGCGTAAATCATACGCTTCAACTTCCTTACCCTCTAAATGAGAAACGCCCTTTATAGTTGCAACGTTGTTTTTTACAACTATATTAGCGCCCATTTTAACTAACTCTTTAACTTCGCCGTATCTATTTGGAAATACACCCTCAGTTATAATCGTAGTTCCTTTTAACGTTGAAGCATAAGCAAGTATCGGTGTTTGCAAGTCAGTTGGAAAAGCGGGATATGGCAAAACGGGAATATATCCAAGCCCATTTCCGCCACCGCTTGATTTTATATATATTTTATCATTAAATATACTAATTTTGCAAGTATTATTTAAAACTTTTTTTATAAGCGCAAAATTATGTGTAAAATTTGCGTTTTCAATGGTTATTTCTCCTCCCACGTTTAATACCGCTATTATAAAAGTTCCACACTCTATCCTGTCGGGAATAGGTTTAAAAATTACGTCCTTTTTTTCTAACCTATTTACGCCTTCTATTATTATAGTTCCACTACTTGCACCCTTAATTTTACAACCAAATAAATTAAGAAAATTTATTAGTCCTATAACTTCCGGCTCTTTTGCCGTGTTTCGCAATATTGTTGTTCCTTTGGCTAAAACACTTGCCATTATTAAATTTATAGTTGCTCCTACAC
Organism: Christensenellaceae bacterium; assembly: GCA_045536405.1. Classification (GTDB taxonomy): domain Bacteria; phylum Bacillota; class Clostridia; order Christensenellales; family Borkfalkiaceae; genus HGM11412. The sequence goes on from JAZSNM010000037.1 coordinate 24,017, forward strand.
TTGCAAATTTTAAAGTAATATCGTTTGCTTTTAAATTGTCTGCTCTAAAATAATAACAGCCTTCGTCAAGTATTTCTACGCCTAATTTTTTAAAACCGTCTAAATGTATGTCTATTGGTCGACTTCCTATATTACAGCCACCCGTCATACTTATAAAGGCTTTTCTAAATCTCGCAATTAATGGTCCTAATAAAAATAGCGACGCTCTTATTTGACTTGTTAATTCACAAGGTAATTCATATTTATGTACACTTCTACAATCTATTTTTAAATTATTGCCCTCGTACTTATATTTTCCGCCTAAACTCTCTATTATTTTTAGCATTATATCAGTATCTTTTAATCTTGGACAATTTATAAACGTAACCTCGCCATCAACCATTATACACGCTGATATCAAAGGCAATAATGCGTTTTTCCCACTTTGTATTTTAACGTTGCCATACAATTTGTTTCCGCCATCTATTATAAGTTTGCTCATTACAACCCCTTTAAAATACTATATTGTATGTAAAGCGATTGATTATGGTTAACGCTAAATAATTTCTTTATCTTTTGATATTGAATATAATACTCCAAACGCCGTTAAAAAAACTATTAACGAAGTGTTTCCTGCACTAATTAGTGGTATCGGTAATCCCGTGGGCGGTATACTCCCCGTAACAACTAACGCATTGACCGTTACTTGTATTGCATATATAAAAGTAATTCCTACCGCTAAAAGATATCCAAAAAAATTTTTACATAAACTTGCACATTTTATTCCCCTTAATATTAATAAATACATTAAAAAGAACAAAACCAAACAACCTATAAAGCCCACTTCTTCACTTATTACCGATAAAATGAAATCACTTTCAGCAAACGGTAAAAATTTGTACTTTTGCCTTGAATTAAAAATTCCTACGCCAAAAAGTCCTCCGCTTCCTATTGCGTATAACGATTGAAGTAATTGATACCCCTCGCCTTTTGGCGACGCCCACGGATTAATAAACGCAGTTAATCTTTTTAGTCTATACGGCTCTATTATTATTAAAACGGGCAATAATATAATAATTGGCACTATCATCATTATGAAAAACTTAATATTTACGCCGACTAAATATAAAAGCGCCATTAAAAGAGCAAGAATACACACCGTTATCGACATGTTCGGCTCTAACATTATTAGTAAACAAAATATTCCGCCAACACCTAAAACGGGCAATACTTTAATAAGCGATTTTGCCCGAAGTACGTTTTTATCAAAATAGTACGCAATAAAAAGTATCAATGAAAACTTTGCTATTTCACTTGGTTGTAAAGTAAAAATTCCTAAATTCAACCACCTTCTTGCACCATAAACTTCAACGCCTAACGGAGTAAAAATTAAACACAGTAAAACAATACTTAATATTAACGCTACGTAAACGATTTTTTTTAGTTTATTATAATCGAACGTATTTACAAGTATCATTGATATAATACCTAATAACAAACCTATACCTTGTTTTTTAACGTAAAAAAACTCATCATTATAAGTTAACTTTGCTGAATATTTTGATGCTGAATATATAAATAAAATTCCTATTAAAGATATTATTATTGCAAGTATTGGAATTAGTATATCGCCTCTTTTTTTACTCGATAGAAGTTGCAATTTCAACAAACTTTTCCCCTCTTTCTTCATAACCCGTAAACATATCGTAACTTGACGTTGCCGGTGACAATAAAACGTTATATCCATCTTTTGCTATTTTATAACTTACGTTTATTGCCATAGCAAAATCTTTAATAACCATTACGTTTTTTATACCTAATTTTTCACAAGTTAAAAACATTTTTTTACTTGTATCGCCTATTAAAATTATCGTTTTAATATATTCTTTATCTTTTATGTATTTGAATAAACCCGTATAATCTAAACCCTTATCGTAGCCACCTAAAATTAAAATGGTGTCGCTACTAAACGTACTTATTGCTTTTATAGTTGCATCTGGATTAGTTGCTTTACTATCGTTATAAAAGGTTATATTATTATGCGTTACAACTTCTTCAATTCTATGTTTTACGCCTTTAAAAGTCGTTAACCCATTAACAATCTCTTCCTTTTTTAAACCCATCAATTTTAAAATGCAAACACTTGCTAATACGTTTTCAACATTATGGTCGCCTTTTATTAATAAATCGTTAACGTTTATTATTTCTTCATCTAAAAAATAAATAGAATTATTACTAAGATACGCACCTTGTACTTTTTGATTTTTTGAAAACCAAACGACTTTTCCCATTGTTTTTTGGCTTAAATTTTTCACGTTTTCATCATCATAATTTAGTACCGCATACTCACTTTCTTTTAACGTTAATATTAGTTTACTTTTTAAATATATGTAATTACTCATATTAAAATGTCTTTCTAAATGGTCTTCACTTATATTTAATATACAAGCAATATGCGGGGTAAATCTACACACCGTTTCTAATTGAAAACTTGAAACTTCAGTTACTAAAATATCTTCATTAGTTATATTATTTACTTCGTTTGATAACGGATTTCCCACGTTTCCTACGAGTTTAGACGGTATTTTATTTTTTGTAAGCGTATGTTCGATTATTGAACACGTTGTAGTTTTGCCGTTAGTTCCCGTTACCGCTAATATCGGCGAAGTTACAAAGTATGATGCAAGTTCTAACTCGCCTATTATTCTTTTACCCATTTCCCTTGCTTTTATTACAAGCGGATTTAACACTGAAACACCCGGACTTAATACTAATACGTCACAATAATCTAACGCCTCGTCTACGTTCTCTACTTTTTGACAGCCTTTTTTTACTAAATTCTCAACGTTTTCCGTTATTATTTTTGAATTGTTCTCGTCATAAATAAAAACTTCTGCGCCCTTTTCTATTAACAAATTACTAATTGAATATCCACTTTTTGATAACCCTAAAACGAAAAAACTCATTATCTTTATATACATTTTAACCTCCTACAAAATACAAAGAATACATATTATTGCTATCATTAGTGTAACTATAAAATAAAAGTAACAAATTTTATTTTCTGTTAATCCCTTTTTTTGAAAATGATGATGCAGTGGCGACATTATAAACACTCTTTTTTTAGTCTTTTTATAAACTAAAACTTGCACGATTACTGAAAGTGCCGTTACTACGTACGCTAAACCTATTATTGGTATATATAAAACGTTTCCACTAAGTATACAAATTGATGAAATTGCTCCGCCTATCATTAGCGAGCCCGTGTCCCCCATAAACACTACCGCTTTATTTGTGTTAAATAGTAAAAAGGCAACAAGTCCACCCACTATAGTAATTGCGTATAAATATAAATTTTTATAAATTGTTGTATTTATATAATAATTTTCACTAATTGATAATTGCAAAAACCCTATCACTGTAATCGACAGTAAAAACGCAATACTTACCGACGAACATAGTCCGTCAAGCCCGTCAATTAAATTAACGCTATTTACCGTTGCAAGAAACACTAATACGTTTAAAAATATACTAAATAATCCTAAATTTATAAATTTGTCTGTAAAAGGTAGATACACGTAGGTTATTCCGCTATTAAAAGCATATATTGAAATTATTATAGAAATTGCAAGTTGAAAAAGTATTTTTTGTATACTTGTTAACCCTAAGTTTTGTGAAAACTTAATTTTTATAAAATCATCAATTAACCCAACCATAGCAAAACTTACCGTTGTTGCTAACGCTATTATTGACAACGTTTTATCGCCTTTACTTACTATAAAAAACGCTATTGTTGAAGATATTAAGAAAAATAGTCCCCCCGTTGTTGGCGTGCCGTTTTTACTATTATGCTCTTCAACGTAACAAAGTATCGTTTGTTTCATTTTTAGTTTCTTTAATAATGGCAATAACACTAAACCAACAAGCAAACAAATTACAAACGAAAGAATAAACGCATATAAAAAGTTTTTCAAAAAATATCACCACCAAAATTTAATTTTGCTATTATTTCTTTAATTTTTTCTTTATCGTTATACATTATTTTAACTCCCATAATTTCTTGATATTTTTCCGCACCCTTTCCAGCAACGCATAAAACGTCGCCTTCTTTTAACATTTTTATTGCGTAGGCGGTTGCCAAATATCTATTTTGAATTATTATGTATTTGCCCTTAGTATTTTTAATACCTTCTTCTACTTGTTTTATTATGCTATACGGCTCTTCAAAGCGTGGATTGTCCGTTGTTATTATGCTAAAATCACTTAAATTGCCAGCAATTTCTCCCATAATTTTTCGCTTTGTAACATCCCTTGAACCGCCCAGACCAAACACTAATATCAATCTTTTATTAGTGATTTTTTTAAGAGTTTTTAAGGTGTTTTCAAGTCCGTCTGGCGTATGCGCATAATCTACGTATATAGGCGAATCGTTATATATTTCAATTAATTCAAGTCTTCCTGGAACGCCTTGAAAATCATATAACGACTTTACCGCTTTACTTTGATTTAATTTTAATAACGACGCCGTTGTTAAACTTGCTAATACGTTATATACGTTAAACGTTCCTATCGTATTAATCTTTACCGTTTCTATATAATCAAATAAATTTATAGTAAATATAGTGCTTGATTTGTAATTTTCTATATTTACGGCAAAAGTGTCGCTTGGATTTTCTAGCCCGTACAAGTAACAATCGGCATTTGACTTTTTAACTATTTCAAAACCGTATTTATCATCGGTATTTATTATTGCATACTTACACCTTTCTTTTGTAAAATAACTTTGCTTTACGTTTTTATAAATTTCAAAATCTTTAAAATAATCTAAGTGGTCGGTCGTACAGTTTGTATAAATTAACGCCTCAAAATATAACGCATCTACCCTTTTTTGAAATATTGCGTGTGCCGATACTTCCATAAAGCAATATTCAATACCTTCACTTTTCATTTCACTTAATATTTTACTTATAAAAATGCTATCAGGCGTAGTCATATCTATATCAATAAAATGATTGTTATAGGTTATTCCTAACGTGCCTATTACACCTACTTTTTTATTGCAACTTGAAAATATATGCTTTAATAAGTACGTTATAGTCGTTTTTCCGTTAGTTCCTATAACCCCTACTAACTTTGGCGAATTTTCTAAATTGAAAAAATTATAACTTATTTTCGACATAACTAAATTTACGTCGTTTACTAAAACGTACGGAATATTCCCTTTTGGCTTTTTACTCGTAACTATTACTATCGCACCTTTTTTTATTGCGTCTTCTATATAGGAATTTCCATCTTTATTATTACCATTAACGGCAAAAAACAAACTTTCGCTATTTATAAATCTACTATCTAAACTTATATCTTTTACGTCTAACTCTAAACTTACGTTTTTTTCGATATATTCTACGTTTTTAAGTAATTCACATAATTTCATAAACTCTCGACTCCTATATTTTTTGACTGAATTATTCCCGAAAATACTTCTTTACAAATTGGTGCTGAAACGGTTGAACCATACGTTCCACCTACCGGCTCGTCAACGATAACAAGGGCTAAATATTTTGGATTGTTTGCTGGAAAAAATCCTATAAAACTCATTACGTATTTGCCTACGTTTATAACTCCGTTACTAAATTTTTGCGCCGTTCCCGTTTTACCCGCAACCCTATAATTTTCTATATATGCCTGCTTGCCCGAGCCTTCGCTTACAACCTTTTCTAAATACTCGCACATTATTTTTGACGTATTTGAAGATATTATCGTTTTTTCCTTTGAAAACTGCGTTTTTACGGTAATTTCATTACTTTTAGTATACATTTCTTTAACTAAATGTGGCGTAACTTTATAACCACCGTTACACACCGCACTTGTTGCTACGGCAAGTTGAAGTGGCGTGCACGCTATTGATTGTCCAAAGGAAATACGCGCTAAGTCGCCTTCCGTTGCACTGCTATAAGGAATAACCATACCTTGCGCTTCTCCGTTTAAATCAATTCCCGTACATTTTCCATACCCTACGCTATTTACGTACTTATAAAAAGTTTCCTTTCCTAAAGATAACGCAATATCAACAAATATAGGATTACAACTATTATTTAAAGCCATACTTAAATTTTCGTTTGCGTGCTTACCGTTTTCGTGCGTTGACCAACATTTGATTTTTTTACCGCCAACGTACCTATATCTATTTGAAGAAAATACGTGAGTTAATGAAAACGCCTTTTCGTTTCCGTTATTAAATTCTTCTATATTTGCACTTGCCGTTAAAGTTTTAAACGTTGAACCTGGCTCGTAACTATCACTAATCATACCAATTCTTCCTAGTTTATTTAAAGTATCTATATCGTTATACGGAACTTCGTTTAAATTAAACGACGGCTTTTGACTCATTGCTAAAATTTCACCGTTATTACAATCCATTACTAAAATTGACGCTGACTTCGGCGTATACTCACTCATTGCTTTATCAGTTAACGCTTCGACTATTTCTTGAATTTCATAGTCAATTGTAAGCATTAAGTTTAGTCCGTCAGTTGCGGGCAAGTAATAAGGATTTCCGTTTTCTAAATCACTTCCCGTTAAATCGGCCTCGTATAGTATTTCGCCGTTTATTCCAGATAAATACTTATCGTAGTATAGTTCTAATCCCGATATGCCGTTTCCGTCTTGCGAAGTGTAACCTAACGTTTGGCATAATAACTCGTTATACGGATAATATCTCGTTACGTCCTCAGCATAATAAACGCCTTCTAAATTATACTTTTCAAGTTTTACGATATCACTTTTTTCGGCGTGCTTTTTAACTTTAATTTCACTAACTTTCGTTGTGGTTATTTTTTCTTTGATTTTAAGACTATCTAAACTGAAAATATCGGCTAATACTTTTGAAACGTTATCAACGTCTTTTACCGCTCTTGGACGAACAAAAACGGTGTAAGTTTCTTTGCAAGTTGCTAAAACTACACCGTTTCTATCAACAATATCGCCTCTATTAGCGAGTACGGGTATATTTCTTGTCCATTGGTCAACCGCTTTTTTTTGTAGGTCCGCACCCCAAATTACTTGTATATAAAAAAATCTTGCCACTATAAACAAAAAAATAAAGGTTATTGCAATAACACTTGCGAATAACCTCTTTCGTACCTTAAATATTGAATATATATTTATAATTTTTACCTCTTATTCCATTCCTAATTCATACGCCTTTTCTAAAATCGTTTCGTCACTTTTAACTTCGTCTAATACGGCTTGACGACTTGAATTTTCTTCAATTAAACTTTCGATTTGGGCTTGTTTTTCACTTATTACGCCGTTCATACTTTTAAGCAAAATAGTGTTAAATATTACTAAAATTGATAACATTATTATAACTGCCGTTGCAAATATTACCATAAGTTTACTCTTTGACGATAAAGCCGTTGCCGTTTGACTTGGCGAATACGCTTCTTTTCTTACGTCTTTATAAATATCGGCCTTGCTTACGCCTTCAAACTGCATTGTCGTTGAAGATGGAACAACGTCAACGTTAACGCCTTGCGTATATTGCTTGTAAGCGTTTTCAGTTTCTTTTATTTGTGCTTGATATGCATAATTATCATAATGAATTATTTTATCAAAATTTTCTGAGATTTTTGAGTTGAATTTAACTGCTTCTAAATCTTCTTCTACCGCTACGGCAGTTGAAACGGCACTTTCCGTATCAAATTCATCAACAAATGAACTACTTTGCGTTACGTTGTATTGCTTATTATTAAACATATTAAATTAACCCCCTACTTATTCTTGATTTTTAAAGTTTTTCTGCTATTCTTAATTTCGCGCATTTTGAACGGCTATTTTCAGCCTGTTCTTCTTCGCTTGCTATTATAGGTTTTTTATTTATCAACTTAACTACTTGCTTTCTATTACATACGCACGGATATCTTTTATCACACGTACAACTTGTAGATAAGTCGTTAAAAACGTTTTTAATTATTCTATCTTCTAAACTATGAAAGGTTAAGACTGCTATTCTTCCACCGCTAGTTAGTTTTGAAACCATATCTCGAATAGCCTTTTCAAGACCGTCTAACTCTTCGTTTACGGCAATTCTTATCGCTTGAAAGGTTCGTTTTGCAGGATGTCCGTCCTTTTGAAATTTCATAGGTATAGACTTTCTTATTATTTCAACAAGTTGTCCGCACGTTTTTATGCTTTCTTCTTGCCTTGCTTTTACTATGTTGTTTGCTATTTTATATGCAAATTTTTCTTCACCATAAGTTTCTAAAATGTATTTTAGCCTACTTTCAGCATATTCGTTTACAACGTTGTAGGCTGTAATTGGTGAAGACTTGTCCATTCTCATATCTAAAAAACTATCTTCACTCATATAAGAAAAGCCCCTTTCACGATTATCTAATTGATATGAACTAACGCCTAAATCAATTATTATTCCGTCAACTTCACTTATATTTAAACTTTCAAGTATTACGTTGAAGTTTTTAAAATTGTCTTTTATCGCTTTAAATCTTGAACCGTATCCCGCTAACCTTTTCGTTGCCGACGCTATCGCTTCTTCATCTCTATCGGTTGCTATTAACATTCCGTTTGGATAAGTCCTTTTTAATATTTCGCCAGAATGCCCGCCACCGCCTAACGTTCCGTCAAAATAAATTCCGCCGTCTTTTAAATTAAGCCCGTCTATACATTCATTAAGCATTACAGGGATATGTTTGAATTCCATTTACTTACCCCTATTACGCAAAAAGTCAATCCTTTCTTCATAAGTTTTGGCATTACGCATTTTTTCACGCTCGTCTTTTGCATAAATATCAATATGATTTAACATACCGACAAACGCTATCTCTTTTTCAATGCCGGCAAACTTTTTTAATTTCTCAGGTAAAACTACCCTTCCTTGCCCGTCTTCACTTGCAGTAAATACTAAACTTAATACTTCTGTTAAACTTTCTAATGAATCTTTATCAAAAATACTAATATCTTTAATACTACCAAACTGCTCGTCAAACGCTTTTTTTGAATAAATGCTTATACATTTAGTAGTGCCACGCATAAAAACATAGTCGTTTCCTAACTCTTGTTTTAATTTGGCTGGAATTCTTATTCTGTTTTTTGCATCAACTTGATGCTCGTATTCGCCAAAAAACATTGCACTACCCCCTTTTTAGCATTTATACGTTAATAATAGCACACTTTTTTGGGAATTGCAACCACTTTTAGTAAATTTTATCCACTTTTTTTAATTTTTTTTGCTTTTTTTGGGACAAGTAGTGTTTTTTAGGCAAATTTCATAGTACACTTTTTCGTTAAAATCTTTACTTTCGCCTATAAATTTTATAAATTTATTAGAATTAGAGTTGTTAAATAGGTCAAACTCTTTTAAATAAAAATGAACTTTTAACATTGTAATATATTCCGGCGAAACGTATTTAACTTTATTAAGGTATATTTTTAGGTAATTTAAAACAAAGGCGTAATGAGTGCAACCTAAAATAATATAAGAAGTACTTTTATCAATTTTTTCTATTATTTCATTTAACTTAACGTTTGATAAATTAAAAATATTCCTTTCAATATCTAACGCTAAATTAGAAAGTGGAATAACCTTTGTAAATTTATTATTCTTTATAATAAATTCACTATTTGCGGTATTATTAGTACAAATTAGAGTTGAATTTTTTATATTTAACAAAGGATGCGTATTTATTATTTTTATTTTATACTTTTTACAAAGTTTTTCATAAATAGTTGTAGATAAAGTATTACACGCTAAAACTAATACTTTAATTTTATATTTAAGTAGTTTATTTACGTTTTTTACCGCTAATTTATATAGTGATTTTATATCTTTATTTCCATACGGAGCATTATGATTATCGCCTAAATACAAATAATTTTCGTAAGGCAAATATTTATGCAACAACTTTAAAACGTTAAGTCCACCTATTCCGCTATCGTAAAGCGCTATACTATAACAATTTTTAACTTTCATTTTATACTTTTATTCTAAATATTGAAATTATAGAATTATAAAGGTGAAAATTTAAGAAAATTACGTAAAGATGTGTTAAAAGTGTTGCAAGTTTTAAAAAAATGTGCTAAAATATCGCTGTTAATTGATTATATTAGTAAAGGAGATACAACCGTGCCAAATATTAAATCAGCAAAAAAGCGTGTAAATGTTATAAATAAAAAGACTGAAATCAATAAAAGTGAAAAATCAGCAGTTAAAACTGCCCTCAAAGCAATCAACGTTTTAATTGATGCTGGAAATTACGAAGAAGCAACTAAATTACTTCCTCAAACTTTTTCAATTTTAGATAAAGCAGTAACGAAAGGTATTATGCCTAAAAATACTGCATCTAACAAAAAGTCTAAAATCACTAACAAAATTAACGCTTTAAAAGCAAGCAAATAATTATATTAATTTAAACCCTTTTAATAGGGTTTTTAAATGCACAAAAAAAAGTATAGCAAACGTTTTGCTATACTTTTTTGTTGTCTATTTTTAAATTATAATCCGCAAACGAAAACTATTTCGTTTGCGGATTAATTTTTTTAAATTAAAAATTTAATAAGAATAAATATTGTTCTTTATTTATTGCCGATAAGAAAAGATATAATCTTGGTCCCATATCAGTTCCAAACAATAAATTGTAAAATACTTTAAAGAATTTTTGTTGACGAAGCATATTTTCCTTTTTAGTTAAATTTTCGTCGTTTATTAAAGTATATAAATATTGTTGAACTTCTTTTTCGTTTATATTTTCATTTTCATTTATATAGCTATATAGTTTTTTAACCGCATCTTTTTCTTCGTCGTTTAAAGTATTATAAAACTCTACGTTTTTCTCTTTTAAAAGTTTGTATAATTTTGATGGTTGATGAACGGTAATCCAATCTTTAACCCTTTGTAAACGGCTTTCATCGTCAGTTGTAAATTCAACGTTTACTTTTTTAAGAATTTCTCTTACGGCACTTGGGTTAAAATCAACGATTGTTGCTACTGAACTAAGTACTCCAAACGGAACTTTTGACGTTGTGTTTTTACCATTTATTAAACATAAATCATAAACGCTTTCATTATACTCGTCAGCCTCGCCTTTTTTATATGCTTCTAAGCCTTTATCAAACTCAGAGTAATGGCGAATAATAGTATCGTCAAAATTAAAAGAAAACGGTGCTTTTGGCTCGTATTTAGCAAAAAGCCATCTAATCATATCAGGCTCATACACCTTTAATACGGTTGCAGGCGTGATATTGTTGCCCGTTGACGAGTGCATATCGCCTAAACCCGCTATTGACAACCAACCGTATCCTTGGAACATAGGCGGTTCAACGTTTAAAACCTTTCTTGCAACGTCACAAGCAACTACGTAACTTCCGCTTGCCGCTGCGTGATCAATTCCGCCTGGCTCAAAGTCAACGCCTTCATAGCCCCAACGCATAGGCCAGTCAACTTTCCACACGAGTTTAATTTTATGATATTCCCTAATTTTTACCGTATGCTCGTTACCACACTTACATTTATAAGTGATTTCTTCGCCGTCACAAGTTGAAGATATAACCTTAGTAGTGTCCTTTCCACAAACTGAACAATATACGTTAAGCGGGTAATAATTTTCCCTTTCGCCTTCGTCACTATCTTGAGTTTTATAATCCATTAAAACGTCGTATATCTCTTTTCTTTTTTGAATAGCGAATATAATATTTTCAGTATACATTCCACTCATATAATTTTTTGCTTGATAGCGATAATCTACTTCAATACCAAGTTCTTTGAGTGAAGTTTCAAATTCCACTTCGTTATATTCAGCATAAGAAGAATATTTACCGTATGGGTCTGGAATTAAAGCGTAAGGCTCTCCTAAATAATCGCCGAAGTTATCGCAAATTTTAGCGATATTTGACGGAACTTTTCTAAGCCTGTCAAACTCATCCCACGAAAATAATAATCTTGCTTTTTTGCCTTTTTTTTGCAACGCTTTAACAACAAAGTAACTTGTTGCAACGTCTCTAAAATTACCTATATGTACCGAACCCGACGGCGATATACCAGCGGCGCATACGTATTCTTCTTTGTTAGGTTTTTTTGCTATAATCTCTTCAGCAATTTTCTCAGCCCAATGCATAAAAATTCTCCTTTAATTAGTTGTTTATCCATTTTTCAAAAGCAACGCAAATTTCTTCAAATACTTGCTTTTTTGTTTTATTTTCAGTATTTATCACAACGTCGTAATTAGACAAATCTGTTATATCTACGCCGTAAGTTTGTAAAAACCTTTCTTTTTCACAATTACGCCTTTTGGTAAGTTTATCAATAGCGTCTTCTACCGATAAATACGTTTCATCTTCCCTATTTGCGTTATATACCCTTTCGCCCGCTACCTTGGTTGAAACCTGCATATAAACTTTAAACGAAGACGGTACGAAATGCCACGCCATACGAGAATCGAATAAAAAATTACCTTCGATATTTTCATACTCACAAAGTTTAGTATCTAAAATTTTGTCAAACTCTGGATGTGAAGCCATGTATTTATTAAACTCGTATGTATTCATATTCATTTTATCAGCCATTTCACGTTGAATTGAACCGATTGATACCTTTTCAAGATTGTATTTAGTAGTTAACATTTTACCAACGGTACTTTTTCCGCTACCTAAATCGCCTGCTAATGAAATTTTGTAACTTTTCATAGATGTTTCCTTAATTTTTAATTACATATTGTTAATAAATATACATTTATTATACAATTTTGTCAACTTTTTTAATGCGATAATTTGTTATAAGGGCAAACTTTTATACAAATACCGCAAACAGCACCCCTACCTATATCTTTATAATTTTTCATATTATGCGAACATTTTTCAGCGCTAAAAAAATCTTCACGAGTTAAACTTGGGTTATATGAAATACCGCTAATCGCTCCGCCTGGACACGCTTTTTTACATATTTCACAATCTCCGCACCCATTTTCAATAATTGGACGCTCGCTCGTTAACTCCATATCAGTTAAAACTGAAATAAGGCGTACTTTTGAGCCGTATTCTTTCGTTATTAATAAACAATTCTTACCTATAAAACCTAAACCCGACTTTCTCGCACCTTCCTTATGCGAAAATATCCCCCTATAACTATCGTTAGGCATACTTTGCGATGCACCGATAGGAAAAGCGTTATAACCCTTTTTTTCAATAAATCTACTTAATTTAAACGCCATACTATCTAATAAAGCGTTTGCTGAACGATATTCGTGAAAATACTCTATAGTTGGTTTATCGGCTATTGTTTTTAAAATAGCGTCGGGTAATTTAACCGCTATCGTTACGCAATAATTTAAGTTTTGATTTTTTATCGGCGAATACCCTAAGTTTGAAAAACCTACTAAATCAGCACCCAAATCTTCTAAATAGGTTGTTATTTCTTTTTCGTACATTTTAAACCTCGTAAATTATCGTAACGGGACCGTCGTTATACTGCTCGATTTTCATATCAGCACCAAATACTCCCTTTTTTACAATTACGCCGTTTTCTTTTAATTGCTCGCAAAAATAATCGTAAATTTTTTCAGCCGTTATAGGCTCTTTTGCCAAAGTAAAACTCGGCCTATTGCCGTGAGAAACGTCAGCATATAAAGTAAATTGCGAAATTGATAAAATCTTGCCACCAACGTCTTGTACGCTTAAATTCATTTTGCCGTTTTCATCTTCAAAAATTCTTAATTTTGCAATTTTTTTGGCTAGGTACGTTGCGTTTTCAAAGGTATCTTCTTCGCCAACGCCTAAATATACCGCTAAACCGTAAGGTATTTCACTTACAACTTCATTATTTACTTTTAATATCGTTCTTTTTACTCTTTGTACTACCGCTTTCATTTTTCTATTCAAAAATAAGTGAACTTGCACCTATTATTCCCGCATCGTTTTTAAGTTTTGCCGTTAGAATTTCAACCTTGCTAGTCCCCGGATAACCATACTCGTATTTTTCTAAATAATCATATATTTTATCTAATAAGAAACTTCCTTCGTTACTGATTGCTCCGCCTACAATAACCGCCTGTGGCCTAAAAATATTACAATAGTTCATTATTCCTTCGGTTAGATATGAAACAAAAGTTGAAACTACGTTTTCCGCCGTTTTATCCCCTTTTTTTGCCTCGCTAAACGCCGTTATACCGTTAACCTTATCAATATCGCCACCTACTAAATTCCACATTGAAGAATTTTTATCTATAAGCATTGCTTGTTTAGTCTGTTTTATAAGCGCCGTTGCCGATGCGTATTGCTCAAAACAACCACTTCTACCGCAACCACATTTAATTCCGTTATAAAATAAAGAAATATGACCAAGTTCACCCGCCATACCCCTATAACCGATATAAAGTTTGCCGTTTACGATAATTCCGCCACCTATACCCGTGCCTATCGTTAGCATTATAACGTCACTATAACCTTTTGCTATGCCGTATTTTACTTCGCCTAATGCGGCAAGGTCGGCATCGTTGCCAACTCTACAAGGAAGTTTAGTTATTTCTTCCATAATTTGCTTTATGTTTAAATTTTTTAAATTTAAATTGCCTGAGTGCAACACTATACCGTCGTTATAATCAACCGAGCCTGGACAACCAACTCCAACACCCGCTATTTCACTTTTATTTATTTTTGTTTCAACAATTAAGTCGCTTACAGTGTTTGCTATAATTTTAATAAATTCAGTTTGCGGATTAGCGTTAGGTTTAATTACTTTTTTAGCAATTATGTTACCATTATCTACTATACCTATTTTAACGCTCATTCCGCCTATATCAACGCCTACGCTATACATTAAAGTATATTCTCCCCTTTTAATAATTCAGTAATTCCCGCTAAGTTGTTTTTTATTTTTTTATAAGGTCTAAACGCATGATAATAAGCCAAATAACATAACTTTATTTTCTCGCTATCTTTTCCCCTAACGACTTCGCTAAAAGTCTTTAAAACGTATATTAAATCATCTTTTTCATCTTTTGAAATTCTTGATGAGCGAACTGCCAAAGTATCAAGTTCTAATAATCTTAACATAGTAACGGGTAAATTCGCACTTTTTATATCACTTGGAATAACGTCTTCTTTGGTTACTTTTTCAGTTTCAACTTTTTCACTCGTAGTAGACTCTATAACCTCGCCGTTTGTTGAAGAAGTAATATTTATTAGTTGAGTTGCCGATTGCACGGCGTAAACTTTAAAAACTTCTAAAACTTCTTTACAAAATTTTTGATATGCAAGTTCGTAATTTTTTTCTTTATCAAAATAATCAAGTAAATCGGTTAATTGAAGTCTTTTATAATTTATTTCGTTAAGCAAGCAGTAAGTAAAAGCCATAACGTCAGTAGATTTTATAGGCATTTTAAAAGACTTTTCGCCATCTTCTTCACTTAAAACGGCAACTAAACTATTATAAAAATCGTAATCTTTTGTTAAATATGAAAACATATCCGATAAAAGTTTTGACTGATTTACTGATGATATAACGTCAAACACCTTAGAATTAGCCATTATATACTTTGAATTTTGCAAGTTTTCAATAGATTGTTTAAACCTTAAAACCGATTGCTCTCTCGTTGCCATTTTTACTCCTTTTTAATAAAAAAATAAAATTTTAAATATAATATTTAATATTTTAACAATTTTTCCTTTATTTATCTATGATTATACCATATTTTCTCTCATCTATCAATAATTTTTCATAAATTGTTGATTTTTTTAACATTATTATGTATAATATGTTATGAACAAATTATTTTGGAGGTTTTTATTATGAAATCTATGCAAATCTCATTACAAATGGCTAGCCAAGTTAAAAACTTCGTTGCTATAGTACAAAAATATCCTTACGATATTGAACTTAAAAGCGAAAGATACGTTGTTGACGCTAAATCAATTCTCGGTATTTTCAGTTTAGATTTATCTAGACCATTAACTATTGAAATACATAGTGATAATTGTCAAGATTTACTTGACGAACTTAAAGCGTTTGCCATTTAATTTTATTTAGGAAGGTTTTTTTATGCAAGTCAAAGGCGATACTTCAGTAAACAAATTAATATTACTTTTCGTCTTTGATAAGATGGAATGTCCACTCTCAGAAAACACTATCGCCGATATGTGTTGTTCTTCTAATAACTGGATTTCGTATATGGACCATATTCCTATACTTAACAAGTTAAAAGAAGAATCTTTTATTTACAACGTTGCAACATACGGCGAACCTTTATACGCAATTACTCCTGAGGGTAGATATTGTTTGGCGGAATTTTACGTGCAAATCCCCATTTCTATACGTGAGTCTATTTCAACCTTTATTAAACAAAATAAAATTAGATATAGGCGTAAGCAAGAGTGTTTTCGTGATTACTATATGAACAAAGACTCAACCTACACCGTTCATTTAAAGATTAACGACACTTCTCAACCGCTTTTAGAATTAAAATTTACCGTTCCAAATAGGCAAATTGCAAAGGATATTTATAAATCTTGGGAGGAAAAGGCAGGTAACGTATACGCTTTATTATACGATAACCTTGTTGATTAAAATTATGAATATATATAAAACAATGGGCACTTGTTCAAGGCAAATTATGTTCTCGGTAACAAGCGATAATAAACTTAGCGACGTAAAATTTATAGGCGGTTGTATGGGTAATTTACAAGGCATTTCTAAACTTTGTATAGGTAGAGATATTGACGATATTATTAAATTACTTAAAGGCATACAATGTAGAAGTAATACTTCTTGCCCCGACCAACTTGCAAAAGCATTAATTGAATACAAACAAAAAAACGTTTAAATAAAAATGAGTTCAGTTTTAACTGAACTCATTTTTAATAAATTAAATTTATTATATAAATTATCAATATGAAATTTGCTGGCTTATTTTGCAAATAAAACGATATAAAAAGGTTGTTGAATTTCAACAACTTTTTTAGTTTAAATATCTACTTCATTAAGTAAGTTTTCATCATTTTTACGAAGTTCCTTTGGAACGTAAATTTCATCATAGTTAATAAAATATTTTTTCTTGTTTTCCGTATAATAACCAACGAATTTAAGTGTTTTAAATATAATAATCGTTAATGGCACAGTTACTAAAAGCGATACGTAAAAAGTAACAAATGCCGATAACGCATTTATTACAAAGACTATTATTATCATAAAGAAATATTCGCCGAATCTTTCAAAAAATAAATTGCCTTTACCCTTTAAATCTTTAAAGCACTCTCTAAATGCAGTTAAAGGTTTTTTATCTTCACATATCATTTTAGGAAGCACGTGACCTATTAATGCAAATCTTATTGAAAATGTGCTAACAAAAGTAAACAAAATAAGCGATAATGCTAATAAGCCAAACGTTTTTATAAATATTAAACCGAATAAATAGCAAATTGAAATTACTACCGTGTTATAGATAAGCAACATCACTACCATATATAATCCGTATTTGCAAGCGCCTTTAAAGTTTTCAATTAAAGGAAGAAAGAACTTCGTTTTAATTAAACTTGACATATGATTATTTATATTAACGGCGATAGTATAGTCACATATAGACGATAAAAATACTGCAAGTTGCCAAACCAAAAATATAGCGATTAACGCCCATATTATACCACTCAAATTATCATAAATATGCATAGTAACAGCCGATACGTTTGAATTTATAATTTCAGCAGTGATAGACGGTTCCAACGTTTCTGGATTTAAAAATTCAAGTACGAGAGTTTTTAACGATTTAATTAAAGCGCTTACGTCTTCACGAAAAAGAGTACTATTTATTATTGGAGAAATAGCGCCCCAAGCAAATATAACTATTAAGCCCGCCGTAAGAGCGTAAATACATAATCTTGCAAGTAAAGTTTTAAACGTTAATCCTTTGAGTTCAGTTGCAATTTTTAATGCGTGATTTGACTTCATAACGTACCTCCCTACTTTGTAAGTATATAATAATTATTAAAATATTGCAAGTGTTTTTTATCAATAAAAAACGGCGGAATTTATCCGCCGTAAAAATACTATCTATTTTTTAAGTAATTAAGTAACGTTTGATAAGAGTTGTCTAATAAGATTTTTAATTCTTCGTTATCAGTTGCTTCTTTAAGCGCTTCTTCTTTTGGCATTGAATAGAAATACCTTAACGCTATAGTTAATTTGTTACGTTTTAATTCGTTTATTTTATTCAATTGTTCACTTGACGTTATTACTCCTAACGAATTATTGTGTTTTATAATTTCAGCAATCTCTTTATCTTGTTCTTTTTTAAGTTCTACAAGTTTGTTTTTTATCTCGACTGCCTTTGTCGTTTCAAGATTTGAAATAGCCTTATCATATTCCTTTTCATATTCTTTTATTTTTTTATTGTTTTCAAAAAGTTTTTCGGCTACTTCTTTTTCAATATCTAATTGCTTTTGAATTTTATCTTCACTTAAATTAGATAATTGACTTGTTAATATACTCGAACGTTGAACGCCTTTTTTTATTGCGTCATCATAAGTTTTTTGCTCTTTTTCGCTTGCTGACTTTACAACTTTTTTCTTTTCAATTTCTCCTTCGCTAACAATTGAATCGTTCTTTTTATTTAACTTTTCAATATTATCGTTTTTACTATTACTTAATTTTTCAATAGTTTCTTTTTGCTCCGCTTCAACCTTTTCGATTGCTTGTTTTAAAAGTTCTTCTTCGCTTAACGGATTAACTTCGATATATCCATTTTCGCTATTCCCTTTATTGTAAATACCGTCTATTTCGTCTTGCGTTTTTTGAACTTCGTTTATCATTTCTTGATATTTATTAGAAGAGTTTGATGCCAAAGACACTACTATATCTTCGTTTTCTTCTTTTTTCTTCTTTTCTTCTTCATCAATTTTATTTAACAATTTTGAAACTTTTTCATTTATTGTTGCCATCTTTTCTCCCTTAACTATATATTACCGATAAATCGTCTATTCGCTTTAACTGTCTATTATCACTCAAATATACAATTTCATTAAATTCACCTACTTTCACTTTTTGTGAAATTTCACCATTTAAATAAATTGCCTTAAAATATTCGCCGTTTTCTTCAAAATATATCGTGTATTCGTTATCATTTTTTTGTATATGAAAATTACTTCCACTGTAAAATATTTTTGTACTCATAATTATCCTTTGCGGTTGCTTTTTTAAATTATTTTGGGGAAATATTTAAAATATAAGTTTTGTTTTATCTTGAGAGTTAGTAATTATATATAAATCACTTATTGACGGTTCCGTATACACTCTATTTGCTATTTGCCCTACGTTTTCATAAGTAAAAGTGCTAAAATTGTATTTTCCTATATGTACTTGATTAAATTTTACAAATATTATAACTAAATTGCCGTCTTTATAATATCCGGCAACGCTATTTACGCCGTTAACTTTTAAATTTTCGTCTGTATATTCGTACGTTTCTTTATTTATTTTTCTTAGAAACAACTCGTAATTTGAAGATATATAAGATACGTATATATAATCGCTATCGTGATATAAAATAATTCCGTCTTTTAGCGTAAATTTAGATATTGTAATTGCCTCTCTTTCTCCATTATCTATAATTTGTAAATTTGCATACTTATCTTTTACTATTAAAACGTAATCTCCGTTTTCTTTTGGAATTTTAGTTATTCTATTAAAAGTATTCGAGTTTTCACTTTTATGTATATTAGCCGTTATTTTTTTAACGTTAAATACGGTATCACTTCTAAATTTAAAAATTAAACTGTTTTTGCCTTTTTTTATTAATAAATTCAACGAATACTCTAAGTCGTCGTTCATACCTATTACTCTTGTGTCCATAAAACAATCGTCTAAGTAGATATCTATAAACAATAGCGTTCCCGTTTCAATTTCAGCATTTATAATTCCGTCAATAGAATATTTTCCACTATTTTTTGAATTGAAAACAAAAGTTTTTTCGTAAACAGCGGTATTGTTATTATCGTTTTCGGATATAAAGTACATTGAACTGTTATTTTGAATAGTTATCGTTTCTTGCAATTTACTTAGTTGCTTTTCTAATTCGACAATTTTTAAATAGGCAATTTTACCATAATCAAAATTCATATTACTCCTTAAAATAACTCAAATATAGTATAGGTTTTACAATTTTTGGCGTAT
Organism: Christensenellaceae bacterium; assembly: GCA_045536405.1. Taxonomy (GTDB): domain Bacteria; phylum Bacillota; class Clostridia; order Christensenellales; family Borkfalkiaceae; genus HGM11412. The sequence goes on from JAZSNM010000037.1 coordinate 44,166, forward strand.
GATAGTAAGTAGAAATTTCTATTGAAAATTCTTCGCCTAATAAGTTAGGCTTTACTTCTTTTCTACCCTTTCCGCTTAAAATATACGTTTTAAAAGTGTATTCGTTAAATACTTTTAAAGTTATTTCTCCCGTTATATCGATAGAGATTTTATCTAATCTTTTTCGCGCTTTTTCTATTTGAAAATCACTTTTACCACTTTTCCATAATTTTTTTAACGGCTTATTTAAAAATTTTCCGCTTTTAGTTATTTTACATATCTCGTTAACGTTATTTACAGCACATAAAATGTACGACGTTTCACTCATTATAGGCGTTATACTTTTTAAATTTAATCCCTTTAAAATATGACAATCTTTTTCTTTAACGTTATATACTACTACTCCTTGACTAACTTTTTTATCAAACAACATATCGCTGACTAAATAAAAATTACCAAATAAGTAGCAAGAAAATGCCTTTTCTTTATTTAAAATATATTCGTCTAAATTATCTAACACCTTTACGCTTTGCGCCCCGTTAAATCTATATAGCCCGTTCTCAGTTAAATATATAATATACTCGCCACAATTCGTTATAGTATCTTTATATATTTTTCCTTGCGACACGGACACGTTTGAAACGATAAAATCTTCTTGAAAACCGTAGGCGGTAAGTTGCGTTATTCCGTAACTTCTAAAAATGTATAATTGACCTGAAAAACTAACTACTTTTAGCATATCGCCAAGTTCGTCTTCTAACGTAATAAAACCTGCTTTATCTAATGAAATTTGCCAATTCGTTGGGTCGAAATCATCAGAAAACCATAGCGTGTGTTTGTCGGTATTCGTAGTTATAAATAACCTTTCAGAGTGGATAGACATTGAAGAAACGTCAGGCGTTAAACTTATATCTTCAAAGTCATCGCCGTTTATTATAATTATACCTTCGCCGTCTTTTGACAATATGTATACGTCTTCTCCGTTAAAATTATAGTTTAACCCTTCTGGTGCGTTTTCCATAGTTAAATTTTCGTATTTTAAAATTTCACTACAACCCTTTTCTTTGATAGAATAAAAACATTTATTAGATGCATAAACTATATACCTATTATCGCTTGCCCTACTTACTTTATCTCGTTTTACGTAATGATATATTTTAACGGGATACACCTTTTCTTCAAACGGATATCTTTTGTCGTTAATGGTAAGATAATCTACGCCTTCACAACCTAATAAAGCGCCGTTTTTATAGTCAAAATTATACGAAGTAGTTGCATAAGTAAAGTTTAATAGTTTTTCATCAATTTCTCCATTAACACCATTAGAAAAAGAATTTATCGTTACTTTTTTTATTGTTGGAATTCTTTTAACTACGTTTTTAGTGCTTACCATTAAAACCACTTCCTTGCCGGTATTTTTTTATTAGTTTTAGGCGATAAACAACCTATAAGCGCATTTTTATATCTACTATTAAAATTTTCCGCTTCGCTGTATTCGCCTTTAATAAGCAAGTATTCAGTTGCAATACCTAATGCAACCGCTCTACTTGTAATAGGCGTAAATTCAAAACAAAAATCACTACTTAATTCTTCTTTTATAGGTAGATACTCGTAGTAAATTTTTCCTTTCTTTATAGGTGTTACTAATTTTGTAGGCAATATTTCTACGTTAATTTTTTTACCGTTTTCATCAGTAATTTTTTCAATTGCAAGTGGATGTTTTTGTAAAATATTATAGTCTAATATATCAGTTGAAATTTCAAAATCTTCGCAAGTTTTTAACCTATAATAGTTTGTTGCAATTTCATTTACAACAAGATTGTAACAACTAAGTAAAGCGCTCGCTTCTAAATATACGTCAGGCGAATTTTCACTACTGTTATTTTGATAATAATTAACTAATTCAATTTTATCTAAAAGTTGGCTAGATAATATTAAAACATCTTTAACTATCATATTTCTCCTTTATTGCCTTACCGCCAAAGGCGGTAAGACTTTTATAAATTTTAGGCTTCGGTAATTCCTGAAAGCATTGCTTGACCACACGGTCTTGTACAAATAAGATCGGCGTACTTTACAAGCGTTGCTTTATAAATAGGTTTATCGGCAACTTGTTTAATAACTCTACCGTCTTCGCCTTCAAGCCATTTCCAATCACATAATTGATGAAGAGTAAAATCACTTGTATTTAACAAATACATAGTGCCTTCTGGACAAAATCTATCCGAAACGATAGGAATACCGTTATATGAGAGCGCTTTATAACCGCCGTTTAAATCAAGAACGTCAACGTTTCTTTTATACGTTGATAAATGATTTATAAACGCACGTTTAACACCGCTTGAACATACGATAAAGTCTACTTTACTACCAGAATTTTCTTCTAAGTAGTCGATTGCAGTTTGAATAGCACTTTCAGTAATTTCACCAACGTTTGTTTTCATATATGGAACAAGCCATTTATGAGTATCTCTTGATAAACCGTAAAGCGTACCCGTAGTTTTGAAAATAGCACCTAAGCCTGTAATTTCTTGATTGTATGAGCCTTGAATAGTAATTAAACTATTTTCAGGAACTGACGTTGAAGTTAACGCCGTACCAGAAACTACAATCGTTTTATTTTGTCTATCAATAGATGTAATTCTACGAACTGACGCACCGGCAATTACGCTACCTGCACCACTTCTAAAATCAATAACCATACCTTCTACAAGATTTTTAACGTTATCAACTTTAATAACTCCGTCGGTAATAGATACAACTTTTGCTAAAATACCGCTACCGTCGCCGAAAAGCATTCTTCCAAAGTTGTATGAAGACGCTTTTACTAAACCTTCCATTTCAGCGTTTAACAAGTTAACGAAAGCACCTGAACTGTTTTCAGAAGCCCTAATAGCCTTGTCGCTTATTTCAATAGTACCGTATAAGTTTTTAAGTGTTAAAATAAATTGTTCGTAGTTGTTGCTTGCCGCATCTGGAAGCGTTCCGTCTTCTTCTCCCGCACCTATACCGCCGTTTAAACCGTATTGAGCAAGCCTTCTAATTTCTTTTCCCCAAACGTCTTGCGTTGTTTGCTTGATTTTTGCAAGTAATGGGTTAATGCTAGTATTTAATTGTTCACTAACAACACCAAGATATGCCGATTTTAAAGCATCATCAGCATTTTTAATAGTAATCATTAAAATTTCTCCTTTAATTTATTAAAAATTTGCCGAGCAATTTCACCCGCTTCGGCTAAGGTTTTAGGTTTTAACGGCGGTGTTATCACACCTTGTCCGTTGCCCGTAATAAGTTTAGCGGTAGGCTTAGAGGTATTTATACTATTTAGGTACCCGTTTATTATAAAATCTTTTATCTCTTGATTTTCTGTTACTGCTTTTTTTAAATACTCGTTAGACGTGTAATAGTCTTCGAGTATTTTTATGGCAGTTAATTTGTCTTCAACCTTGTCCTTATCGCTATTTAACTTTGTAGTTTGGCTTTCGGCTACGCTTTCCAAACTATCAGTGACGTCACTTAACCCCGTGAAATTTCCATCATTAGAGACTACTGTTTTTTCTTTTGATAGTTTTTCATTTTCCCTTTCCAACTCTTTAATTCTCTGACTGCGTCTAGTAAATTCAGATTGTAAAGAATTGTACGCGTCAAATAACGCCTGAGGACTTTTAAACTTACCTATTCCTAAATAATTGTCACCCTTTTCCCCCTCTGCCGTTGCAGTGTGCGACTCATAGTTGGTAGTAACCCCGTTCGTTATTATTTCTCCCGCTTTATTTTCTTCCATTTTTAAACCTCGCTAACTAAATTTTCTTGCATTAAAAACTTTTTATGTTCAGTTAAATGTTCTATGATTTTTTTCTTTTCTGTATTGTCTTTATTTTGATTATCCATAGTCAATAAATATCTAGTATGTTCTTCTATATGAATTTCGTGATCGTCGTAGGCCTCAACGAAAATATCCGTCGTTTTCACGTCTAAATTTTCTTTTTCGGCTTTATTTTTATGCAACGTTGCTATATCGTTTGTGTTATCTAACGAACCATAGCCTAATATTTCTAACACTTTAACCTTAGTTCTTTGATTTAAAGCGCCGTTTTCATCACTTAACAATCCGCTTGAAAGCATTTCAAATACTGCGTTCTTTTTTTGCGCAGGCGTATAAGAAAGTTCGTTTTCAGTATCAAAAATAATATCGTCGGAAGATATATCGCTCGATTTAAAATAAAATAGTTTTACTTTCTTTGAAACTCCTGCACTACGCATAATACGTTGGTCGGTTGCAAATTGCTTAAACAATCTTAAAATGTGTTTACCTATGGATTTTACTGCGTTTTTAATTCCGTTTATCGTTTGCGACAATCTCGTTTCGTCTTGCTCTATTAAAAGTTCTAACGCAACGCCCGACATATTTGACGACGTGGCAACCGACGACCTTGAAGCCTCACTAATTCCCGAAATATTTCTAAACTCGCCATAAATTTTATCTTCTTCGTAAGTAAAGTCTAACGGCACTTGTGGCGAGGGCATAATTTGTGGCGGTTTTGCACCTTGTCTATAAACGATAACCTTTCCTGGCGATAACCCTTCATCAGTTAAATCTTCGGTATCAACAGAGCCGTCTTCAACGCTAATAACTCCCATACTAATTCTATTTATAAATTCGTGTTTTCTATTTTTTAACGCATTATACGACCTTTGAAGCGGAATAAGTCTTTCTATAACGCTTATTCCAAAAAAGCACCCCGGCGACAGCATTGAACATTGTTTTACAAAAGGAAAACCCCTTTCTCCGCACTCTCCGTTTTTGTATGGTAGTGGACAAATTTCTAAAAGTTTACCACCGCCTATCGTTATAATTCTTCCGTCTGGATATTCTTTACACGGCATTTCGTATTTCTCTATAATTAATGCGTGATTATGTAATAAAGTAGTCGGTTTATTGCTTTTATACCCGCCGTTATAAGAAAAATTGCTTTTATTTAATGAAAAAGCATCAATGTCTTCGCCTTGTAACGTTACTCCGTACAATTTTTCTACGTCGATAACGTGCATAGCCCTTGCGTGTATTATACTTTTACAATCATTGATATCTTCGTGAGCAATACTATCTGGAAAAATTTCAAAAGGCGAAATTACGTCGACTGAAACGTCGCCTTCAAAAACTCTCTTCTTTTCTTTTTCGCCAAGAAATTTACCACCGTCGTTATTCCAAGTAATTTTATAAAAACAAGTTCCCGTCGTTTCCGACCACGTTGTTGCTTTGGTTATTAATTTATCTACGTTTAGTCTTTCAAAACTTGCGTTTAAAATATCACTTGATATACTTGCCATTTTTAAATCGTTTTCATCGCCACCCGACGCTCTAACACTCATAATAGGTTTTACCCTTTCTAATTTAGCAAGTCTTGTGTCTATGATAGGTGCTATATGATTATAAACGTTTCTTGATTGCCACATATAGTACTTATCTTCTTCTCTTATTTCGCCACTTGGCGCTACTTCACAATATTGATTTCCCATATAATAATTTAGGTTTAACTGCCATTGTTGTTCTAAATTTAACCTTTCTTGCCTTCTTCTTTCAAAATCTTCTAACACGCTATTTACTAATTCTTGTTCATAAATAATTTTATTTTGCGTTTTTGCCATTTTCTTTCCCCTTTACCTTTATATAATAGTTATTTAGTGATTTACATAGTGTTTTTGCACAATCTTCACACAGTTTTAAACTTTCGCCGTCACTTACTTCGTTGTTTTTCTTAATTAAATAAGTAGCCACGTTATTGCACCCACTTATATCACATACGATTTTTGCGTTACTTTTTTGTATCGTCATTATTACCTTCCTCACTTAATAATATTTTTATTAATCTCTTTTTTTCCTTTTCTAACTGCTCGTCAGTCCATTTGGTTATATCTTCCATTTCACTTGTTTCCGCTAACAGTTTTGCCGCGGAAACGTCTGGCGGAACGTTTTTACTTACTACTTTTCGCTTTACCATTATGATTTTGCCGTTGCCATCGTCACTATATTCTTCAGTTACTTCAGTAGTTTCATAGCCCGTTGCTCTCTTTTTTAATGCTTTTATTACTTCGTCTTCCATACTACATACCTTTTCGCCTTAATCTTCTTATAAGTTTTAATTTGTCTTTTTGAATTTCGTTTAACGGCGCTGACGTCTTTTCATTGTACGGTTTACTCATTACGTAATATCTAAGTTCGTCTAATGCGTGGTCGTTTTGTTTTACGGGACAATCACCCTTGCCATATCTATACCCTTTGATTTCCCGTATTAAATTTACACAATTTTTAAATATGAAAATGCGATTACTTTTAAAATAACTTTTAACTCTATTTATTCCGCTAAATAAATCTTTGTTTACGTTTGTGTTTACGTTTATTCCGTTTTCATAAAACAATTCGCTAACGCTTTTTGAATACGCTAACGTTCTTTGATTTGCAGCGGAATCTATAAGCGCACTAATATTCCCTGAAAAATCTTTATGCCATCCTAACTTTGTACACATTTCTTTTATAATATCGGCGTGCTCTGACACACTTAAATTTGCTTTGTAGTGTTCAGCCACTACGTAAATGTTTCCGTCGTAGTCAACTGCATAAAAATGACAAGACAAGGGATTTTTTAAACCTGGGTCTATGGACAAGGTGTCTTGCCACTCAAACGGAACTGTAAAAGGCTCTATAACGTGAACGTTTTCATCAAACTCTGGATAAACCGGACCGCTTTCATCAACAAATTGACCGTAGCACCTACTCGTTAATTCGTTATTAGACATTGTTTCACTTAACAGTTTTAATTGTTTTTTAGATAAATAAGGATTATCTTTCCACTCGATAAATTCATACCAAATTTCTTTTGAATTGTACTTGTTTAGATAAATTTCTTCATATATAAAAGTCAAACCTTTAAGTGGCGTCATTGTGCCGAAAATTTCCCCGCATCTATCTAAAACACGCATTCTACACTCTTCATATATATCTTTAGGCGGTTCTTCATCAAACCATACAAAATCTAACGAACTGCCTTGAAATTTCTCTCTTCCTTGGTCACAACTTTTAAAACCTATGGTTGAAATTCCACCGAAAACGTTTTTTATTCTAATTTGATCTATTACGCCACTTTGTGGACTTTCTTTTCTTCCCGATATCATTGTTATATCGACTATCCAATCGGGATTTAAATATTTTAAAATTTTTTCTTGGGCAACGTCTCTTTGAACTTCTCTCGTTAACGATACAACCCAGCCAAAAACGTTATCTTTATTTTTCTTGTAAGGATGTATCCCCCTAACTAAATATATAGCCTCAACAGCACCGCATTCAGTTTTTCCCGTTCTGTTTCCGCCAAACACCCATCTATTTTTCTTTTTGCATTTGTGAAATAATAATTGCTTTTTGTGTATTTTTTTACCCTTGTTATAACGGAATATCGCATTGTTTTTATATCGCCTTTTTTGCTCGTATTCAATTTCTCTTATTTTTTTTACTATATCTATTTGCACTTTTTACAAATTACTCCTACATTTTACTTTTTACGACAAGGTATTTTATAATTTAAGTTATATAATAAATTTACTATGAAAAAAATTTTACTTATTATACTTTTTGTAATTTTAAATACTTTAAATATTTCGCCCAAAAACGTTAAGGCTGAAAACTTAATTTATATGCGTGTTTTAAGTGAAGACGTTTATATTTATCAAGACTCGTCTTTTACTAATAAACTCTTTGAAATTCCTTATGGATATTTCGTTTTAATTGACCAAGACTACGGCGACTATTATAAAGTTACCTACGGCGAACAAAACGATAAATTCCCCGTTATTATAGGTTTTATTAAAAAGGAAAATTTAACAAACTTCTCTAATACGCCTAAAAAACCGTACTGCACTTTTAACGTAACTAATAATATTTCAGACATTTTGTTTAACGATATCGAAAAACAAATTCCATACTTTAACGTTGCTAAAAACAGTATATTAACCTACTATGGCGAAATTTCTTTAACTAACGGCGAAACGTTAGTTTATTGCTACTTTAATTCTAAACTCGGCTATATTGATAAAAAATCGTTAACACCGTATACTATTCCTACTACACTTGATGAAATTGAAACGGAAGAAACTTCTAATATAACTGACGATACTATCGTTGAAAAACCTGATAATAAAACTAATCCTGAAACTATTCAAATAGTTATTATCGTGGGAATTTCAATTATCTCTATTTCAGTTGTTTATTTTTTATTTAAACCGTCAAAAAGTAAGAATAATAACCAAAATCATAATTATGAGTTCTACGAAGAAGGCGAATAACTATATAGTGTGTTTTTTGCCTTCTTCTTTCACGATTTTATTGTATAAACTTGAAATATAAGATATTTTCATATATTTATTATCAAACCACTCTTTCGTTATTCCTTGACTCGTTAAAATTTTAGAAAACCTATCTAATGCTCGAATTTGCTTCCTAAAATAATTTCTTGAAGTATGGTCAAAGTTTTCGTCTTTTGGCAATATTTGAAAATATTTATACTCAATTAAAGTTCTGTCTTCTTCATTTAATTTTTCTAAACAACTTTCAGTTCTTTGTTTTAAATCAATTAAATCAAACCTCACGTTACAAAGCGCTAATATTTTATTCGCTATAATTTCAGTACTTTGAAAATCATAAAAAGAATTTCTTGCCCTTTTCTTAATTACGTTTTCAATTTGTTCAATCATACTTGAAAGCGAAGTGTAACAAGTTAATATAGTTTTTTCATAATAAGACATACGCTACCTCCAAAGATATTTCAATTATAACCACATTATTTTATATAATTCAACATTATGTGACATATTTTGTACAAATTATTTTATTTTTTTACAAAATTATTAAAAATTAGTCACAAACCATTGAAATTAGTAATATTTGGGTATAAAATATTAAATTTACGAACATTTGTTCGCTTTTATAATAAAAAAATAAATATGACAGTCCTTGTCAAAAAATGTAAAATTTCAAATTTTTTAGTTCAATTAAAAAAAATTATAAAAATTACCCCCTATACTTGATATTGTTATATAAATTTGTTATAATATATAACAAAGTAGCGTTTAAAATCTTTTATGGGAGGCAATTATGAAGAAATTATTAACAGTATTTTCTACAATTTTTATAACTTCTTTAATTTTGCTTTTTGCCATTTTGCCAAAAAAGGTTTACGCTAAAAATTTGGCAAACACCGAAATGTACGTTCCGTCAAGTTATATTGAGTTTTACGATTTAAACTCTCCTGAAGATATTCATTATTCCAATAACGGTTATTTAATCGTTTCGGAATTCGTTGAAAAAACCGATAATTTATCGCAAGACAAGTCAAGGCTTATTATCTACAATCCTAACGACGATAAATATTACGTGAACGAAACTATATCGTATAGCGTTTCGTGTATTGAAACTTATGAGAATTTTATATTATTTCTTATGAATTCTTCAATATATTATATAGACGTTAATAATTTAACCGGTAGCGCTACCCATCTTAACGTGCCTTGCCACAACTTTTCACTTAAAATCAATGAAAATAACGCTACGCTTATTACTTTAAAGTCAAGCACTATTAATTCTTATATTTTATCAATTGATAATGGACAATTAGAAGTGTCAAACGAATCCGTAGTCCTTCCAACCGTTGAGCCACAAAACGTTTTAATTACCGATAACGGCAATATTTTTTATACTATTCAAAATAAAGAGTTAAGATTATACTCGCCAAGCAATAAAACTAACACTTTTATTAAAACGTTAGATACGGCAATTATAAATATGACTCAGGTAAATAATTATATTTACTACACGGCAAGTGACGGCGTTTATAAAATTAACACTACGTCTTATGAAATAGAAAAAATAATAAACACTTCTTCATCTAACGTTTTGGGCGCTTTAATAGAGCCTACCGGCATTACAAATTATAACGGAAATATTTTAGTTGCCGATAAAAAATTAAATGCTATACAAGAAATTTCAACGGCTACAAACTCGTTTACCAACTTTGCAATAACTACTGAATCAACTGCCGATTTTAGACTTACAAATAGCGCTACAAACCTAAAAATGAGTGAAAACTTTTTATATGCTCTTGACAGTTCTTCTTCGCTTCAAAAACGAATTGTTAAAATTTCTAAAAACAGTCGAGAAAAAGTGTATAAAAAGATTAGTTTAGACAATCTATATAATGAATATCCTTCTTTTAACCCGTTAACTTTCACTGCTTCAGATGATAAAATTTTACTTTATTTTGAAAGCAAAACGGCTACTGAAACTAAAAAGCATTTGGCTTTATTTAATCAAATAGACGGCGAAACCATAACTTTGGAAAAAGTTTACGAGCAAATTAACAATTCGGTAACTTCGCTAAACTATATTAGCAACGAGTTTTATTTTACTGACGAACTTGATGCTTACGATACAAACGTTTACATAAACATAAACAAAATAACAACTGAAAACGGCGTTTTAATTGAAAAAATTTCACAAGATAAAAAAATAATGGGTAAACTAACCCACTCTTGTATTGACGTTTTTGGCAATTTTTATATTACGTATAAACTTAGCGATAATAAAACGTATCTTTTAAGATACTACGACGGCATTATTTCAAATTACAGCATTGACAATACTAATATCGCATTAGACTATAACGTTTTAAGCGTTCAAACCGATTTTAGTGGCAACGTATTTATTTTAGACGATACTAATAAAGTTTATAGATATAAATATAATAGTGAAGTAAACAATTTTGAATATACTACTAAAAATATTGTAACTAATAGTAATCTTCCTATCAAAGATATTGCTATTAACTACTTACAAAATGATTTTTACGCATTATCTAATGCGTGTATATTAAAAAATAAAGAAGGCGAAAACGTATTAGATATTGAACATTTAGCAGGCATTTCGGCTCAAAACGTTAATTTAAGTGAAGTTTTAACCCAACCTATATTTATTACAATTAATAAAAACGCTAAAATTTTTAAAGTAACGCTTAACGATTACGACAATATGAATTTTAAAAATATTATGGCAATACCTAATCCTAACACGTTAAAAACTTACGTTGTTATAAGTGAACTTGAAGATTATTATTTAATTTCTTACTCACCTAACTTTTACGGTCTTGTTAGAAAATCTACAGTTCAATCAAATATAATACCAAGTGAAAATTATGAAAATAATAAAATATTCGTTACTAACGAAAACGGCGAAATAAAGTACGTAACAAACGACACTAAAATTTATTCAAAACCTATAATCGACGATAATTTTGCCATTGGTATTTGTGAAAAAAATCAAAAAGTGTACGTTCTAAAAACAGTGACGTTTAATAATATGAGTTACTCTTTAATATCTACTAATGAAGATTTAACCCCTACGGGATATATATTAAATAATTATTTTAAAGACGAGATTTTACAAAACACTTCACTAACCTCACACGAGTTTAATATATTAGACGGCGATACGGCTAAGAAAATAAAAAACACTTTGGCTATATTATTAATGACTTTATCAGTTACCGTAACGTTGCTTATTTTAGAAAAGAAATTGCTTTTTAACGATAAATTATAATTTTTCCGCAATATAAAAAAGTCTTAAATTCAATTTAAGACTTTTTCTTTTTTCTAAACAAACTATAAATTTTTAAGTAAACTCTACGCATTTTAAGTGAAGTACACCAAAAAAATTTGTAAAATTTATATTTAAATGATTTTTCTAAATCGATATATTTTTCATTTTTGTAGTACGCCGTTGCTACGCCTAATATATTTTTATCGGTTATTCCGTATTCTAAAACTGTATTAACGTCGCCACAAAGAACGTATGAAGAATTTAAAACTTTTACTATTCTATGTAAAACAAAAACACCGTTATCTCGCCTATATAAAACTATATCGTTACGTTTAGGATTTTTAGTTAACTTTGAAATACAAATTTTATCTCTACCCTCGTAAAAAAGCGGTTTCATACTCGAACCTTTGGGCGATATACATATAAAACCTACTTCATTTAGAGTTTTTTCAATTATAGACTCATTCATTAATAACACCTATTTTTTTAAACTCTAAAATTACGCTGTTTACGTCTTTTTCTAACACTTGCCTTTCAACTTCAAATTCTTCAAGCATTTTATCAACGATCTCGCTAAAATTTAAACCGCTTTCAATACATTTAAATACTTTCGTTGCCGTTTCGTTTAACGTTATAATTCCGTTTAGTTTTTTAGACGCTTCCCCAACCGCAATAATTACACCCTTTTCTTCTTCACCGTCTTTACCTTGAATAATTTTTAATTTAAATCCGTTAACTATCTTCATTATTATCTCCCTTAATCATACCTTCATACGAACAAACGGCAGAAGATATATCTTTATTGCACTCTAATACGTAAAAGTCAACGCAAGTAGACATTTTATTTAATAGTTCAAAATAATTTTCTTTCGCCCGTTCAGTGTCCCACCTTAACGTTTGCCTAATTAAATATTTTAAAACGTTAATCATATTCGTTTTTTTAATTTTTGCTTCTTCGCCCCTCGTTAATAAACATATACTTTTTAGTGGCGACTTAATATTGTTACTTAAACGGTGTTTTCCATCAAACGGAGTTCCATAAACGTAAAACTTATTTTCACTTTTTATATAGCGAATAATAGGCTTATCATCATTAATATAAGTCATTTTATCCTTCAAAAGTTCACTTAATAATTTAACGTGAGTTGACTTCCCCGTTCCGCTTGGCGCTGTAAACAAATAGGCATTGCCATTTACGCTTATTGCCGATGCGTGAAATAAAAAACCATCGTACTCGTTTAAAATTCTATTGCAAATTTTAGAATATAAGCATAAACTTTCAATCATTTCATAAGGAATTTCACTATTTTCTTTTTGCATATTAGAAATTTCTTCATCTAAAACGCTTATTTCAAAATCAAAATAATTACTATCTACAAAATAATCTTTAAGATAATTTTTAGTAAATTCTTCTTTATATAAAATTTTAATATATAAATCTGCAATTAAATATACACCAAACATTTTAACCTTAAAAAAACAATACGGGACTATTTTCCCGTATTATAATACCACATATATTTATTTGTGTCAATATCAAACACTTTCTTTTTCTTCTATAACAAGTTCACTTAAAAACTCGTCTTCTATATCAAAATTATCAGTGTTATCGCAAATTGCTAACTTAGATATCGATACTTCATAAGCCGTCATAATCTTCGTTTCGTTTTCACTAATTTTCTTTTGATATTCTCGTGACTGAATTCTTCCACTTAGAATTATTCTTTCTCCTACTTGAAAGTTTTTTACAAATCTTGCATTTCTTCCCCACGCTATACAAGGGATATAATCACTTTTATTATACGCTCTATTAACAGCGATTAATAGGTCGGCTATTTCCCTACAAAAAGGTGTCGTTCTATATATAGGCGGTTTACAAATAAACCCCGTTAAAACTATAATATTAGGGTTTTTATAATAATTATAGTCTAATATTTCTCTAATAAATACGGTTAACATTAATTTACTTTTTCCGTCTACTTGTTTATTATAACTTCTAAACTGTCCTATCGCCGAAATACTTGAACCTATTTTTAAATTGCTTTTTTCTATAAGTCTTTCCGATATAGTTATAGGCAATATATCGCTTTGACCTGATAGCCTTTTAACTAATATATCCATTTCATAAAAGCCTTCGCCGTAAATTTCGTGAGAAAACCTCGCTTGTGTTACTATTTCACCATTAAGGTAAACTTTATTATTTTGTTTTTCAATACCGTTCATAAATCCTCCGTTTATTTTATTAGCGATTGCTCGCCAAATGAATTAATTTTGTAGTTTTCTTTATATATTAACTCGCCTATAGGTACAAATTTATATCCTTTTTGTATTAAATTTGATAATATATAAGGTAATGCTTCGTGAGTGTGTAGTCCGTTATTATGACAAAGTATTATCGAACCACTTTTAGTTCTATTTACTACTCTATCAGTTATTTGCTTTTGTGATAAATCTTTCCAATCTAACGAATCAACGTCCCATTGAATTGCGTATAAATTTTGACTTTCGCAAGTTTCAATAACCTTATTATCGTAATCGCCAAAAGGCGGTCTAAATAAAGTAACTTCTTTGCCCGTTATATTAGTTATTACGTTTTTAGAATAGGTTAATTCTTCTTCAATTTCACTTACCGATTGCTTACTCATATTTGGATGAGTTTTTGAGTGTGAGCCTATTTCATGTCCACGACTATGAATTTCTTTTAAATCGTCACTATATTTTTCCACCCAAAACGAAGTAACAAAAAACGTACATTTTACGTTGTATTCATCTAAAACGTCTAATAGTTTTCTCGTATACTCGTTACCGTAAGCGCAATCAAACGATATTGAAATATTATTATCGTTTCTTTCTACTCGATATATAGGCAGTTTTTTATTAGTTCCACCTAAATATACCGTACTATAACCAAAAACGTAGTTGGTATGCGATAAAACAGCCACCACTAAACACAATAAAAAACATAAAAAAACTTTGCTTAATAATTTTATTTTCAAAACGCGTTCCCCTCTATTATATTAAATAAAAAACGTATAAAATTTTATTTTTTTATCGAAAAATAATATATTTTGTCAAAAACAAAACCTATACGCTTATATATATTTTTAATAAATTAAAATTATAACAAAAAAGACCAACGAAATGAAACGCACCCCAAAAGTTGAACAAACTTTTGGGGTGCGTTTTAATATTTTCATTAGTCTTTAAAAACAATATTAAATTAATCTTTTATAGATAAATTTTAGTCTTCCCACGTAGAATCTAATTTTTTAACTTCGTCAAACAAATCTAAAACCTCTTTACTTGGCTCTTTAGTTAATTTAGATACGACTATCGTTGCAATTAACGAACAAATAAAGCCTGGAATAATTTCATATAAATAACTATTTACAATTAAACTATTAAAACCATAATATTCAAAGTTGAATAAAACCATCCATAATATTGAAACGACAAAACCCGTAATTATACCGGCAACAGCACCTTTATAGTTCAATCTTCTCCAAACTAACGAAAGAAGTACAACTGCACCAAAAGCAGCGCCAAATATTGACCAAGCGGCAGAAACAAGCGCCATAATATCTTGAGAACCGTAAATAGCAATGAATATTGCAACTACTAAAATTACCGCTACGGCAATTCTACCAACCCATAGCATTTCTTTATCACTTGCTTTTTTGTTAATTACAGTTTTATAAATATCCGATGAAAAAGCAGAAGATGATGCAAGCAATTGACTATCAGCCGTTGACATTGACGCCGCAATTATAGCGGTTAAGAACAATCCGCCAATCAATGCCAAAGCGCCGTTATCAAATATTGCTTCAATCATTTTAATAAATACGAGTTTACTTTCTCCCGCATCGACTGAAGAGCCTAAAAATTCGTGAGCAATTAAAGCGGTAATAGTTGCCATAAATAAGATTATTACAATCCAAACTGAACCTATAATTTGTGATTTTTTCATTTCTTTTTCAGATTTAATCGACATATATCTTACTAAAATATGAGGCATACCTAAGTATCCTATACCCCAGCCAAGACCTGTAAGTATAGTTCCTATACTTTGCCAAGTTGTTTCGCCACAATTAAATAAATTATAGTAATTGCTTGAAGTAACTACTACCGCACCTGCAACAGTACCCGTTGTTTGAAGCATTATAAAAGCGATAATAGGAACTATCATTAGTGCCATAAGCATTAACATGCCTTGGAAGAAATCAGTCCAACAAACGGCATTAAATCCGCCGAGTAACGTATACGCTAATATAACTACGCCTGCAATAATTTCAACTAAAATTTTATAATCTTTTGCCGATGGCATTATTGCAACGAAAACGTCGCCACATGCAACTATACTTGAAGCCGCATATAAACAATAGCCAACCATAAATATTATTGCACACGCAATTCTTAATAAATGATTAGACTCTTTAAAACGATTAGTTAAAAATTCTGGAACAGTTATTGAGTCGTTTGCCTTAATTGCATACCTTCTTAGTTTTGGAGCAATAAATACCCACGCAAATATCGTACCAACAATAAGACCGATAGATATCCATACTTGACCAAGACCTGACAAAAATATAGCACCAGGAAGCCCCATAAGTACCCATGCACTCATATCTGACGCACCTGCTGAAAAGGCAGCAATTAGACCGTTCATTTGCCTACCGCCTAAAAAGTAATCTTTTTCGCCCTTGTCTTTATTCTTAACGAAAAAGTATACACCTATCGCTAACATTACAACCATATACAATATAAAGATTGCTAACTTGTAGTAATTCATATAGTTATCTCCTTTTATATGAAAAAAATAATATTATTTACGTTAGTTTATTTTAATTACTATTATAATATATTATATTTTATTAAATTTTTCAACCAATTCACAACACTTTTTAACAGTATTTCTAATTTATTACCTAATAAATTAAATAATATTATTTTTATCATATTGAACCTTCAAATTATTTTCGTTATTTATTTAGAAATGAAAATATATTTTAAAATTTTTTAGGGTGTGTTCATTTTTATTGAACACACCCTAATTTATAATTCTTAATTA
>JAZSNM010000003.1:0-2573 GCA_045536405.1 Christensenellaceae bacterium
AATTAACAGTGTATACTATATTAATATATCTATGCGTAAAACACAACTTTTACGCATAGATAGTAGTATATTTGAATTATTTTAAATAATTTGATAAAATTTTCAAATTTTAAAAATCCCGCTATTTATAATTAATTTTAAATTTGTTTATATTAATTTTTACTATTTATTAAAATTTAAAATTCTAACTATTAATTTAAATTAGTAAAACGTTATAAAAATAATTTTTAAATAAATTTAGTTAACACTTAAATACAATTTTTTATTTTTTTAAATCTTTTCGTAAAATACTTTAATTTTGCGAAAAGATATGTTATGATATATATAACAAAATATAAAATTAAGGATTTAAAAATGGCCAAAATAGAAAATAATTATTATAAACAACGTGAAATTGATTGTTTAAGAAAAATTTCATTATTATGCGAAGAATTACCTAATATTGTTATGGAATTTATTGTTGGAATATCTGACTATTCTTCCCCTTTAACAAGGCTAAATTACGTATACGATATAAGAATTTTCTTTGATTTTTTAGTTAAAACCAAGTTTAAAAGTCTTAAAATTAGCGAAATTACCTTAAAAAATTTAGAAACGTTAACAATTGATGATTTTGAGTATTATTTAGCGTATTTATCAAGTTATACAATAAATGGTAAAATTGAAGTATGTAATGAGCGAGCAAAAGCACGAAAATTGTCTACAATAAGAGCCTTTTTCAAGTATTTTTATAATAAAGGAAAGATAGAAAGCAACGTTTCATCTAAATTATCACTGCCAAAATTGCACGATAAAGAAATAATTAGGCTTGAAATAAATGAAGTTATTGAACTTTTAGACGTTGTTGAAAGTGGCGAAAACCTAACTGAAAGGCAAAAAGCATACCATAAAAATATAAAAATACGTGATATTGCTATTTTAACGCTCTTTTTAGGTACGGGAATACGAAATAGCGAACTTGTTGGCTTAAACGTTGAAGATATTGACTTTGAAAATATGAGTTTTGCCGTAACGAGAAAAGGCGGAAATAGAACGATATTATTCTTTAATGATGAAGTTATGTACGCATTAATTAATTGGATAAATTATCGAAATAGCATTAAGGATTTACCAAAAGAAGAAAAAGCCTTATTTATAAGTTTACAAAATAAACGAATTAGCGTACGTACAATACAAGAATTAGTAAAAAAATACGCAAAAATAATAACTCCCCTTAAAAAAATTACTCCACATAAACTTCGTAGTACTTTCGGCACTAATTTATATAGAGAAACAAGCGATATCTATATGGTTGCTGATTTTTTAGGACATAGCGATATAAACACAACAAAAAAACACTATGCGGCAATTGGCGAAGATATGAGAAGGCGTGCCGTAAAAGTTGTAAAATTAAGGGAAGAAGATAAAAAAGATGATGATTGATACAAATAATAATATATTAGAAAAGGCGTATTGTATTCATATTGTAGATGATTATAATATAGATAATTCAACTAAAATTAATGAATTAAAAGAACTAACTTTAACTTCCGGCGCTGAATACTTAGGATATATTAACGTTAAGTTAAGAAATATAAATCCAGCATCTTATATAGGCATTGGCAAACTTAAAGAAATTAATGAAATTTTGCTTAATATTCAAGCAAATATCGTAATTTTTGACGGTTTTTTAAGTCCAACCCAAACGCTTAATATGGCTGATATTTTAGGTGTTAAAGTTGTAGATAGAACCACCCTAATACTTGATATTTTTGCAAAAAACGCAATGAGTAGCGAAGGTAAAATTCAGGTTGAACTTGCTCAACTTGAATATTTATATCCACGTTTAAAAGGTAAAGGCGAAGGTTTGTCAAGGCTTGGCGGTGGCATCGGTACGAGAGGTCCTGGAGAAACTAAATTAGAAACTGATAGAAGACATATACGCACTCGTATCGAATATTTAAAATCACAATTAAAAGATTTAGAAGTTAGGCGTAATTTATACTATGATAAACGCAAAAAAAACAATGAAATAGTTATAAGTTTGGTAGGATATACAAACGTTGGTAAGTCTACCCTATTAAATAAATTGTCCGGATCAACAGTTTATGCTGAAAATAAACTTTTCGCAACCTTAGATACAACTACAAGAAAAGTAAAAATTGATAATAAAGACGTTTTAATTACCGACACCGTAGGTTTTATTAGAAATTTACCAACAACTCTTATAAATGCGTTTAAATCAACGTTAGATAGCGTAAAACATAGTGATATAAATTTAATTATAGCATCTTGTGACGGCGACTATACTAATCAAATAGAAGTAACTAAAAAAACGTTAGATGAAATAGGTGCAACAGGCGAACAAATTTTAGTTATAAATAAATGTGAAAACATTACTAATTTTGACTGTTTTCCAAGTGATGCAATATTTATTTCGGCAAAAACGGGATATGGAATTGATTCGCTTATTAAAAAAATTAGTACGATTATAAGTAACGAATACGTTACGTTAAATTTAAAAATACCTTATTCAAATTTTAATAATTTCAATAATTTAAAACGTTATGCAAAAATCGTTACTTATAATTATT
>JAZSNM010000048.1:0-53110 GCA_045536405.1 Christensenellaceae bacterium
CCCGAAAGCGTTTGCTTTCGGGACTTTTTATTTAAAAAAATATAAGATATAAAGGAGTCTTATTATGAAAAAAATTGATATTATTGACGTTACGCTTAAAAAACTTGCAGAAGAACGTGAAGTTGCACTTTTATTCCGTGAAAAAACCAAACTAGCAATTAGCGTAGATTTACTAGGTGCTGACGTTATTGAACTACCGTTAGTTAAGAATTTTCGTGAAGACGCTATTATTTATAAAACTATTTCTCAAAACGTTCAAAACGCAAGTTTAGCAATTCCGGTAGGTTTTGATATTAAAGGAGTTGAAATGGCATGGGAATGTATTAAATTTGCTAAAAAACCACGTCTTCAAATAGAACTTCCTGTATCTACTATTCAAATGGAATACGCATATCACGTTAAGCAAGACAAAATGCTTGATAAAATAATTGCTTTAATTTGTGAAGCAAAAAAATACACAAGTGACGTAGAATTTTCTGCACTTGACGCAACAAGGGCTGATATTGATTTCTTGTTAAAAGCCGTAAAGGTTGCCGAAGAAAACGGAGCAACTATTATAAGTGTTTGCGATAACGCAGGTACGTCTACTTATGAAGAAATTGCAAACATTGTTGAAAAAGTAAAAAATCAAGTAAGCGTTCCTGTTTACGTTCAAGTATCTAATCGTATTAAAATGGGCGTTGCATCGGCGTTTTCTTCAATAGGTAAAGGCGTTGACGGATTAAAATGTGCAATCTCTGGTAAAGACGTTTTATTGATGGGCGAAATTAGTGACGCTATATCTGCTTGCGGGGCTTCTATAAATGCAAAAATCAATCTTAATGCAACAAAAATTCACGCAAGTATTAGCGAAACAATTTCAAAAATTAGTAGTCAAGACATAACGTCTACAAGTGACGTTAGTGATAAAAATAAAATATTACTTGACTCGGGTGCGACTTTAAAAGACGTTAACAAGGTTGCAACTACTTTAGGTTACGACCTTTCAGAGTCTGACGCTGGCAAGGTTTATGATGCTTTAATTAAAGTTTGTGAAAAGAAAGGAGCAGTTGGCTCTAAAGAATTTGAAGCAATTATAGCAAGTTACGCTATGCAAGCGCCTTCAACTTATCACTTTGAAACGTACACAACTACAAGTTCAAACGTTTCAACGCCAATGTCACAAGTAACTTTAAAAAGAAACGGTGAAATTATTTCAGGCGTAAGTGCGGGCGAAGGTCCTATCGACTCAGCGTTCAGGGCTATTGAACAATGTATCGGTCATCATTACGAACTTGACGACTTCCAAGTTCAAGCCGTAACCGAAGGTAAAGAAGCGTTGGGTTCAGCGCTTGTAAAACTTAGAAATAACGGAAAACTTTATTCTGGTAACGGAACTTCAACGGATATCGTTGCCGCAAGTATTAGGGCGTATATAAATGCGCTTAACAAAATTGTAGCCGAGGAGGCATAATATGAAAATAGCATTTTCAACCAAAAACGTAAGTAGAGCAACCTTTTTAGATACTTGTTCCTACGCTTACGACTATGGGTTTGAAGGTTTTGAAATTTACGATGCAATTAAAGAAAGAAACGACCATTACGATAGTATTTTAAGGCGTGATAAAAACGCTGATAGTAAACGTAAACTTGTTAATCGTGGACTTTCAATTTCGGCTCTTCGTATGCCAAATCCTATTGAAAGCGCTTTAACAACAAGTGAACTTTGTGAAAAATACGTTGAAATGGCAAGTTTAGCAAGCGTTCCATACGTTATCGTTACGCTTAACGAAAAAATACCGTTTAAAGCGTTAAACGATAAACTTTCTTCGGCAGTAAAACTTGCTGAAAAGTTAGACGTAAGTATATTATTTGAAACGGTAGGTTATTTATCAAACACCGAAAACGTTATAGAAATTATCAATTATTTTTCATCGGCTGTAATAGGTGCGTCTTGGAACGTTAGGGGAACTTATTTTGGTGCAAAAGAATCGGCTGAAAGTACGATTAAAACTCTTGGCGCTTACGTAAAATACGTTAGACTTGGCGATATGAAAGGCGATAAAACCGTACTTATCGGCGAGGGCGACTTAGACGTTGAAAAACTTTTAAACGCACTTTCATCACTTAATTACGACGGGTTTATTTGTGCGTCTTGGAACGAAGAAATAAACGATGCCGATATTGTTCTTACTCACTTTGCAAATTACGTTTCATCTTTAAATCGTGAAAAGAAATCTTACGCCGGCGAGTATTATAATAGGGCTAAAACAGGTACTTTCGTTTGGAAAAAATACGAAGTAATAGATAAAACTTTCTCACAAGTGCTTGATACAATGGTCGAAAATTATCCAGACCAATATGCTTTTAAATATCCAACGCTTGATTATACGAGAACTTACGAACAATTCCGTAGGGACGTAGACGAGTGTGCCGCAGCACTTATATCGTTAGGTGTAAAGCCTGGCGACCACGTTGCCGTTTGGGCAACTAACGTACCGGAGTGGTTTATAACTTTTTGGGCGACTACTAAAATCGGTGCGGTACTCGTTACCGTTAATACGGCATATAAAATTCATGAAATCGAATATTTGTTAAAGCAGTCTGATACTCATACTTTGGTTATGATAGAGTATTGTAAAGACATAAATTATAAAGAAATCATAGAAGAACTTTGTCCTGAACTCAAAACTTTACAAGCAGGCAAACCTTTATATTCTAAAAAGTTGCCGTTTTTAAGAAACGTTGTAACGGTTGGATTTAATATGGATGGCTGTCTTACTTTTGAACAAATGTTAAGCCGTGGTTCACTTATTCCTATTGAAGAAGTTAAAAGACGTGCATCTCTTGTTAAACCTGATGACGTTTGCAATATGCAATATACGTCTGGTACTACCGG
The DNA here is from genome assembly GCA_045536405.1 of Christensenellaceae bacterium. Lineage (GTDB taxonomy): Bacteria > Bacillota > Clostridia > Christensenellales > Borkfalkiaceae > HGM11412. Next base: position 2,879 of record JAZSNM010000048.1, read on the forward strand.
TTTTCCTAAGGGCGTAATGCTTACTCACCGCAATATCGTAAACAATGGTAAAACGATAGGCGATAGAATGGATTTATCAACGGCTGACCGTATGATGATACAAGTGCCAATGTTCCATTGTTTTGGTATGGTGCTTTCAATGACTTCGATGATGACTCACGGTGGTACGCTTTGTCCTATACCATACTTTTCTCCAAAATCTTCGCTTGCTTGTGTAAACGATGAGAAAATCACTTGTTTTAACGGTGTTCCAACAATGTTTATCGCAATGTTTAGCCACCCTGACTTTGCTAAAACCGACTTCTCGTATATGAGAACGGGTATTATGGCTGGTGCTAACTGTCCTGCCGACTTAATGAGAAGAGCTTCGGTAGAAATGAACATGCGTGAAATTATTTCCGTTTACGGCCAAACTGAAGCAGCCCCAGGTTGTACAATGGGCGAAGTAAACGAAGACTTAGACCATAGAGTAGAAACGGTAGGTAGTGCTTTCCCTGGCGTTGAATGTAAAATTATAGACCCAGAAACCGGCGATGAACTTCCAGACGGACAAAGTGGCGAATTCGTTGCTCGTGGCTTTAATATTATGAAAGGCTACTACAAAATGCCCGAAGCAACTGCACAAGCCATTGATAAAGACGGTTGGCTTCACTCTGGCGATATTTGTATGAGAACGGCTGACGGCTATTATAAAGTTACAGGTAGACTTAAAGATATGATTATTCGTGGTGGCGAAAACTTGTACCCACGTGAAATTGAAGAATTTTACTTAACTAATCCTAAAGTAAAAGATATTCAAGTTGTTGGCGTGCCTGATGAAAAATACGGCGAAGAATGTTGCGCTTGGATTATTCTTCATAAAGGCGAAAGTTCAACCGAAAACGAAATGCGTGAATATGGTAACGCTTCAATAGCAAGACATAAAGTTCCTAAATATTTCTTATTTGTTGAAGAATTCCCTATGAACGCAGCGGGCAAAATATTAAAGTATAAGATGCGTGAAGAATCAGTTAATATCTTAGGTTTAAAAGCCTTATAAGCGTCGCAATACTGCGTTTCTACTTCGTTTTAAATGCTTATAAGCATCGCAATACTTCGTTTCTACTTAGGCTCAACACTTCGATAACCAACAAGGTTAATCTCAGCGTTTCGCCTTCGTGAGCCTTGTCTTGCTCGCTTCTAAGCCTTTAAAATAATTACAAAGTTTTATAAAGTTACCTTTGTCTACGGACTTCGATAACCAAAAAGGTTAATCTCAGCGTTTCGCCTACGTGAGCCTTGTCTTGCTCGCTTCTAAGCCTTTGAAATAGGTTTATAAGATTGAGTGAAAATAGTCTATTTCAGCGTTTCAAATATAACAAACATACAAAAAATAGGTGGTAATTAAAATGTATAACGGATATTTCATAATAGACTCGCATTGTCATATATATCCAGAAAAAATAGCAAGTTTAGCGGTTAATCATACCGATACTTTTTATAACGAAAAGTCTAAATGTAAAGGTACTATTGCCGATTTACTTGAAGATGATAAAATAAGTCATATAGATAAATTTATAGTTCAATCAGTTGCAACAAGTAAGTATCAAGTAAGAAAAATAAACGAATTTATTGCAAGCGAAGTAAAAGATAATCCCGATAAACTTATAGGTCTTGGAACTATGCACCCCGAAAGTGACGATTTTGAAGGGGATATACTTCATTTAATAAGTTTAAATTTAAAGGGTATAAAACTTCACCCTGATATTCAAAATTTTAAAGTTGATAACGAAGGGTATAAAAAAATTTATGAACTTGCAAGTAGGTATAACGTACCTATTCTTATGCACACGGGCGATAATAGATATGATAATTCTAACCCTAATAGGTTAGTTCCTATATTAAAAGAGTTTAAAAACTTAAAAATTATCGGTGCTCATTTTGGTGGTTGGTCTATTTGGGATGATGCTTGCAATAGTTATAAAGATTTTGATAATTTCTACGTTGATTGTTCGTCAAGTATGGCGTATTTATCTAATGAAAGCGTTAAAAAAATAATTTTAACGTACGGAGTGGATAAAGTTCTTTTTGGCTCGGATTATCCTATGTGGTCTGCTAAAACTGAAATTGAAAGATTGTTACAACTTGGTTTTACTAAAAACGAATATGAAAAAATATTTTCTTTAAACGCTAAAAAGTTTTATAATATTTAAAAGGTGTAAAAAATATGCAATGTTACAATTGTAATTCTAAAAAATTAAAATACAAAGTCGAAAATGATGCGTACTATTGTTTAGATTGCGGTTACGAATATAAAAAGCAATATTTTTTCATTTCACACTCGCATTTAGATATTGAAAAAGTACGTATTATTCGTAACATTATTGAAGAAACTTTTTTCTACGAGCCTATTTTATTCTTTTTAAAATGTTTATCTGATGAAAACGAAATTACTTCACTTGTAAAAAGAGAAATTGAAGAGAGAATTTGGTTTGTATATTGTAAAAGTGAAAATGCCGAAAAATCTAAATACGTGAAAAAAGAAAGAGAGCATATTGCTAATTTAATTAAAAACGGTAAAAAAATAAACGTATTAAACGTTGAACTTGATAAATTTGAAATTTGGGATGAAAATTGCCATAACTACATACAAAAACAAATAGAATATCAAATTAAAAAGACGAAACTTTTTGCAAGTTATTCTAATATCGACCGTGCTAACGTTTTGCCTATTATAGATTATTTCATTGTTAATAATATACGTGTATGGCACACTAATGATATTGTTGTTGGCGATTTTTGGGCGACTTCAGTTAAGTCTAAAATTAAAGAGCATAGTTATAAAGACGGTGCGTTTTTACTTTTCATTTCAAACAATTCTTTAAATTCTAACTACGTTTATAGCGAAATTGAAAGTGCGTTAGAAAATAATTCTTTTATAATTCCCGTTATAATAACAAACACTAAAGAAGAATACCTTTTACTTATTGAAAGTATTTGTCAAAAATTACCTATATTAAAAGACGTTAATTTCTTATGGTTTAATCTTTTAAATCAAAAAGAAAGTTTACAAAATTTGCTCGATAGTATTAAAAGTTATTAAATGCGTAATTTAAAAAAACAAAAGCCCCTTTTGTAACTCTACAAAAGGGGCTTTATCATTTAATTATTCTATCATAGTTCCTACCATTAAAATAAGTTTTTCAAGTTCGGCTTGAAGAGAATTTGGGGATATAATTTTAGATATATGAACGTTTGGTGCGTGTTCGCAATTAGTAACCGTAATATCAAAATCAAAAACAGTTTTAGCAAACTCGGCATTTGTATTTAACTCAGCGTACGTTCTAATAGGCTCGCCATAATATATATCGGCTACTAAATATCTTTCTTTAGTATTATAAAGAAACATAATCGACCCGTAATAATCGCCATAACCTAAATATCTTTTAAGACCTTGACTAAAATTATCTTCATCGCATCTAAAAAACACACTGTCTTTATCACTATCAATTTCCCATCTAACGCCTTTAATACTTGTCATATCACAATTTAATAAAACGCTATATATTAACTCTTTCGCTTCCGTTACCGCTTTATTTTTGAATAATCCCATAAATTACACCTCGTTATTTTATTAACCTAAAAACCATATAAATATTATACTATATTATTAAAAAAGTCAATAGAAATAAAAAAGCACACCTTAAAAACAGGTTTAAGGTGTGTTAAATTTTAATTATTCTTTAATTTTAGCAACTTTTTTTGTTACGAAAAGAGAAGCAATCATAATAGCAACGCCGATAGGCAACATTATAAATGCGTTTTGTATAAAGCCAGCCAAAATAAAGCACACGAACGATACGATGGCAACGTATACTGCGTAAGGTATTTGAGTTGATACGTGGTTTAGGTGTTCGCACTCAGCGCCCGCACTTGACATAATAGTAGTATCAGAAATAGGCGAGCAGTGGTCACCGCAAACGGCACCGGCTAAGCACGCAGACATACCTATTATCATAAGTTGATGTTGGTCTGCGCTTGGGAACATTACCGTTACGATAGGAATTAAAATACCAAACGTACCCCAACTCGTACCCGTTGCAAAAGAAAGTAGGCAAGCAACTAAGAATATTACGGCAGGTAAGAATTTAGCAAGAGTTATAGGGAAAGTAGCCATCATATTACCTATATGGAAAGCAGCGCCAAGTTGTCCCGTCATATTTTTAAGAGCGGTAGCAAAAGTTAAAATAAATATTGCTGGAACCATTGCTATAAAGCCTTTTGGAAGTGCTTGCATTGAATCTTTTACTGAAACAACACCACGAATAGCGAAATAAGCAATTGTTAAAATAAGTGTTATAAGACCGCCCCAAGGAAGTGCTACGGTAGCATTGGTGTTACCAAATGCGCCGATAAAGTTCCCAGTGTAATCAACGTACGTGTTACCATCTGCAAGAACGTCAGCCATGTTGTAATAAACTGTTTCGCCAAAGAAACCGCCAACGTATACGAGAGCAAAGATACAAGTAGCAAGTAAAAATATAATTGGAAGAACAAGGTCCATTACTCTACCTTTTGAGTTAGGAACTTCATTATCACTTTCAATTTTTTTACCACTAAATAAATCGCCGTTTTGAGCGTTTATTTCGTGTAGACGCATAGGACCAAAGTCAAATTTCATAACGACTAATGCGATTATAAATACAAAAGTCAATAATGAATAGAAGTTAAAAGGAATTGCCGCTATAAATAAACTTAAACCTTGACCGTCTTGTGCGTATTGAGATACGGCTGCCGCCCATGAAGATATAGGAGCAATCATACAAATAGGCGCTGCAGTTGCATCTATTAAGTAAGCAAGTTTTGAACGGCTCATTTTATGTTTATCCGTAACAGGACGCATAACCGAGCCAACCGTTAAACAGTTAAAATAGTCGTCAATAAAAATTAAAACGCCAAGAACGAAAGTGCATATTGACGCACCCACTTTACTTTTTACGTTTTTCTCCGCCCACTCGCCAAAGGCACGGCTTCCGCCCGCCCTATTTACAAGAGCGACTAAAATACCAAGTTCAATCAAGAAAATAAATATACCTGCTGTGCCAGATACTGCGCTAATCAAACCATCGTTAACAACTAAATCCATAGTTTTTAAAGGTGAAAAATCGGCGGCTAAAATAGCACCTGATAATATACCTATAAATAATGAACTGAAAACTTCTTTTGTAATAAGTGCAAGACCTATTGCTATGATAGGTGGAAGTAACGCCCATATTGAGCCAACGCCCTTGCCAGCGCCTTCGCAAATATTACAATCTTCGCCTTCAATAATGCCAAGGCCGTTACAAAGTTTACACACTTGTTCATTGTGTACTATGCCCGTTGCAGTAAGAACAATAAGCGCAATTAGAATAACTATACTTGCTATTAGTAAAGTAATAGTTTTCCCAGTAAAAAACTTTTTAGAGTTAAGCATAACCCTTTCTCCTTTCCCTTTCGGGTTTTTAGTAATAAAAAACACGATACTATTAAATATCGTGAAAGGAATATTTAATAGCACAACGCTAAATAAATTAGCGACAGTCAAGCACATATTTTATGCTTGCCCAGATAATTTCTTTTGGCAAAGAAATCTCTTCGGCAACTTTCCCTATTTTTATCCCGATTTGCCTTAAAGATAACTTTAATGAAAGTTGCGCCTCTATATTTGTTTTGTCTAATTGTAAAATATTAAAATTATTTTGTCAACTTTTTTTTACTAAATTCTTAAAATTATTAACTTTTGATTGACAAAGTTGATGGGGGGGGGGTATACTAAAAGCACAAAAACTCTTTTAGAGTTTTAAATATATTTACGTATATTTTAATATAATTGTAAGGGGTAAAAATATGAAAAAAATTATATCTTTAATTTTAAGTCTTGCTATGGTAACTTCTTTATCGTTTACTTTAACTGCTTGTGGTGAATGCGAGCATACTTTAGGCGACTGGGCGGTAACGAAAGACGCTACTTGTCAAGTTAAAGGGAGCAAACAAAAAGTTTGTACAAAGTGTGGTGAAGTTGTAGAAACTGAGGAAATTGCTATAATAGAGCACGATTACAACGCTCAAAACGTTTGTACTATGTGTGGTGACGTAAAAGTTGATACTAAAACGAAATATTCTAACGCTTGTGATAATATTGTTGAAGAAATAGAAACTATTGAAGAAGAAAAATCATCAGGTATAGCGCCTTTATCTTTTAACGTAAATACTTTTTCTAATATTAGCGAGTTGCCGTTTAAAGAAGTTAGTTCAAGTGGTGAACTTAGTTCAATTAAAGGTGCAACGAGTTTTGTTAAACTTTTAGCCAACTTATTAAAGAACGACGATTTTGATTTAACTGATAAGCCCGTTCATTTTACGTATAAGTGGGTAGTTGAGCAAGTTGAAAGAGAAGTAGGAGAAGCCACCCTTATGTATTCGTTTGACGAGGCTAATAATAAAATCAAAATGTGGTGGGACGTTGATTCTAATAGTGGTATGTCTATTGCAATTTTCTTATATTTAGAAGTAGATTATAATTTTGAAACGCAAACTATGGGTGGTTTTAAGGTATATTCATCGCAGGTATTTGAGATGGGAAATCCGCCTATGCCTTATATAGGGTTTATTTACACTGACGGCGAGTTATATTGTTTAGATATGAGTAAGGCACTTGAAATTGCAGAGAAAATCACGCCTATAATAGAAGGATATAAACAAGAATTAACGTCGCAAATGGATAAACTTATTGATTTAAATGCAGATTTTACTAATGAGTATACTGCTATGATGAATTATATGAACGGTATAAATTAACGTTATAAAATTGAAAAAAAACCTTAAAAAGTTACGTTAACTTTTTAAGGTTTTTTTTAAATAAACATATAAATCAGTTTAGCGAAGGCTTTACTTTTATTGACTTTATTTAGTGTATAAAGTATAATAAATATTACTTACTATTTTAAAAGGAATTTATTGTTATGGACGCATTTATAGTAATGTTAAAAAACGTTATAGTTTTTGTTTTGCTTGCTATTCCAGGGTTTATTATAAGTAAAAAGGGAATGGTTAAAGAAAAAGAATCGGGAGTACTTAGTAAAGTTTTAATGTACGTTGGTATGCCTTTTTTAATTATATCAACTACTTTAAATATTGAGTTTAACTTACAAACGGCATTAGTAATAGGTATATCGTTTGTTGCTACAATTTTATTTTACGTTGTTTTAATAACGGCTACAACGTTATTAGTAAAAAAGCCTGAAGATGATAAAAAGAAAGGTATGGTTAAGTTCTCAATGCTTTTTGCTAATAGTGGATTTTTAGGTATTCCGCTTGCTAAAGCAGTATTTGGCGAAACTGAGCCGTTAGTCGTGGTTAGCGTTATAGTTGTATGTATCTCTATGAATATTATAATGTATACTTACGGCGTAAATATGGTTGCAGGCAGTAAGAAAAAAGTGTCTATAAAAAACATATTTTTAAATCCCGTATTTATTGCTTTTATAATAGGCATTATTATAAACTTAACAAACGTAAGTAAAAACGTTGTAGAAGTTAGTACGTATACAAATTATTTATCTAATATAGTTACGCCACTATCTATGATGATAATAGGTATAAAACTTGGCGGAATTAAATTTTCTTCGCTTTTCACAACGAAAACGGCGTATTTAGTAAGTGCTGTGAAATTAGTTATTGTACCTACGTTTGTTGCGGGCGTAATGCTTATTTTAAATTTATTTTTATCAATTCCAACAGAAACGATAATAGGTTTATTTATTACGTTTAGTATGCCTACTGCTAGTTTGGCATCAACTTTTTCCGATTACTATGACGGAGACAATGAAAATGCAGTAATATTCACACTTTCTTCAACTATATTTTCATGTTTTACTATTTCCGTGTTATATTATATGCTAACGCTTTTATTGTAATTTTTAAGGAAGGGTTATGGAAAAAATTATAAAATATCCACGAACAAAACATTTACAAGGCTCTAAAATTCAAAGTGGCGATGAAGATTTGAAGTTAATTGCTTTTAGCGAAATTAAAAATAAAAATATCGTAATTGAAGAAAAAGTTGACGGTGCAAACGTTGGAATATCTTTTTCAAGTAGCGGAGAATTGTTACTTCAAAGTAGGGGACATTTTTTAGTAGGTGGATATAGGGAAAGGCATTATAATTTGTTTAAAACTTTTGCTAATGAAAATTATCAAGCCCTATATTGCGCTTTAAAAGATAAGTATATAATGTATGGCGAGTGGTTGTACGTTAAGCATAAAATTTACTACGATTTACTACCTTCTTACTTTTTAGAGTTTGATATTTACGATAAAGAAAAAGGTGTGTTTTTAGACACTTTTAGTAGAAAAGAAATATTAAAAAACTTGCCTATTTATAGCGTACACGTTTTAGATAGTGGAAAGTTTTCAAGCGAAAATCAAGTTTTAGAAAATTTAAAAAAATCAACTTATAGGTCGATAAACGCTCTTGATAATTTAATAAGTCAAGTTGAAAAATTGCATTTAAACGTTGAAGAAATTTTAAAAGAAACGGATACTTCTAACTTAATGGAAGGCTTATACATTAAAGTTGAAGAAGACGGAATTGTAAAAGGTAGAGTAAAGTACGTAAGGGACTCTTATATTCAAAATCAACTGTCAACGACAAAGTGGTTAGATAAGCCCATAATAACAAATAAATTAAAATAATTTTAAAAAGAAATTTTAGTATACGCTTGCAAAGTGTTCGTTTGTATTTTATAATACGAATAAAGAGGTAATTTATTATGAAAGATTATAAGATTATTGATTTTCACATACATCCATTTTTGAATAGAGAAAGCAATATTTGTCAACATATAGATTATTGTAATATGTCGGCAGAAAACACTTTAAACGACTTAAAGAAATTAGGTTATTATAAAGTATGTGGCTCGGTTATATATTTAAAAAAATCATATCAAACGTTTGATGACGTAAAAAGTCAAAATGACGATGCTTTAACTCTTCGTGATATGTACGGTGATTTTTATATTCCAGGATTTCATATTCATCCAAAATTTGTAAAAGAGTCGATTGAAGAAGTTGAAAGAATGCATAAACTTGGAGTAAAATTAGTAGGCGAATTAGTTCCGTATTTAAACGGCTGGTCTTTTAGTGAAAACGATAAAAATTTATACGATATTTTAGAAGCGTGCGAGCATTATGGTATGATAATCGACTTTCACTCGACGTCAAATAGTGAAGAAGATTTGAATAAAATGGATGAAATGGTTAGTCGTTTCAAAAACTTAATTTTCGTTGGAGCGCACCCAGGGCAAGAAGCAAAGGCATTTGAAAGGTCGTTGCACCGCATGGAAAAAAATGAAAATTATTACCTTGACTGGTCGGGCGGAGGTTTATTAAGACGTGATGCTTTGCGTCAAGCCATTGACTTATTTGGTAAAGAAAGGCAAGTGTTTGGTAGTGATTATCCAACTTGTAACCCTGCTATGTTCGTAGGTGGCGTGGCATTGAACTATCTTTTAAGCGAAGAAGAAAAAGAGTATATCTTTTACAAAAACGCTTCAAGACTTTTAGGTATAGAATAAGGAGCAATTTATGAAAGATTATAAAATTATTGATATTCATATACACCCACATATTGGGGTTCATCACAAATCATATTTGCCAATAACTAGTGAAGATATTTTAACTGAACTTAAACATTACGGCTATTACAAAACATGTGGCTCGGTTGTAAATGGTAGAAACTTAAATCCAACGTGGGAATATATAAAAGATTTAAACGACGAGGCGTTAAAGTTACGTGATTTTTACGAAGATTTTTATATTCCAGGATTTCATATTCATCCAAACTTTGTAAAAGAGTCAATAGAAGAAGTTGAAAGAATGCACAACTTGGGCGTTAATTTGGTAGGCGAAATAGTGCCTTACTTGCACGGTTGGTCATTTAGAAATGCTGACAAAAATTTGTACGATATTTTAGAAGCGTGCGACCATTACAAAATGATTGTAGATATTCACGCAATTGCTAACGATGAAGAAACTCACGATAAAATGGATGAAATGGTTAGTCGATTTAAAAATATGGCGTTTATAGGAGCACACCCTCACGAAGGATATACGCTTGAAAGGGCGTTTAAACGTATGGAAAAATGCGACAACTACTATTTAGACTGGTCGGGCGGTGGCTTGTTTAGGCACGGCACTTTACGCCACGCTATTGACTTGTTTGGTAAAGAAAGGCAACTTTTTGGCACAGATTATACTTTGTATAACGTAGGTATGTACGTAGGAGCGGTAGCCTTTGACTTTTTACTTAGTGAAGAAGAAAAAGAATACGTATTTCATAAAAATGCTTGTAGGTTACTTGGGCTTGAAGAAAAAATTTAACAAAAAAATAAAAATTAGATTAAATTATTTTAAAAAAATTTAAAAGTTTTTAGGTGTTTTCTATAATGGGTTTTAGAAAAGAACAAAAGTGTAGCCCACCATACTTCGCAATTAGCGAAATATGGTGGGCTTTTTTATCCACAAAAGATTAAGTTAAATAAGTTTAGCCGACTGAAACAATCGCCAACTATGTAAGCAGTTATATTAAATAAATTCACAACTTGCCGTAAGGCAATATAACTTTGAAAAATATCTTGCTACGCAAGGAAATTTTTTAAATTATCACAAATCCGTTCACGCATTTATTTAGTTGCCGAATTCCTTGTAGGAACTCGGCTTAAAGACCTATTTTATTAAAAATTATATTTTTATAAATATAAACTTAATTGACTTAATAGTTTTTATATGTTAAAATAATTCAAGTTGATAACGTTTCAATCGTTAAAGAGGTATATTATGGTAAAGTTTGATGAAATGATTTTCAATTCAGCATCATTTGGGCCTTTAAATCCTATGCCGGATATTAAAAACTCTAAGTATATACACTCTGGTTTTGAATTTACTAAAAATTTATCTAAAGATGAAACTAAATATTTGGGATTTGGTATGATAGATACTTTAATTCCGTATAAAGTTCAAGACGAGTACGATAGAAATATTAAACCGACTAAATATAAAGTAGTTATTTTAGAAAACGAGTATTTAAGGGCTACTTTCTTACCTGAATTCGGTGGAAAATTAAACTCTTTGTATGATAAAGAGCAAAAAAGAGAGTTGCTCTACGTAAATTCAGTAATTCAACCATGCAACTTTGCTTTAAGAAACGCTTGGCTATCGGGCGGTGTTGAATTTAATATGGGTATTAAAGGGCATAATCCTTTTACTTGTTCAAATATGTTTACCGAACTTATAGGAGACAATGCAGTTAGATTTTATGAGTTTGAAAGAATAAGGGGGTTATCGTATAGTTTTACGGCAATTTTGCCAAAAGGAAGTAAAACTTTATACGTTCGCCCACGAATTGAAAACATTTCAAACAAATCACGTTTAACGTATTGGTGGAGCAATATTGCTTTTCCTGAAACGAAAGATACTCGTGTAATCGTTCCAGCGAGTAAAGCAATTCACGCACTTTATAGAGAAAATCATTATACTATTGATAAAATAGATATTCCTTACGTGGACGGGGTTGATACAAGTTATTCGTTAAACGTTGAAAATTCTACCGATTATTTTTATAGAATTCCAGACGAGTCACGCAAATGGATAGTTGCTTGTGATAAAAATGGCGATGGTTTATTCCATTATTCAAACAGTTTCTTAAAAACTCGTAAATTATTCCTTTGGGGTAAGAGAAAAGGCGGAAGGCATTGGAACGAATTTTTATCAGTAAAGGGAGAGGCGTACGTTGAAATACAGGCGGGTATAATGAATACTCAACTTGAACATATTCCTATGCCACCTAACACCGTTTGGGAATGGACGGAAGGATATACTTACATTGACGGAAGCAATCAAAAACTACACGGCAACTTTAACGATGCTATTAGTGAAGTTGATAAATATTTTGACAATAAAATAAAAAGCGGGGAAACTATTGCCCCTGAAAATTTTGACACTTTAAAGGTTGAAGGTGAAAGAAAACTTGTATTTAACGGCAGTAATTGGGGCGCTATTGAAAATTTGGCACGCAAAAAGCAAGGTCAAAACGCCGTTGATAATTTAGTAAATTATCCATTACAAGTTGACGATGAAAGTAGTGACTTTTTACATTTATTACAAAAAGGGTATTTGCCGTATCACAGTGTAAACGAGGTTCCAAAAGCCTATATAAATAGTGAGTTTTATAGAGATTTAATGGTTAAGTCGCTTGAAAGTAGTGATGGCGACCATTGGTTTACTTATCTTCAACTTGCAATTACCGAATACGCTTTAAATAATAAAGAAAAGGCAAAAGAGTATTTTGAAAAGTCTATACAAAAAGAGCCTTCGCTATGGGCTTATAGAAATTTAGGCTTTATCTATCTTAACGAATTAAATGACGTTGAAAATGCACTTTTATGTTTTGATAAAGCGTATAAAACTGATATAGGAAAGACTACGTTTGCTTTTATAAAAGAGTATATGCAAGTGTTAATAAATAACAACCAAGATAAAAGGTGTTATGAAATTTATCACGAATTAGATAGTGATATGCAAAGTAGAGCAAGAATAAAACTTATATACGGATATGGTTTAGTTCATTTAAATCGTCCAGAAGAAGCAAAAGAAATTATCACGCCTGACTTTGTTTTGCCAGACGTTAAAGAGGGCGAACTTTCACTTTCTAAATTATGGGAAGACACTTACACTTTATTAGTTATGAAAAACACTAATTTAAGTTACGAAGATGCTAAAAAAATAGCATTAAAAGAAAATCCTGTTCCATACGAACTTGATTTTAGAATGCACGATTAAAAAAATAAATATTTGTGAGGAATATTATGAAAAATACAGTAATTATTAATGAAAAAGACAATGTAGGTATTAGCCTTGTAGAAAACGGCAACATACCAGCGGGACACAAGTTTGCACTTAAAGATATTAAAAAGGGTGAATTTGTTATCAAATACGGCCAAATAATAGGTAGAGCAAGTGAAGATATTAAAAAAGGCGATTGGGTTCATACTCATAACGTAAAATCTCACTTAGATGAAAAGTTTGAATATTATTACGAGCCTGAAATAGTTGAAGTTGAAAAGAAAAAAGGCACTTTCAAGGGATTTAAACGTAAACAAGGTAGAGCAGGTATTAGAAATGAAATTTACATAATTCCAACGGTAGGTTGTGTAAACAATACTTGTATTCGTATTGAAAAGTTAGCGCAAAAATTTGTTAAAGGCTCAATTGACGGCATTTTCACTTTATCTCATCAATTTGGTTGTTCACAACTTGGCGAAGATAATGAAAATATCAAAAAATTATTATGTTCAATCGCACTTAACCCTAACGCTACTTACGTATTGTTCGTTGGTCTTGGCTGTGAAAACAACGGTATGGACGGTATTAAAGAGTATTTAGCACCGTTTAATAGAGATAATATTGAATATTACAACTGTCAAGACGTTGAAGACGATATTCAATACGGTCTTGATATTATAGAAAAATTTGCTGATAAGGCTAAGGATTTAGTTAGAGAAGATATTGATATGAGCGAACTTTGTATCGGTCTTAAATGCGGTGGTAGCGACGGTTATTCAGGTCTTACCGCTAACCCACTCGTTGGTAGAATTAGCGATAGAATAGTATCTTACGGTGGCTCGGCAATTTTAACTGAAGTTCCTGAAATGTTTGGTGCTGAACAACTTTTAATGAATAAGTGTGAAAGTAAAGAAATTTTTGAAAGATATAAAGATATGATTGAAGCGTTTAAATATTTCTACACTTCACAAGGTTTCCCTGTATATGAAAATCCAAGCCCAGGCAATAAGAAGGGTGGTATTACTACTTTGGAAGAAAAATCTCTTGGTTGCGTTGAAAAGGCTGGTTCAACTAAGATAGTTGACGTTTTAGGCTACGGCGAAACGTTAAATAAAACGGGTGTTACCGCGCTTAACGCTCCAGGTAACGACCTTATCGCATCTACGGCTCTTGCCGGCGCTGGTTGTCAAATCGTATTATTTACAACGGGTAGGGGAACTCCATTTTCAACTTTCGTTCCAACTATGAAAATTTCTACGAATACTCGTCTTGCTGAGTTTAAAAATAATTGGATAGACTTTAACGCTTACACTATGGATGAAGACGGTTTATTCGATTTACTTATTAAAACGGTAAACGGCGAATATAAATGCAAGAGCGAAGACGTAAGGGAGATTGCTTTCTATAAAACGGGCGTTACTTTATGATAAACGTAAAAAAATCAAATTAACAAAAAAAGAAATTTTTGATGAAATAAAAGGCTACTTTTTCATAATTTTGGCTTGTATTTCTTATGGCGCAAGCACTTCGTTGTTTTTAGAGCCTAACGGTATAGTTACGGGCGGTATTACGGGTTTATCTATTTTGATAAATTTAGTCTTTAATACGCCTATAACTATCGGTATTTTAATTATACTTTTAAATTTACCTATATTACTTTTTGCTATTAAGTCGCAAGGTATAAAATTTGTATTGCGTTGTTTAATTACTATTATTACTTTGGGTATTGTAACTGACCTTATAGAGATATTAAATATTGAATTTAATAACTATGAAGTAGGTTCTAGTATGCCTATTACTAACGATAAAGTGCTCGCTTCGCTTTATGGTGGAATATTTCAAGGAATAGGCATAGGCTTGTTCGTTAGATATCAATTTTCAAGCGGTGGCACGGAATTACTTGCAAGGCTATTATCAAAGATAGTAAAGGGGATTAATATTCCGGCATTACTTGGCTTGATTGATGGAGTAATTATTATTTTAGGTACTTTTGCAACGAATATAGAAAACGTTCTTCACGCACTTATAGTTGTATTTGTTAGTACAAAATTATCTGAAATAATTTTAATGGGTTTAGAAAAATCTAAACTATGTATTATTATAACTAATAAGGGTGAAGAAATAGCAAAAGCCTTGATTGAAAGAAGTCCTCGTGGCGTTACAAAACTTAACGGCGAGGGCATGTACTCGCACGAAAATCACGACGTTTTAATGACTTGTGTAAAAAATAGCGAATTAACAAAGGTTAAAAAAATAGTAAACTCAGTAGACCCAACTGCTTTCGTTATTATTAACGAATCAGTCGAAGTTCGTGGGTTAGGGTTTAAATCGCTTAACGAAAGTGATAAATAATATAAATGGAGAATTATTATGAGTTATATTAAAGATAATTTTTTACTCAAAAACAAAACTGCTGAAAAATTGTATTTCGAGCATGCAAGCAAAATGCCTATATTTGACTATCATTGTCATTTGCCAGAAAAACAAATATTAGAAAACAAACAATTTAACGACGTTTTTGAAATTTGGCTTGCCGGCGACCATTATAAATGGCGTTTAATGAGAAATTACGGTGTTAATGAAGAATATATCACAGGCGCTAAATCAAATAAAGAAAAGTTTATTAAATATTGTGAAACGCTTGCAACGGCATTTGGCAATCCGCTTTATCATTGGTCACAAGTTGAGTTAAAAGAATTTTTTAACTGCGAACTTGAAATAAACGGCGAAAATGCTGAAACTATTTGGAATTGGTGTAACGATTATATTGCTCTTAACAAAATTAACCCCCAAAGTTTAATAGAAAAATCTAACGTTACGATAGTTTTCACTACTAACGAGATTTTCGACGATTTATCTACTTTTGAAGAAATTGCTAAAAAAGATTATAAGTTTAGAGTAATTCCTGCATTTAGAGCAGATAAAATAATGAACTGTGAAGCAAAAGGTTACAAGTCGTTTGTTGAAAAATTAGAAAGTTTAACTCATAAAATTAATAATATTGAAGACTTAGAAAAAGCAATTGAAATAAGATTACAAGAATTTATTAAAGTTGGAACAAAAGCAAGTGATATAGCCCTTGAACAAGCCTATATAGTTACAACCAAAGAGCAAGCCGACGAAGTGTTTAAAAAGGCCATTTTAGGTAATGGCGTTACACAATGTGAGAGCGAAGTATTTAAAGGCTATTTAACTTACTTTTTAATGAAACTTTACGCTAAGTACGATATTAGAACGGAAGTTCACGTAGGCGCTATGAGAAACAACAACTCTGTAATGTTAGAAAAATTAGGTTTAGACACCGGTTTTGATAGTATTAGCGCAACTAATTCAATTACGGAGTTATCTCGCTTATTTGATAGGCTTAATAATGAAAATTCACTTCCAAAAACAATTTTATTCAATTTAAATCCTAAAATGAATGCGGAAATGATGACTTTACTTGGTTGTTTTCAAGACGATAGTGCAAAAGGTAAAATTCAATATGGTCCTGCATGGTGGTTTTTAGATAATAAAGTTGGTATGGAAAAACATTTAAAAGACTTAACTGCAACGGGACATATTGGTGCTTTTATCGGTATGCTTACTGATAGCCGTTCGCTTTTATCATATCCTCGTCACCATTATTTTAGAAGAATTTTATGTTCATACTTTGGTAAAATGATGGAAAATGGCGAAATGACGCAAAATATAGAACTTGTAGGTAAAGTTGTTGAAGATATTTCGTATAACAACGCAATTAACTATTTTAACGTTTAAATTTCAATAAAGTTACAAGTCGTGGTTTGGGTTTGTAATTTTTATTTAAGGGTGAACTTTATGAAAAATACTATTATGAAGGAATTAAAAATGGTAGGCATAACTTTAATTGCTGCGGTTATTTCAGCGTTAGGGTTATGGGTGTTTGTTTTTCCGTTTGATTTTGCTCCAAGCGGGGTTGATGGCGTAACCGTTATTTTGCAAGAAATTACGGGGCTAAACGCTGGTTATTTTAATTTAATATTAAATGCGATATTATTAGTGATTGCTTGGTTTTTTATTAGTAAAAGATTTGTAGTTTATACTTTTGTATTCACGTCTTGTTCTTCTCTTTTATGTATTTTATTTGAAATATTTCATTTTTATCAATATTCTGGTGAAAGTGTAGTTGCAACGTTGTTTGCCGGTATTTTAGCCGGCGTGTGTACTGCTATGATGCTCAAAATGTCTGCTTCAAGTGGTGGTCTTGACATAATAGCAACAATGATTCAAAAGAAGAATAAACATATAAATATAGAAAGAATTATAAGTGTAATTTGTTACGTAATTATAGCATTATCTATTTTTGTTTTTAAAGATTTAAACTGCGTACTTTTATCTATAATACAAGTTTTTGCTTTTGAAGTTACTTCAAGAATGATTTTAAAAGATACTAGAAACGCAATAGAAGTTAAAATCGTTTGTGATGAAATAGATAAACTTAAAGAAGATATTTTAATAAAATTAAATCACACTGCAACCATCGTTAAAAGTGAAGGCTTATATTCTCAAACCGAAAAACAATTTGTTTTTGTGGTTATAAGTATACGTCAACTTAAAGATTTACTTAATATTTTGAAAAACTATCCTAATAGTTTCGTGTATTATAGTGACGTGATGGGTGTTCACGGTTATTTTGAAAGGTAGTTATAATGTTAGGCGGTGTTTTAAATAAAGAAAATTTTCACTCTTTCGTAATGATGGGACAGTCGAATATGGCAGGAAGGGGCGAGTTTGATGAAGTAAAAAGAATAACAAATCCCTCGTGTTATATGTTTAGAATGGCGTCTTGGCAATTTATGAGCGAACCTATAAACGTTGATAGAGACGTTTTCAAAAAAACGTTCCATAGTGGGATTAGTTTAGGTGCATCGTTTGTAGACGATTATAATAAATTTTATAAAATAGACGTTGGAGTTATTCCTTGCGCTAACGGAGATACTCGTATTGATATGTGGGCTGAGGGCGAAGCGCTTTTCGACCACGCCGTAATGCAAACTAAACTTGCAAGTAGAACTTCAACTTTAAAAGGAGTGCTTTGGCATCAAGGTGAAAGCGATAGTGTAAAAGTAGACGATATAAACGCCTATATTTATAAGTTTGAAAAAATGGTTACCGCGTTTAGAAATCAAGTTAAAAATGCCAATTTACCTTTTTTCATAGGCGAAATTTCTACAAATATATCTCAAAAGTGGAATATTCCAAAAGAAAATGCCGAGTTATTTAATAGCAAACTAAAAGAAATAACGCAAAAAATTGAAAACGTGTATTTGGTTAAAGCAAGTGATTTACCTCTTCAAAACGACGGTATACATTTTTGTTCAAAGTCGTTAAGAACGTTAGGTAGTAGATATTTTGAAGCGTATAAACAATATTACGAAAATAAATAGAAAATTCAAGTGTAAAAATAAATTTATAATCAACGTACAATAAGAAAAAAGAGAGGATTTAGCAAACTACTAAATTCTCTCTTATTATATTAGTTAAATTTTTGATGTCAATAACGTAAGAATATTATTTTTCCTTCTTCTTTAGGGTGTAACTTGTTGATGACGAAACGTCGCCCCAGCCACCAATACTCTCAACTCCGCGACCACCAGCATAACTAGTGTTGTTTTCAATTAAAAACACACGGCGATGTGAATAAAAGCCAATGACCTTTCCGTTTAATAAAATGCTATCCTCTGGAGCAATGTCTATTTTTTCATCTCCAAAGTTCCATGCATCAATACCACCGTCATTATCGGCGTGGCTTTCAAAATCCCACTCGTATAAAATATAGTATTTATCATAAAGTGCTTCTTTTTTGAGTAAAGCCTCCTCTTCGGCGGATAATTCCACCTCGTAAAACGCATTACCTTCAATTTTAAAAACAGGGTCTTGAGTACTCGATATCATTTGCTTATATGCTTTCACTTTTTATATCTCCTTTTTATATTTTTATTATAACGCATTATATATGAATAATCAATAGTATTTATCATAAATAATTTGACTATTGAACTTAGTTTTAGTGCTTTATAAGTTCAGTAAACGCAATTAATTTAAATGTTTTGCAAAAAAATCTTCTAATGCTTTGGTTAGCATTTCTTGCTCTTTTATATAACTTGTGCCGTGACCAGCACCGTCAACTAAAAATAATTGCTTTTCGCTTGAACATACCATATAACCGCTTTCCGTCATAGTGTAAGGCACAAAATCATCACTTTTGCCATGTACGAATATTATAGGTACTTTTGCATTTTTTAGAGTTTTTATAATATTGCACTCTTTTAAATGAAATTTTCCAAGTAACCTACACCAAAAATCAATTCCAAGAAGCAAAAAACTTCCGTCAAAACCAAGTCTATCTTTTATAACTTTTTTAATTATATCGTAAGGCGAAGTGTAGCCACTATCAGCAGTCATACCCTTAACGTTTCTAGGTAAATCTTTATCAATGGCGTACATTACCGTGCTTGCCCCCATTGATATACCGCTAACAAAAACGGGTATTTCGCCATATATTGAATTGTGGTACGATATTGCGCTTAATAAGTCTTTATGCTCGTTTATTCCAAAGGTTACGTACTTGCCTTGTGATTTTTCAGTTGCTCTTGCGTGATACGTTAAAATATTAAAACCAAAGTCTTTATACATTTTTAAAGCAACGCCAAAATCGCTTACGAAGTTGCCTCTATAACCGTGCACTAAAATTACAGTGCCTTTAGCGTTTTCAGTCTTTATAAATTTACCGTATAAAGTTAAATTGTCGAAAGTTTTAAAACTTATTTCAGTTGCATTATTATCTTCTAACCATTTAAACATGATAGGTATATTGTCGGCAAAATCTTCCCAATAAGTACCTTTTAAAGATTGTTTATCTAACCAATTCAACGGTTTTGCCCTTGCAAAAATGTATCTAAAAATAAAAAAACAAGTTATAAAATAAATAACTATTAAAGATAAAATTACGTAAAGAAATATTAACATTTTATCACCTTAAATTTTATGTATATCTTTATTATATCACTTTTAAAAATAATATCAATAATTTTTTAAACTAAATTTTAAATTATAAAAAATACTAACAAATCAATAGTAAATAATCAAACTATAGACTAATTTTTGTTTTTATAGTTGACTACAATCTATTTTAGTTGTATACTAAATAAAAGGCTCTATTACGAGGTGCGATATGATTGATTTTTTTTCTAAAATTTGGCGTTTGTTAAAAATGGTAGCGGTGGTAATTCCTATATTTATCTTTATCGTATTTCTTGACGGGTTGTTTGATGGTTTTTTATCTTCAACGTTAGGGGTAGCCGTATTTTTATCATTAGCCGTTAGTATAATCAATTGGGTAGGCGTTGACTTTTTGAATTTTAGTTTTATGAAAAACGTGCTCGGTAGATTTTTTAGAAGATCTTTTTATTTTATAGCGTGGATTGTTGCCGCGTTTTTACAAATAGGGATACTGTCGAGTATTGAGGGAAACGGAATTGCTGGCAACCTTAAACTTTTTTCAGGTAACGGCATTATTGTAGACGCATTTATTTTAGTGGGCGCATTTGCTCCGCACGTTATAATGTACTTTAACTACGTGGCGAGTTTAAGCGAATACCCAGAAGATTCAAACTTATGGTATTCAGTGCCCGTATCGTTAGTATTGGGTGGAATTATAGGTTTAGCAGTTGCTATAATATTTGCTATTTTTCCAGGACTTAAAAGCGTTGCTATGTGGTTAATTCCCGTTTTATCAAACGGTGCGATTATAGTTTTAATGATAGTTAAAAGAGCGTTGCCGTTTACCGATACGTACGAATCGGAATTTAACGACTATTTTTAAGAGTTGGCAAGTTGATATTTAATAAATTAAGAGCGTCATAAAATAGCGTCAATTTTGGAAATTGACGCTATTTTTCGTCTAAAAAAGTCAAAATTTAAAAAAACCTTATATGTAAACAATAGTTGCATAAATATTACGTATTGACAGAAACACAAAAATGATATATAATGTATTAGCGATATTATATATATTTTCATATATATATAAATTTTTAAAAATTCAAGTGTTACAATTTGGAGTATTTTTGGCGAGATATGATATGCGGCTAACAAATTTGTAAAATAAATGACGTGGAAGGTAATTTTAATATGTTCATTGATTTAATTTACATTACAAATAGCGCAGAGGCTGCTTTAATAGCACAGCAAAATGGGGTAAAATTCATAATGGTTGATTTAGAAAAAATGGGTAAAGAAGACCGTCAAAAAGGTAGAGATACCGTTATATCTAACCATTCTATATCTGACGTTGAAAAAATATCCAAGGTATTAACAGAATCTAAAACTCTTGTAAGGATAAATCCTTGGCATGAAGGCTCTTATGACGAAATTGAAAAAGTTATCGAGGCTGGAGCAGATAGTATTATGCTACCTATGTGGAAAAATCCAAAAGAAGTCGATTTATTTTTAAAGGCCGTTAACAAGAGAACAAGCACGATGCTATTGCTTGAAACCAAAGAGGCGTTTGAATGTGTTGACGAAGTTTTGAATAATGATTTGATTGATGAAATTTATATTGGGTTGAACGACTTACACCTAAGTTACGGTTTAACTTTTATGTTTGAATTGCTCTCTAACGGTGTGGTTGAAGAATTATGTAACAAATTCAAGCAAAAAGGAATTGTTTATGGTTTTGGTGGAATAGCAAGAATTAGTGAAGGGTTATTGCCAGCTGAGCATATAATTATGGAGCATCATAGATTGTGTTCTACTAGGACTATATTATCGAGAACTTTTTGTAATTTACAAGAAATAGAAAATATCGTTGACGTAGAAAAAATATTTAAGGAAAACATTAAAAAAATTCGAGCGTATGAAAAATTGTTGTCTAAAAAAGATGAGAAAGAATTTTTAGAAAACAAAAAATACATTAAGTATAGGGTAAATCAAGTTGTTGAAATTATTAAGGAGAAAAAGAAGTTATGTATTTAGCAATACGCAGATGGATAGATGCTTTAATATCTATAATTTTGCTTGTAATATTATCTCCTTTTCTTTTGATAATATCGTTAGCAATCGTAATAGATTCAAAAGGCGGAGTAGTTTTCAAACAATTAAGAATAGGCAAAAACGGCAAACATTATTACATGTATAAATTTAGGACTATGCTACCGAACTCCCAAAACACAGGTTCGGGAGTTTATACTTTTAAGGGAGATAATAGGGTTACAAAGGTTGGTAGATTTCTTAGAAAAACAAGTTTAGATGAGTTATTGCAACTTTGGAACGTTATAAAAGGTGATATGGCTTTAATAGGTCCACGTTCTCCGGTTGTTGGGCATTTCCCAGAATATGAAACTTTAAACGAGCAGTATAAAAGAAGGTTTAGCGTTTTACCAGGAATAACCGGTTTGGCTCAAGTAAAAGGTCGTAATGAATTATTGTGGGATGAAAAAGTGAAATATGATAACGAATACATAGATAAGGTCAAAAAATACGGTCCTTTTTACGATATTAAAATATTATTTTTAACGGTTGTTAGAATTTTCAGTATGAAAAGTACTGAGGAAACTCAAGAAAATATGTTGAAAAACGAAGAAATGAAAAAAAACAATACTAGTAGCGAGTGTGATAGTGAAATTAAACGTGATTAAATTTACAAAACGGGAGATGTAGAAAATGAAATCAAATGTAAACGAAAGATTTATTTGGTATAAAGGTGAGTTAATCAAAGTTAACGAAGCAAAGGTAAACGTACTTTCGCCTTCTACACAATTTGGTTTAAACGTTTTTGAAGGAATACCTTGCTACTGGAATGAAGATGAAAAACAATTATACGCCTTTCGCCTTGACGACCACTACAATCGTTTACAACGTTCAGCAAAATTACTTCAAATAGATTGTCCTTACACTAAAAAGGAATTAAAAAAGGCGTTGGTTGATGCGGTGAAAGCCAACGATTATCGTGAAAACATTTCTGTTCGCCAAACTTTATTCGTAGATGGATTTGGTTCGTGGGGAGCAGAAGGCCCCGTTGAAATGTTTGTTGCGCCTATTCCAAGGAAAAATACGAGTGCAGAATACAATAAAAGTGGATTAAATTGTTGTGTAACCTCGTGGGTAAGAATATCTGAAAATGCATTATCGCCAAGAATTAAATGCGGTGCTAATTATATTAACAGTCGTGTAGGTCAAAGAGAAGCTCTTCGCAACGGTTACGATACTTGTATTTTTTTAAATGACGTAGGCAAGGTGGCTGAAGCCCCAGGTTCTTGCTTATTTATCGTAGTTGAAGATAAATTGATAACCCCTGCATTGACTGATGGCGTACTGGCGAGTATTACAAGAGATAGTATTATAGAGTTGGCTAAGAAGTTAAACGTATCTGTTGAGGAAAGGTCTATTGATAGAACGGAATTATATACTTGTAACGAAGCGTTTTTATGTGGTTCTGCTATGGGAATTACACCTATCATTTCGATAGATAAGTACGTTATCGGTAACGGCTATAAGGGAAGACTAACTTCTATAATAAGCGAAAAATATTTAAACACAGTTATAGGCAAAGAAAAAGATTTCAAACATTGGTGTAGTCCTATTTATGGAGATGAAAAGTAATGAAAATTACGTTTATAACAGGTCATTTATGCAAAGAAAGACATGCTTTGTTACATGAATTAGCGTGTGATTTAGGTGAATATGGTGCTGACGTAACCGTGCTAACTGGTTATCCTTCAAGAAGGATATCTAAAGAAGTTAGAGATTATTATTTGAATAACCCTGTTGAGCAAATTGCTAAAAACGTTGTTGTTAAAAGAATAGGCTCTAAGAAGGGCGAGGGCAAAGGCTTATTTATAAGAATGATTAAATATTTATTTCTTACCCGTAGGCTGTATAAGGAAGCTTTAAAAACCCCTACTGACGTTTATTATTTATACAGTTCCCCTCCATTTTTAGGTTATATCGGTTGTAAATTAAATAAAAAAGCACCAACGGTGTATAACGCTCAAGATTTATTTCCAGAAACCTTAGTGTATATTAAGCACGTTAGTAATAATAATTTGGCAATTAAATGGTTTAGGAATAAAGAAAGAAAGGTTTATCAAAAAAACTCTCACATTATAACAATTTCTCACGATATGAAAAAAACGATAGCAGACGTAGGAGTTAGTGAAGACAAAGTAGACGTTATTTACAATTGGGCAGACGTCGACTCTTTGCATTACGTTGCAAGAAAAGACAATAAACTTATAGATGAATTAGGAATTGATAAGCAAAAATTTATTATTTCATATGCTGGCGATATAGGTTTATTTCAAGGTTGGGACATTATTTTGGAAGCGGCTGAAATATTACAAAAGGAAAATCCAAACGTTTTATTTGCTATTATAGGTAGCGGGTCTTACAAAGAACAATTTTTAGAAAACATTGAGAAAAAACAACTTAAAAATATTCAAGTATTTCCATTACAATCAGCAAGTAGGCTTTCTGAAATATATTGCATAGGCGATATTGAATTAGTTCCTATTGAAAAAGGTATTACAAAAATAGCCCTTCCTTCAAAAACAGGGGTTATAATGTCTTGTTCAAAACCGGTACTTGCTTTGGTTGATGAGAATAGTGAGTTGGAAAAAGTAATAAATGAAAATAAATTAGGCGTGGCCATTGAGCATGGTGACGCTATAAGACTTGCAAAAGCAATTACCACTTGTTACGAAAATAAAGAAGAACTTGAAAATTGGGGCAAAAACGCACGTGAATTTGCGGTTAACAATTTTTCAAGAAAAGTTCAAACTAAAAAATATTATGATATTATAGAATATTTAGCAAATTCAAAAAGAGTTAAGTAAATTAAGTGATATCTCAAATGGATAGAAAGTAAGCCTTAAATATTTTAAAAGAACCACTATTAACAAAAGTACAAAGTGAAGAGTTGTTTTATAAGTTGCTAACAAATTACAAATAATCAAAGAAAAACTATTAGGTTATTTCAATTTATCTAAGAAATATATTAAATACAAAAACAACAATTGTATATTTAACTAGAATATTAAAATTTTTACGCTTTTAAGGTTAAATAAAGGAAAAGAAAATAAATTTATGAAAGTTTTGTTATTAAACGTTACTTGCAAATATGGTAGCACTGGAAAAATAGTTTACGATTTATATAACGATATAAATAAAAGAGGGGACGAGTGCGCCGTATGTTACGGGCGTGGAGAAAAAATTAAAGAAAAAAATATTTTTAAGTTTGGTATTAACGCTGAAACTTATTTTCACGCACTATTAACAAGGTTGACGGGCTTTACTGGGTGCTTTTCTCCACTGTCTACTCATAGATTATTAAAATTTATCAAAAAATTTAAGCCGGACGTCGTTCATATTCACGAGTTGCACGCCTATTTCGTTAATATAAAACCGGTAATTAAATATTTAAAAAAACATAACGTTAAAACAATTTTAACAATGCACTGTGAATTTACCTACACGGGAAAATGCGGAATTAGTAAAGATTGTGAAAAATGGCAAATAGAGTGTAATAAATGTCCGTATATAAAAAGTTATCCAACTTCTTTATTTTTCGACCATACCAAAAAGATGTTTAACGTAAAGAAAAAATTATTTAGTGATTTTAATAATTTAACGATAGTAACGCCGTCTAAATGGTTAAAAGAAAGAGTTGAAAAGTCGTTTTTAAAAGATAAAACCGTTAAAGTGATTAACAACGGAATAGAAACTTCTATTTTTAATTATAATAGCGCTTGCAATAGTGATTTAAAAAGTTTACATAATATTAGCGAAGATGAAAAAATTATTCTTGCCGTTGCCCCTAATTTAATGAGTGAAAATAAAGGCGGAAAATTTGTTTTACGGTTAGCCGAGCAAATGCAGGAAGAAAAAGTTAAGTTTATCTTAATAGGCGTAGATGAAAAAATAACTGAAAAAAATGATAACGTTATTATTTTAGGTCGAATATACGATAGAAAATTACTTGCTAATTATTACGCTATTGCAGATGCTTTTGTAATTTGCTCTAATAAAGAAAATTTTCCAACAACTTGTTTAGAGGCACAATGTTCGGGGACTAAAGTTATAGGCTTTGACGTTGGTGGCGTTAAAGAAACAATAGTTAAAGATTGTAATTTATGTCAATACGGCGATATTGAAAAATTAAAACAATTAGCAAATAAAGTAATAAATAGCGGATATGATAAAAATGAATTTAGTGAGTTGTCCGTTAAAATTTATAGTAACGAAAATATGTGTAACGAATATTATAAACTCTATTTGAGAAATTAAATTAAGGTTTTTATATGAAAGTTTTATTGTTAACGAATATACCTGCCCCATATATGCTTGAATACTTAAAAGAATTAGGCAAAAAATGTGAATTAACGGTTTTGTTTGAAAGGGCAAAAGCAAGCGACAGAGATAAAAAATGGGATAGTTATAAATTTGAGAATTTTGAAGGCAAAATATTAAAAGGGATTGCTTTTGGTAGAGAAATGGCTTTATGTTTTGGCGTTTTAAAATACTTAAAAAAGAATAAATACGATATGGTTATCGTTGCAAATCCTTTAACCCCAACGGGAATAATAAGTATTTTAAAATTAAAAAGAAAGAAAATACCATTTTGCATACAAAGCGAAGGTGGTTTTCAAGGTTCTGGCAAAGGGCTTAAAGAAAAATTTAAAAAGTATATAGTTGGTAGTGCAGATTTTTATCTAAGTGGTATGGGTAGTTTAGAAGATAATTATTTTGCTATGTATGGTGGAAAAGGAAAACCTATTTACGATTATCCGTTTGCATCTACTAAAAAAGAGCAAATTAAATCACGACCGTTAACTAAAGAAGAAAAAATAAAAATAAGAAAAGAATTAAAAATTGACGGAGAAAGGGTTATCGTATCCGTTGGTCAATTCATACCAAGAAAAGGTATGGACGTTTTAATAAAAGCGTGTTCTAATTTTGATAAAAACGTAAAAATAATAATTATAGGTGGCACGCCTACTAGCGAGTATTTAGATTTAGTTCAAAAGTGTAACGTTCAAAATATTGAATTTTTACCTTTTATGGATAGTGATAAGGTTTTAAAATATATATCGTGCGCTGATTTATTCGTTTTAGCAACGCGAGAAGATATTTGGGGATTAGTTATTAACGAGGCTATGACTCAAGGCGTTGGGGTTATTACGACTAATAGGTGTAATTCTGGCAAGAAGTTAATTACTAACGGTGAAAATGGATTTATCGTTCCTATTGAAGATTATGAAACTTTAAGAAGTAGAATAGATGAAGTGTTATTTGATGACGCTAAATTAGAATGTATGGCGAAAAAATCTTTAGAAGTAATCAAGAAACACAACTACGTTGATATGGCAAATTGCATATACAACGTTTTACTAAAAGAAATTGAGGAAAAATAATTTAATTCAAATAAGAAGTATGGGAATTTTAAATACTAATGCACAATTGAATAATAAAGAAGGCAATAATTCAAAGTTTTACTACTATCTTTTAGCAGTTGTTGTTTTTATTTCCGTTATTTCACAAACGAGTATTTTCGTTGAAAGAAATATTGCAAACACCATATCAATACCCGTATGGGTTTTGGCGTTTGTCTTTGGAGTCTTTCATAAAAAAGGCAGAATATTCGTTGATAAGTTTTTAATTTTAGGCATAGTTCAAGTACTTTTAGTATTGATTTTATCTTTGTTTAGAATATCTTATTTGCAAACAAGGGTATTTAGGTCGTTTATAATCGTTTTATTTATATATTTCACTACGAAACTATATAGTTCAAGTGATAATAATTTTTTAATATTGTTAATAGCAAAATTTTTTGTTTTTGCAAGTTTAATATTAGCGTTTGATACTTATTTTAATTATTTAGCACGTGGTAGTTTTGTTGACGAAGGAATTTATGCTTACGGCTCGAAAAATTCAATAGGTATGACGTTGCTTTCATCAGTTATATTTATTTATACTATAATTTTACCAAATGCCAAGGATACGAAAAGTAAGATAATTTACGTTATACTATCTTTACCTTTATTATACGTTACTATTGCCGTTGCGAGTAGGGCGGTAATTGCTTGTGGCGTTATAGTTTTTATAAGTTCGTTATTTTTAAGTAAAATTCCAAGAAAAATTAAGATTTCTATATTGCTTATATTAGTTGTAGGCATATTAATTATATTATTTAACGCAAGTTTAAGAGATTATTTTTACAAGTTGATTACGGCAAATAGAGACGTAGAAGATTTGTCCGATTTATCTTCTGGTAGAAGTGAACACTGGAAATTCTTTTTTGAAAACTTTCATAGCGTAATTATCGTAGGCGCTGGTCGGTATAAATTTGAAGCCTTTTTAATTTCGGTACTGTATCAATACGGAATTATAGTTGGAACGTTTTTTATAGCATTTTCTCTATATCCTATAGTGATATACAATAAAACTAAAAAAGGTGAAAGTTATAACAAAAACGTTTACGTATGTTTTATTTTACTAATTATTGCGTTTTTAATAAACGGTTTATTTGAAGAATTAGCACCTTTTGGACCAGGCGTAAAATGTATGCCTTTATGGATTATGGTTGGATTATTATCTATGGTATCTAATAAAAAAAGGAAAGATAAAAATGGATGAAAAATATAAAAAAATAACGTTAGAAGAACACAAAAATATAATGTTAAACATTTTAAAAGAGTTTAGAGATTATTGTGATAAAAATAATTTAAGATATTTTTTAGATGCGGGTACGTTATTAGGTGCAGTGCGTCATAAAGGCTATATTCCGTGGGATAATGATGCTGACGTATGTATGCCAAGGGAAGATTATAATAGGTTTTTAAGTTTAATGGCTCAAAAAAACGATAAAATAAGCGAGCATATTGTTTTAGAAAGACCACAAGATACCATTTATCAATATTTAAAAATAGGCGATAATAGGACTTGCTTAATAGAATTTCCTACGACCAATCCTATCGAGTGTTACGTTTATATAGACGTTTTTCCTAAAGACGGCATATACGATTTAAGTAAAAAGTCTAAAAAAGTGTGTAAAAAATCAGAAAGATTAGGTTTATGGCATTGGTTTAATAAGTATTCAATAAATTACTGGATTGCTAAAAAAAATGGAATTAAAAAATTAGTAGCAAAAATCGCTAAAATATTTACTAAAAATTACAACTGGGCTTATGAAAAACAATGTAAATTTATAGAAAAATACAATAAAAAGCATCCATATGAAACTTGCAAGTATGTAACGACGCTTGTTAACGGAGAGTTTCATAAATGTGCGTCAATTGAATATTTTAAAGATTATTGCATTTTAGATTTTGAAGGAGAAAAATTCAAAGCACCTATCGGGTATGACGGTTATTTAAGAGCGTTATATAAAGGCGATTATATGCAATTACCTAAAGAAGAAGATAGGCACGTGCATCACGTAGACGCTTTTTATAAGGAAGCATAAAAGGAGATATTTATGAACTACGCAGTAATATTTGCTGGTGGCGTTGGAAAAAGATTGAATAACGGCGTTATTCCAAAGCAGTTTTTAGAAATAGACAATAAATCTATAATAATACACACTATCGAGCATTTTGAAAAACATAATTTAATAGACGTAATAGTCGTTGCGTGTTTAAAAGAAAGTATTTCAAACTTAAAAGCATTATTAGAAAAACATAATATTAAAAAAGTGAAATATATTGTCGAAGGTGGAGGCACTGCGCTTCAAAGTCAATATAATGCGTTAAGTGAAATAGAAAAAAACTTTAATATTACTAATGAAGACATAGTTTTAATCCACGACGGGGTAAGACCGCTTATAAACGAACAAACTATTACCGATTGTATTGAGGGTGTAAAAAAATACAAGTCGGCGATTACCGTATCTCCGGCAATAGAAACTATTATAACAACTAAAAACGAAACTAACGTTGATAAAATTATAAGTAGAAGCGAGTGTTATTTAGGTCGTGCTCCGCAAGGTTTTTATATAAAAGATATAATATCGCTTCATAGGCGAGCGCTTGAAGATGGGTTAAGGGACAAGCCTAATTTATTCATAGACTCGGCAAGTATGATGAAATATTACGGGTATTCTTTACACGTATTTAACGGCCCGGCGGAAAACATAAAAGTAACAACGCTCATTGATTATTATACGTGTAAGGCTTTAATAGAAAACAAGTAAAGAGATTGAAAAAGGTAGAGTAATGAATACATATTTAAAAGAGGATTTTGAAAATATAAGTGAATATATAAAAGATTTTGATATTAAAAATAGTACCTTTTTAATAACGGGTGCTACGGGATTTATAGGTTCTTATATTGTAAGATTTCTTGACTTTTTTAATCAAAATTATAGTGCGAATATAAATATATTAGCAATGGCAAGAGATGAAGAAAAAGTTAAAAAAATATACAAAACGTCTTCACAAAACGTTAAATTTTTATATGCTGATTTAACTTGTGATTTTAATTTGCCAAAGGGGATAGATTATATTATTCACACCGCTTCGCCAACAAATTCAAAATATATGCTTAACTTTCCTATTGAAACAACGAACGCTATTATTTTAGGTACGCAAAAAATTTTAGAATATGCTAAAAATAATAAAGTTAAAGGCGTAGTTTATTTGTCGTCTATGGAAGTGTTTGGCAAATTCGATAGTTGTGAAAAACTATTAGAAGAAAACCATTTAGGTTACGTAGATTTACAAAACCCAAGAAATTGCTATCCGCTTGCAAAAAGACTTGCTGAAAATATGTGTAAATCGTATAGCGTGGAATATAACGTAAACGTTAAAATTGCAAGGCTTGCTCAAGTGTTTGGAGCAGGAGTTTTGCCTTGGGAAAATAGAGTATTTAGTCAGTTTTCTAAAAGTGTTTTAAAGGGCGAAGATATAGTTCTTCATACTACGGGCGAAACGATAGGCAATTATTGTTATATTAGCGATACCGTTAAAGGCATATTTTTAATTTTAAATAAAGGTAATAGCGGAGAATGCTATACCGTTGTTAATGAAAATAATAGTACGAGTATTAAAGATATGGCCAAAATGGTTGCGGATAATTTTTCTAATGGTAAAAGCAAAGTAGTGTTTGATATACCTTCAAACAACTTATATGGTTATGCTGAAACTACAAAAATAAGGTTATCATCAAAAAAATTAAATAATTTAGGGTGGAAAGCGGAAATATCTTTAGAAGAATCTTATAGACGTATGCTACCATTTATAAAGGAGCAATTATGATAAGTGTTATAGTTCCCGTATATAACGTTGAAAATTACGTTAAAAAGTGCTTGCAGTCAATAAGTGAACAAACGCTAAAAGATATTGAAGTAATAATAGTTAATGATGGTTCAACAGATAATAGTGGAGAAATTTGCAAATATTTTCTAAAAAATAATATTAATTTCAAATATTATGAAAAAGAAAATGGCGGGCTTATGTCAGCGTGGATGTATGGTGTAGAAAAAGCAACAGGCGACTATATAGGTTTTGTTGATAGTGATGACTATATAAATAAAACCATGTATGAAAAAATGTATTCAAAAGCAAAAGAATATGATGTAGATATAGTAATGTGTAATCATTATTATGAAAATGCAGAAGATAAGGTAAAGTTAGTTGAACACAAAAACCCTATTGAAGAAGGGTATTATGCTAATGAAAAATTAGAGAAATTGAAATTAAAGGTACTACCTAAATTTAATGTTGATTATATCTCACCTACAAGAGTTACAAAACTTATCAAAAAAGAATTATTATTAAAAAATTTAAAATTTTGTAATGTAAAGGTGAGTAGTGCCGAAGATGTCAACTCTATGGTTCCTTGCTTAATGTCTTGTACTAGTTTGTATTACGTGGAAGAGTTTTTGTATTACTATGTAATGCGTAAAACTTCAATAAGTCATAAATTTAATTGTGATTTATTACCAAACTATATATCATTAATACAAAATATAGAAAATTCATTGATAGAATACAATTTACAAATGAATAATCAATTAAACAATTTATATAATTTTTATGGATATTCATGGTGTTTAATGGTATGCAAATCAATGCTAAATATTAAAGAAAAAAGGTTACAAATTTCAAGATTGTGGAAAGAAGGTAACTATTTTATTAAAAATTTGAAATATTTACCTAAAAAGAGTGGAACTTCTGCTTTATTTTATAAACTGGCTATTCATTTAAGGTGTCCATCACTTTTTATTATGTACAATAATTTATTTAAAAAGATAAAAAGTTAAAAATTTGAGGGAAAGTATTATGAAAGGTTTATTTATAAACTTGGAAAGTTTTAAAGATGAAAAAGATTTAATAACAAGTGGTGTGCATAAAAAGGTGTGTGGCCAAATATCTGTTTTATCAAAACATTTCGAAATGAAGCATTATTTGGCGAATCATTATAATTATTGTAAAGCACGAAACATTTTTGATTTTATAAGAGTTAGGTTACCTTGGACAGGCAGTATGTATAGTTGGAAATTTAAAGAAGAATTTCTTGATACGGATTTTATATATTTTCGTAAGCCTGTTATAGATGGTACTGTTGTTAGATTGCTTAAAAAAATTAAACAAAAAAAACCAGGAATTCGTATATTATTTGCTATTCCAACCTACCCATACGATAAAGAGTGGAATGGTTGGAAGAAATTTCCCTTTATTATGAAAGACAAATATTATAGAAGAAAATTGAAAAAATGTGTAGACAGAGTAGTTGTTATCGGTGAAGGACACGAAAAAATATTTGGCATTCCTGCAATTAATATAA
This sequence comes from Christensenellaceae bacterium, assembly GCA_045536405.1. GTDB lineage: Bacteria > Bacillota > Clostridia > Christensenellales > Borkfalkiaceae > HGM11412. The sequence continues at coordinate 35,543 of JAZSNM010000048.1, forward strand.
AAAATGGAATTGATTTCAATACAATTCCGTGCAATCCTATCAATACCACAAATGATATCAATATGATTAGCGTATCTTCATATAATGAAAGACACGGCTGGGATAGAATTATAGAAGGTATGATTGATTATTATAAAAACAATGGCAAAAGAGAAATGACTTTGCATTTAGTAGGGCCAGGTGTACCAGCAAGTTTAATAAATAAGGTTAATAATTCAATAATTAAAGATAGGGTAATTTTTTATGGCTCAAAAGGGGGCAAAGATTTAGATGAAATATATTCAAAATGTAATTTAGCTTTGGATACAATAGCTTTGCATAGAATACATCTTGAAAATTGCAGTTCGCTAAAATCAAGAGAATATTCTGCAAGAGGAATCCCTTTTATTTCTTGTTCAATTGTTGACTACTTGCCAAAGGATAGTAAATTTTATTTAAAAGTAAACTCTAATGAAAGCAATTTAGATATGAAAGTTGTTATAGATTATTTTGATGAAGTTTATAGTAACGAAAATATTAGAAATGAAATTAGGGAATATGCTTTTACTACTTGTGATATGTCAATTACTATGAGACCAGTTGTAGATTATTTATTAGAATGTAATAAATCAAAATAAAAAAAGGTGTAAAAATATGGTTAATGTTATAGGTTTAGGATATATAGGATTGCCCACTGCGCTAATGTTATCGGCTCACGGAGTAAAGGTTATAGGTACAGATTATAACAAAGAATTAGTAAAAACTTTAAAGAGTGGAAAGACCACATTTGAAGAAAATGGTTTAGATGAATTATTTTCATCTGCTTTAAATAAAGGAATAGAGTTCACAACTGAATATCAAAAAGCTGATATTTATATAGTATCTGTTCCAACGCCTTACAATAAGGAGACCAAGAAAGTAGATGCTTCATATGTTGTATCTGCTGTGAAAGAAATATTAAAAGTATGCCCTGTTGGAGCAACTATTGTTATAGAGTCAACTATATCACCAGGGACAATAGATAAGTATATACGCCCTATAATTAAAGAAGTTTTAGGAGATGATAGAGAAGACATTAATTTAGTTCATGCTCCTGAAAGAATTATTCCAGGCAACATGATTTATGAATTATTACATAATAATAGGACAATAGGTGCTGATTCTGTTGAGATTGGTGAAAAAATCAAAAAATTATATTCATCTTTTTGTTTAGGGGAAATAGTTGTAACCGATATAAGAACTGCCGAAATGTCAAAAGTTGTAGAAAATACTTTTAGAGCAGTTAATATTGCTTTTGCTAATGAACTTGCTAAAATTTGTAGAAGTGAAAACATGGATGTGTATGAAATTATAAAAATATGCAATATGCATCCTAGGGTTAATATTTTGCAACCAGGTCCAGGCGTAGGGGGGCATTGTATTCCAGTAGACCCTTGGTTTTTAGTTGGAGATTACCCTTTAATAACAGATGTTATTAAAGCTTCAATGAAAACAAATAAAATGATGCCAGAGTTTGTATTACAAAGAATTTATGAAATAATGCAAGAAAATAATATTACTGATGCTAAAAGAGTCGGTATATATGGATTATCTTATAAAGAAAATGTTGATGATTATAGAGAATCACCAACGATTCAATTGTTGGAAAAGGGTGGAGAAAGAGCATCATTATTTAAAGTTTATGACCCTTATTTTAAATCAAATATAGTCAAGAATCAAATGTTAGATTTTGAAGAATTTGTAAATAGTATAGACTTGGTAGTTATAATGGTTGGTCATAGCCATATAAAAGAAAATATACACAAATTAGAAGATAAAAAAGTGTTAGATACTAGAAAGTGCTGTGATAAAAAAGGAATTTACAGATTGTAAGGAAGGATAAAAATACAATGAAAAAAATATTGCTTGTATTTGGAACAAGACCCGAAGCTATTAAGATGTGCCCACTTGTTAATGAATTAAAATCACGAGAAAATATTGAAACAATAGTTTGTGTTACTGGTCAACATAGGCAAATGTTAGATATGGTTCTAAAAACATTTAATGTTGTCCCTGATTATGATTTATCTATAATGAAAGAAGGGCAAACCTTATTTGATATAACTAAAAATATTTTAGAAAACATAAAAGAAGTTTTGCAAAAAGTAGAACCTGATATTGTGTTGGTTCATGGAGACACTTCAACTACTTTTGTAACTGCATTAGCTTGCTTTTATATGCAAATACCCGTAGGTCATGTTGAGGCAGGATTAAGAACGTATGATATTTATAGCCCTTATCCCGAAGAATTTAATAGACAAGCAGTATCAATAATAAGTAAATACAATTTTGCACCAACAGAACTAGCAAAAAACAACTTAATAAAAGAAGGTAAAAATATAGATTCAATTTTTGTAGTAGGCAATACTGCTATAGATGCTTTAAAAACCACTATTAAAGAAGATTATTACAATGAACATTTGGAATGGGCTAAAGGTAGCAAACTCATATTGATAACTGCTCATAGACGAGAAAATTTAGGCGCACCTATGCATAATATGTTTAAGGCCATAAGAAAAGTGGTTGATGAAGATAGTAATGTTAAGGTAATATATCCTGTGCATATGAATCCTATTGTAAGAAAGATAGCTGATGAAGAATTGGGAGGGTGTGATAGAATAAGAATAATAGAGCCACTTGAAGTTTTAGATTTTCATAATTTTATGGCAAGAGCTTATTTAATATTAACAGATAGTGGAGGAATTCAAGAAGAAGCACCAAGTTTAGGTAAACCTGTTTTGGTTATGAGGGATACAACTGAAAGACCAGAAGGGGTAGAGGCTGGAACTTTAAAATTAGTTGGAACAACTGAAGGTGTAATTTATGCTAATTTTAAGGAACTTTTATACAATAAAAGCATTTACGACAAAATGGCAAAATCTACAAATCCATACGGAGATGGTTTTGCAAGTAAAAGAATTGCAGATATATTATTACTACATTAGAAGGTTAGTAAATTAGTTCATTTATAAGTTAGTTAACAAGTTATAAAAAATTATCTAATATTATAGTTGTAAATAGATACGATAACGAGTTAGATGACGTAAAAGAAAAAGTTTACACTCGTGATTTATATTTTAGAGATTAACGCAAAAGTGAGAGTTTTATGGTAAAATCAAAAATATCAATAATAGTACCAGTATATAACGTTTAAAATATTTAGACGAATTTTTTATCAGTGGAAAATTTAACGTTAAAAATTGAAGAGATTATCGTAAATGATGGCTCAACTGAAAATTTCAATTATTTTTCAAAAGATACGTTTGTCGTTATAAAGGAGTTATATTTATGAAAAAAAAAGTTTTATTATTTTTGTATGGACCCTTATCTAATTCTGGTGTACCTAACGTATTGTTGACTATTGTGAAAAATTTATCTCAAAAAGTGGATTTTACTATAATGTCGTTAAAAGGCGGAGTTTTAGATGATGAATTTAAAAAATGTGGAGCAAAAATAGAATATCTATATGAAACCCGTCCAACATCAAAATGGTCTCGAAGATTTTACGATTATGTTTTTAGATACAATAATATAGCAAAACAATTAAACGCCTTTTTAAAATCAAACAATTTTGACGTAATTCATAGTTGTTCGGGGTTTGACGGTGGTTTATTTATGAAAGTTGCCAAGAAACGTGGCGTGCCTATAAGAATATTACATTGTCATGGTAAATTTCCAAATAAAGCACACAACATTTTAAAACAATTACAAGTTAATAAATATAAAAAATTGATTGAGCGTTACGTAACAATTAAATTAACTTGTTCAAAAGAGGCGGGGAAAACGTATTTTACGTCAACCAACAATATGATTACGTTGGTTAATCCTATTGATATAGATTTTTATTCTAATACAGTTAAAACCATTGACAATTCTATTAGAATTTTACAAATAGGTATATTTAATGAAAATAAAAATCAATTATTTTCGCTTGATTTATTTAAACAATTATTAAATCAAGGCATATCAGTAAAAATGAGTTTAATAGGTTATAATGTTAACTCAGTTTACGGCAAAAAAATGACTAATTATATATTGAAAAACAATTTAAACGATAAGGTAGAAATTTTGCCACATAATATTGATAAAAGAGAAGTTTTTGCTAACACAGACGTTTTACTATTGCCATCTTATACAGAGGCTTGTCCGTTAGTTACTTTGGAAGCACAAGCATCAAATATACCTGTTATAGTATCAACTAACGTGCCTAATGACGTTGATTTTGGTCTTGTAGAGTTTATTTCACTTGATAATAAAGAAGAGTGGTTAAATAGTATAAAAAATATTAAATCAAAAGAATTTATTTTAAATGAAGATTTTATTGATTTAACACCTAGTAATTACGGAGAGCAAATTTATAAGTTATATAAAGGAGAATTAACTAATGAATGATTTAGTTTCAGTAATAGTTCCTGTTTATAACGTACAAAAATATTTACCACGCTGTATAGAGAGTATTTTAAATCAAACTTATAAAAATATTGAACTTATTTTAGTTGACGACGGCTCGCCAGATAAAAGCGGTGAAATTTGTGATTATTACGCTAAAAAAGATGGTAGAGTTATTGTAGTTCATAAAGAAAACGGCGGAGTGTCTTCAGCAAGAAACACTGGTTTAGATATTGCAAAAGGTAAATATATAAGTTTTGTTGACGGTGATGATTTTTTGTCAAATAGTGCAATTGACATTTTATGCAAAGAAATTGTAATATCTAATACAGATTGTAGTATCGGGTCTATTAAAAGAATAAATTTATTTAAAACAATTTTAAAAAAAAATCTAAAAAGTAAAATTATCTTATCTAATACTTCACAAATGGTAAGTTTTATTTTTAATCGTAATAAATATGATGAGCCAGGGTTGATAGCGTCTAAACTATATATTTCTAAAATAATTAAAGATAATCGTTTAAGGTTTACTGAAGGTATGAAGATAGGCGAAGATGGAGAATTTTTCTTTAATTATTTAAAGTTTTGCCATAAAATCTCTACAATAGATAGTTGCGTTTATTACTATAATCGATTAAATTTGGGTTATGCAAGTAAATGCTATCTTGAGTTAAATAATTGGATTGTTCATTGTTTAAATCAAAGATTGGAATTTTTAAATATATCTGCATTAAATGATGAACGTAAAGAACTTTGCGTAAACGCATTAGTTTCTTCGTTTCGTTGGGTTGTTTCAAAATATACTAACTCTGATATAGATAAATTTTGTTGCTTAGAAAAATTAAAAGAGACGTTTGTTATGTATAAACAACTAATTTTAAAATATTTTCCTAATAATAAAATTAATTGTTCTATATGGGAATGTTGTGAAAAAGATGAATATAATAAAGTTTTTTCGTTGCTTCATAATATTGAAAATAACAATAAATTCAAATTAGTTCTTAAAGCAATCAAAAATTATATAAAGAAGATATTTATTAATTGTAGAATTAATGCAATTTATAAAAGCAATTACAAATTCAACAATTTATTAAAAGGTCGCAAGTAACAATTTAAAGGATTAAATGAAAAAGATAGGCATATTAACTCATTACTATAAAACTAAAAATTACGGAGGCTCGTTGCAGGCATACGCGCTTTGTAAAACGTTAAATAACAACGGCTATAATGCTGAGCAAATTTGCTACGTTTTAAATAATAGTAAACCTGTAATGAAAAAATCGCTAAAAGAAAAAATAAAAGAAGCGGGATTTTTCGGGACTATAAAAAAAGCAATCTCATTGTTTTTAAGGGCAATTTCTATTAAAAATATAAAAAAACGCTTTGTTATAAAAGATAAAAATAAAAATAAAGTAACGTTTAGACAAGAACAAGCCTTTAAAAGTTTTTTAGAAAATGATATTCCAAATAGTAAAATTGCATATAACGACGAAAATATTTCTAATTGTATAAATAATTACGACGCATTTATTACGGGGAGCGACCAAGTTTGGAATTTAAGGTGGTATAAAAGTCCTTTCTTTTTAGATTTTGTTCCGTCAAATAAAATAAAACTTGCATATTCAGCAAGTATTGCTATGACGTCACTAAACGATAGTCAAAAACAAATTTTTAAAGAAAGTTTAAAAGATTTTAAAGCGGTATCTTTAAGAGAAGATAGTGATATAAATTTAATTAAAGACTTATCTTTAGTAAAGCCTATTTATACTTTAGACCCAACGCTTTTACTTGATAAAAGCGAGTGGGACAATCTTTGCGATAAACGAGTAGTAAATGAAGACTACGTATTTTGTTATTTTTTAGGTAATAACAAAAAAGAAAGGCAAATTGCAAAAAAATTTGCTAAAACTAAAAAATTAAAATTAGTAACGATACCTTACGCTGGAAATTCTAACGTATATTCTAACGTAAACTTTGGCGATATAAAGTTATACGACGTATCGCCTAATAAGTTTATAAGTTTAATTAAACACGCAAAATACGTGTTTACCGATAGTTTTCACGCAAGCGTTTTTAGTTTAATTTACAAAAAACAATTTTTTGTATTTAACCGTGATATGGTTGGCAGTATGAATAGTAGAATTAAAAATTTAACTAACTTATTTAACGTAAACGAACGCTTTTGCGATTTTGAAAATGAAAATTTTGAATACGTAAACTCTTTAAACGATATAGATTACTCTAAAAGTTTTGATAAATTTATTGAACTAAAAAAGCAGTCTATTAAATTTTTAGAAGATAATCTTGGGGGTTTAAAAAATGGCAAATAAAGGTCAAATTAAATCCGGAATAATCTTATCTTACGGGCAAATATTTTTGCATATAATTATAGGCTTACTTTATACGCCTATAATGATAAGGTTATTAGGTCAAAGCGAATATGGTCTTTATAATACCGTGTCTTCCACTATATCTATGTTAGGTATATTAAATTTAGGGTTTAACGCTGGGTATATTAGGTATTATTCAAGATATAAAAAAGAAAACGATAATTTATCTATATATAAATTAAATGGTTTGTTTATAACGATATTTTTTATAATAGGCTTAATAGCGTTATTGTGCGGGCTATTTTTAACTTTTAATTTAACTTACGTTTTTTCTGACGGATTAACACAAGCCGAATATGAAATTGCTAAAGTTTTAATGTTTATTTTAACAATTAACCTTGCAATTTCATTTCCTATGAGCGTATTTAAAAACATTGTTTCAGCACACGAAAAGTTTGTTTTTACTAAACTTTTGGGTATGGTAACAACCGTTTTAAGTCCACTCGTAATGTTGCCTTTACTTCTACTTGGGTATAGGTCGATTGCGATGGTGTTAGTGTCGTTTATCATTAACGTTTTAGTTGACGTTTTATACCTATATTACGTACTTATAAAACTTAAAAACAAATTTGTATTTAAAAATTACGAAAAGGGTTTATTTAAAAGTTTATTTATCTACACAAGTTTTATTGCTATAAATTTAATAGTTGACCAACTTAATTGGAACGTTGATAAATTTTTACTTGGTAGAATGAAAGGAACTACAGCTGTTGCAATATATTCGGTAGGTTACGCATTATATTCTTATTATATGACGTTTTCAACGGCAATAAGTGGTATATTTGCTCCAAGAATACATAAAATCACTAATCAATACGAAGGCGAAAATTTAAAACTACAATATACCGACCTATTTATAAAGGTTGGCAGAATTCAATTTTTACTACTAGGTTTATTGGCAACCGGCATTATTTTTTTTGGTAAGTCGTTTATATGGTTTTGGGCTGGCGATGGATATCAAGACGCTTATTTAGTGGCTGTAATTCTTGCAGTGACGTCAATAATTCCTTTTATACAAAATATAGGTATTGAAGTTCAAAGGGCTCAAAACAAACACAAGTTTAGAAGTATTATTTATTTAATTATGGCGTTAATTAACTTAGTGTTATCTATATTCTTAATTAATTTATACGGTGTTTTAGGCGCTGTAATAGGTACGGCAATATCTTTAACTATAGCAAACGGAATAATAATGAATATTTACTATCATAAAAAATGCAATATAGATATTTTTGCGTTTTGGAAAGAAATTATTAAAATATTACTTGCAATGATTATTCCTATTTGCATTGGAATTATTATAAATAAATTTATTAACTTATATTCTATATTAAATTTAATTTCTTTTATAATAATATACGTTATAATTTATGCAATTTCAATGTGGCTACTTGCAATGAATAATTATGAAAAAAATTTAATTAAAAAGCCTTTATCTAAAATATTTAAAAAGGAAAAAAATGCTAAAAGTAATTGATAAGTCGTTGTGTAACGGATGCAGTGCGTGCCAGCAAGTATGTCCAAAAAACTGTATAACGTTAAATAGTGATAAAGACGGTTTTTTATATCCCGTTATAGATAATGAAAAGTGCATAAATTGTAATTTATGTAAAAAAACTTGTCCCGTACTAAATAAGGTTAATAGTAACAAGGAAGTCAATGCTTTTGCCGTTATAAACAAAAACGATAGCGAAAGGGAAGATAGTTCTTCGGGCGGAATATTTAGTTTAATAGCAAAATTCGTTTTATCTAAAAACGGAGTAGTATTCGGCGCGTCGTTTGATGAAAACTTAGTAGTAAAACACTTATATATTGAAAAAGAAGAAGATTTATATAAATTACGTAAATCAAAATACGTGCAAAGTGAATTAGGCGATACGTTTTTTAAAGTAAAATCATTTTTAGAGCAAGGGAAATTAGTACTTTTTACCGGAACGCCTTGTCAAGTAGGGGGCTTGCAAAGTTTTTTAAAAAAGCCGTATGACAATTTAATAACGCAAGATATAATTTGTCACGGAGTTCCTTCGCCTAAGGTTTTAGAAGAATATAAAAAATATTTAGAAAACAATGAAGGCTCAAAAATAGTAAAAATAGATTTTAGAAATAAAGAAAATAGTTGGGAAAATTATAATATAAAAATTGTTTTTGAAAATGGCAAAACGTTAAAAGAAAGTCACAAAAACAACCTTTATATGCAAGCGTTTATAAAAAACTTATCTTTAAGGCAATCGTGTTATAATTGTGCGTTTAAAAATAAGTTAAAAGATAGCGATATAACTTTGGCTGATTTTTGGGGAGTTGAAAAAGTTAATAAAAATTTTAACGACGATAAAGGTGTTTCATTAGTTGTCATCAACTCAAAAAAAGGCGAAGAAATATTTAACAAAATAAAAGAAAACATTATATACGAGCAAACAAATTTAGAAAAAGCAATAATTTTTAACACGTCAATGATAAAGAGTGTTAAAAAACCTAAAAAAAGAGATTATTTTCTTAAAAAGGTTAACGCAAATAATTTTGATAAAGTTTATTATAAGGCAACTAAAAAGTCGTTTTTTAATAAAATAAAAGAAAAAATCAAACGATTTATAAAAAGGTTAATAAAAAAATAAAGGAGACAAAATTATGTCTACATTTAAAAACAAAACGTTACTAATAACGGGAGGAACGGGCAGTTTTGGTAACGCAGTATTAAATAGGTTTTTAAAAAGTGATATCGGCGAAATTAGAATTTTTTCTCGTGATGAGAAAAAGCAAGACGATATGCGTCACGAATATCAACAAAAATTTCCTAAATATGCTGATAAAATAAAATTTTATATCGGCGACGTTAGAAATATTGAGTCTATTAGACCGGCAATGATAGGCGTTGATTACGTTTTTCACGCTGCGGCGTTAAAGCAAGTGCCATCATGTGAATTTTTCCCTATGGAAGCAGTTCGCACTAACGTAATGGGTACGGAAAACGTTTTAACGGCGGGTATTGAAGCGGGCGTAAAAAATATAGTTTGTTTATCTACTGATAAAGCGGCGTATCCGGTTAACGCAATGGGGACAAGCAAGGCTATGATGGAAAAAGTAGTTATTGCAAAAGCGAGAACGGTAGACGATTCAAAAACTAAAATATGTTGTACGAGATATGGCAACGTATTATGTTCAAGAGGCTCTGTAATTCCACTTTGGATAGACCAAATTAAGCAAGGTAAACCTATAACCATTACCGACCCTAATATGACGAGGTTTATAATGTCGCTTGACGAAGCGGTTGACCTTGTATTATTTGCTTTTGAAAAGGGTGAAAACGGTGATATTTTTGTCCAAAAAGCACCTGCTTGCACAATAGAAACGCAAGCAAAAGCGGTTATTAAGTTGTTTGGTGGCGATGAAAAAAATATACAAATTATAGGTATTCGCCACGGCGAAAAAACGTACGAAACTTTGCTTACTAACGAAGAGTGCGCTAGTGCGATTGACTTAGGCGATTTCTATCGTGTTCCTTGTGATAAAAGAGGGCTTAATTACGACAAATATTTTAAACATGGCAACGTAGAGAGAAATTATATAACTGAATTTGATTCAAGAAACACTAAACTTTTAACAGTTGAAGAAGTTATAAACAAACTCACTTCACTTAAATACATACAAGACCAACTCGCTGGTAAAGGTGTATAATATGAAAATTTTAGTAACGGGAGCAAAAGGTTTTGTTGGTAGAAATTTAGTTGAATATTTAAAAAATATTCAAAACGGCAACAATAAAACGCATCCCAATTTAACTATAAGTGAAATTTACGAATACGATATCGATAGCACTTTAACTGACCTTGACTTATATTGTAAAAATGCCGATTTTGTTTTTAATTTAGCGGGAGTAAATAGACCTAAAAACGCCGAAGAATTTATGCAAGGTAATTTCGGGTTTTTAGACGTGCTGTTAAATACGTTAAAAAAACATAAAAACACTTGTCCTATAATGTCATCTTCATCTTTACAAGCAACTTGTATAGGTAGATATAATAACGAATACGGCAAAAGCAAAAAAGCGGGCGAAGACTTAATATTCGAGTATTCTAAAAATACGGGTGCAAAGGTTTTAGTGTATCGTTTTCCTAATTTGTTTGGAAAATGGTGTAAACCAAATTATAATTCGGTAATTGCTACTTTTTGTCATAACGTAGCAAACGATTTACCTATAACGGTTAATGATGAAAACGTAGTTTTGGAATTGTTGTATATTGACGACCTTATAAAAGAAATGGTTTTAGCCTTGCAAAACAAAGAGCATCACGCTAACTTTAACGGATTAGAAACTGTTATAGATAATAACGGCAAATACTGTGCCGTACCGTTAACTTATAAGGTATCGCTTTTAGAAATAGTAAAGTTATTAAACGAATTTAGCGCTCAACCTAAAACGTTAGTAATGGTTGAAATGGAAGAAAATTCATTTGCTAAAAAGTTATATTCAACTTATCTTTCATATTTGCCAAAAGAAAAAGTTAAATTTTCTTTAAAAATGAATACTGACGAAAGGGGCAGTTTTACTGAGTTAATTCGTACTTTAAAGTGTGGACAAGTTAGCGTTAACGTATCAAAACCGGGCGTAACTAAAGGCGAGCATTGGCATAACTCTAAATGGGAATTTTTTATAGTTGTTAGCGGTAAAGGTTTAATTCAGCAACGTAAAATAGGTACTAACGAAGTATTAAATTTTGAAGTTAGTGGAGATGAAATTCAAGCAGTTCATATGTTGCCAGGTTATACGCACAATATTATAAATTTATCTAAAACTGAAAATTTAGTGACTGTTATGTGGGCTAACGAAATTTTTGATAAAAACAATCCTGATACTTATTTTGAAAAGGTGGAAAAATAAATGCAAATGAAATTAGATTATAGCGATGTAAAATTTAAAAATAACGGAAAAATAAAATTACTCATTATTGTTGGCACAAGGCCGGAAATAATAAGGCTTTCAGCCGTTATAAATAAATGTAGAGAATATTTTGACGTTGTTTTAGCACATACCGGGCAAAATTACGATTATAACTTAAACGGAGTATTTTTCAAAGATTTAAAAATAGATAGCCCCGAAGTTTATATGGACGCGGTAGGTAACGACCTTGGCGAAACGATAGGCAATATAATAAATTGCTCGTATAAACTTATGAGTGAAATTAAGCCCGACGCTTTACTAATATTAGGCGATACGAACTCTTGTTTATCAGCAATTTCAGCAAAGAGATTGCATATTCCTATATTTCATATGGAAGCGGGCAATAGGTGTAAAGACGAGTGCTTACCAGAAGAAACGAATAGGCGAATTGTTGATATAATAAGCGACGTGAATTTAGCATATTCCGAGCACGCAAGAAGATATCTTGCCGATACGGGTTTACCAAAGGAAAGGACGTTCGTTACGGGCTCGCCTATGGCGGAAGTTTTAAAAAATAATCTACAAGAAATTTTAGATAGCAAAATTTTACAAAAGTTAAATTTAAAGAGTAAAAAGTATATACTTTTATCTTGCCATAGAGAAGAAAATATTGATACTGAAAAGAATTTCTTACAACTTTTTAACGCTATAAACGAAATGGCTAAAAAATACGATATGCCGTTACTTTATAGTTGTCATCCAAGAAGTAAAAAGCGTTTAGAAGAGAGTGGGTTTAAACTTGATAGCAAGGTCATAATGCACGATCCGTTAGGCTTTCACGATTACAACGCCCTTCAATTAAACGCTTATGCGGTTGTGTCAGATAGCGGAACGCTTCCAGAAGAAAGTTCGTTTTTCACTTCAATAAAAAAGCCGTTTCCAGCGATATGTATTCGCACTTCAACTGAAAGACCAGAGGCGTTAGATAAAGGCTGTTTCGTTTTAGCGGGTATAGATGAAAAGGGATTACTTCAAGCAGTAGAAACGGCTGTAAATATGGTAAAAAACGACGATAACGGAATTCCTGTTTTAGACTACGTTGATGAAAACGTTTCTAATAAAGTGGTAAAAATCATACAATCTTACGTGGGCATTGTAGATAAAATGGTGTGGCGTAAATATTAAAAATAAAAAAGGGGGGCTTATGCTAATAATTGATATTATACTATCTATAATTAAATATGAAATTAAGAGCGAAAAGCCTTCTAAAAATATTTTACAAAGTATTAACGAAAATAACGTAAAAGACGTTTTTCAACTTTTAAAAAAGCACGAAATTCAACATTTTTTACTAGACACCGTTAAACTTTGTGAAAATATAAAAAATGAAAAAATTATAAACTTTTTAGAAAATGAAAAATTAAAAGCAATTTACGTTAGAGAACAACTTGATTATGAGTTAGAAACACTTTGCAATTTTTTTGAAAACGAAGGCATTGATTTCGTTCCGCTTAAAGGTGCGGTTATAAAAGAATTTTATAAAGAAAGTTATTTAAGGTCAAGTTGTGACGTAGACGTTTTAATTAGAGAAAGAGATATAGAAACAGCAAAACAACTACTAATTGATAAATTAGGTTACGTTTTTAAATTTAAAGGGGCGCACGATTTAACCTTTATTACTAAAAATAACGCAACCGTAGAACTTCATTACGATTTAATAGAAAAAGACGTAAAAGAAGATATTAACTTACCATTGATTAACGTTTTTGAAAGTTGTAAATTAAAGCAAGGTAAATCGCATTATTACGAAATGCAAAACGAAACGTTTTATTACTATCATATAGCGCATATAGTAAAGCATTTTTTAGTTGGCGGTTCGGGAATAAGACCTATAATAGACTTGTTTTTGATTAGGCAAAATTTAAAGTTAAACGAGGAAAAGTTAAACGAATTATTACAGCAAGGCAAAATACAAACGTTTGCTAAAAATATAAAACTTTTAAGTGAAATTTGGTTTAATAATAAAGAGCATACGCCTTTAACGAAAGATATTGAAGAATATATTTTTAAAGGTGGGCAATTTGGAAATATTGAAACTTTGGTTAGCGTACAACAAGTAAAAAAAGGCGGAAAAATAAAGTATCTTTTTAAAAGAATTTGGCTTCCCTTTGACGATTTAAAAATTCAGTATCCAACGCTAAATAATAAAAAATGGCTGTATCCAATATGTCAAATTAGACGTTGGTGTAGGCTAATATTTTTAGGAAGATTAAAAAGGGGAGTAACTGAAATTAAATCAACTGCTAAAAACGACAAAAAAAGCATTGAAAAAACTAAAAACTTATTAAAGCAATTAGAGTTATAAAATTTAAAGGCTAACGAAATTTTTTCGTTAGCCTTTTTTAGTTAATTTTAGTAACCAACTTTTTCCCAACATTCAAATGGAGCGGCAAGTTCTTCGCTTACGTAAACTTGAGTTTTCATAGTTTGAAGCATTGAACTTGGAATTAATGGAGTAATAGGTCCGTGAAGAACAAGACGGCTAGTCATTCTTTGCCATGAAGAGAAAGTTCCGTTAGTTAAAAGTGCGTGAACTTCAATTCTTTCTCTTGCATTTTTAACGTCAACAGGGCCGATAGTTGCAGCCTTAGGAGGAACGTCAGCCATATAACCAGATTGACCAAATACACCGTGAAGTGAATTTTGAGCAACTGTTAATGGGTGAAGTTCAACGATACGAGCCTTCATATTAAGCCATTCGTCAATCATTTCTTTCGTTGGTTCAACGTTAGGGTCAAATCCCTTAGGGAAGAAATCTGGAACAGGGTCGATAAACGCCATATGTCCCGTCCAACCAGGAGAAGAAGAACAAATATCTGCACCGCCTTCGCCACAATCAGTAATCATATCAGAATAACTATTGATATTTTTATTAGTTGGATAGTGTACGTTAGATAAAGGCATACGAAGTTTTTCATCAATTTGATAAACTAAGTATTTAAGCATTGAGTGAGCGAAACCTGCTTGATAAGTTTCAGGAGCGATATTACCATCTTGGTCAGCCCATTCATCCATAGCGAATAAGTGAACGTTTTTACAGTCAACTTTAAAATAGTTGATAAGTTGTGCAAGAGGAATATAAGTATCAGGTTCAGGATTACCTAAAATAAGAGTAATCTTTCTGCCTGCTTCACTTGCTGCTTTAATTCTTTCAAATAACGTAGCAATAAGAACAGGATGAGGGTTCATCATAACCTTAATGTTAAAATCTGGGTTAGAGTGTTTTTCTAAATCTGTTCCGCTAATTTTTCTTAATTTTTCGCAAAGTTCCCTATCTTTAAAAGGAACGTAATCTGCCGGCTTAAAATTAAAAGGTGTAGCTGGGTCGAAAATTTTGTTCATTTTTAATCTCCTTATATAATAAAATTTAAAAATTTAGCATAGTTTATACTATTAAAGACATTGTAACACAAAAAAATGCTTTTGTCATTAGTTAATTGAAATTTTTTTAAAATATTTTATATATTTTTGTTTTAACTCTAATAAATTGACATTTTTTAGTAATTATATTAAAATTAAATTATGATAAACGTTATAAGCAGTAAAAAAATAAATGAAAATTTACAAGTTAAAAAGAATATAAAAGTGCTTTTAAAAACCACTTCGACTAACGACGTTTTAAAAAATAATTTAAATAAAGGCGTTCAAGTTGTAATAAGTGAAAAGCAAAGTAAGGGAAGAGGCAGATTTAACCGAAAATTTCATTCGCCGTATTTTAACGGAATATATATGTCTTTACTTTTAAACGGAAATTACGAGTATGAAAAAATAGGTAGAATTACAACGTTTATAGCCTTAGCGGTAAGTAAAAGTATTGAAGAATTATATGGTGTAAAAGCGGGCATAAAATGGATAAACGATATAATTATAAACGGCAAAAAAGTATGCGGAATTTTAACTGAATCGGTTATAAAAAACGGCAAAATTAGTAGTATTATTGCGGGAATTGGTATAAACGTTTACAATAAAAAATTCCATAAAGATATTGAAAAAATAGCATCTTCTTTATATATTGAAAGTGGTAAAAAAATTGATAGGAATTTATTAATTTCACACGTAATAAATAAGTTGGAAGATATAGAAAATGATATAAAAAACGATAATTTTATCGAAGAATATCAAAAAAAATTAGTAATTTTAAATAAACAAATTATGGTAAGTAGCGTTGAAGAAAATTATCTTGCTTATTGTTTAGGCGTAGATAATTTAGGTAGGCTAATTGTTGAAAGAAACGGCAAAAAAGAGTATTTAATAAATAGTGACGTTAGTGTAAAGTCTATTTAACGTGCATAAATCTAAAAATATTGAAAATAAAATAAAAAAGGTATTGACAAAGACCTTTAGCAAGGTTATACTAAAAGTATAGTTTATAGTTTTTTAAACTAATTTATTAATTTTTTAAGGGAGGAAATTATGAAAAAGATAGTAATTTCAATGTTAACTATATTGATGCTTACTTGCTCGGCTATTGGCTTAATTGCTTGTAAAGAAGACGAGCACGTTCATGATTATAGTGAACAAGTTACTACCGATGCTTATTTAAAAGACGAAGCAACTTGTGGTAGTAAAGCAAAATATTATTATTCTTGTTCTTGTGGCGAAAAAGGCACTGAAACGTTTGAAAGTGGCGAAACTACAGCCCACTTATGGAAAGAACCATCTTACGTTTGGAGTGCTGATAATTCAACGTGTACTGCAACAAGCGTATGTTACAACGATTCAGATCACAAATTAACTGAAACCGTTAACACCGTTTATGCTGACGTGGCTGACGTTAATGCTACAGTACCACACAAAATAGGAACGTATACTGCAACTTTTACAAATACGCAATTTGGTGTAAAAGTTCGTGATAAAAACAGCGAACAATGCGTGTTCGAGGAAGTTGAATATTCATGGGCTTGGGATCAAGACGTGTTAAAATGTACTGCAACAAGAGTATGTACGTATGCTCCAGGTCATATCGAAACGGAAACAGTAAACGCTGCTCTTAGTAACGTTACTCCAAGTACGGTTGTGATTGACGGCGCGGCGAAACACAAAGTAGGTGAATATACTGCTACGTTTACTAACTCTGCGTTTGAAACTCAAAAACAAGATAAAATTGAAGAGTGTAACTACGCTACGCCAACTTATGTTTGGGACGTAGACGATACTACTCAAACGGGAACTTGTACTGCAACGAGAGTATGTACTTATGATGGAGAACATATTCAAACTGAAACGGTTAACGTTGTTTACGCTGTAGTTGAGCCAGATCCAACTAATCCAAAAAAAGTAGGTACGTATACCGCTACGTTTGAAAATACTGCATTTGGTATTCAAACAAAAGATTTAATTGATGGTTTAACTGTTAACGTAGTTAACGTAGCTGAACAATATACAGAAGTTGTAATTGATACGCATTCACTTAGCGCTGATAGAATTGAATACAAAGTAATTCAACCGTTTGGTTTAGGAACTATTACTCTTGATAGTAACGTATTTGTTCCAGAATATTCAAGTGGTTATGCTGACCTTTACTGGCCAACCGGAGCAGTTGGTGGAGATATACTTATTCATGATCCATCAAAATATACTGACGAGGCTAAGTTCACGATTGAAGTTTCTGCTTATGATGAGAGCGATCAACTTATTGAAACAGTAACGTTAACTGATCACTTAGTAGTCGTTCCAGCAAAATTACAAAATTTAGATATTGAAAACTTTGGTTATGCTGAAACTGTTGGTTCAGTTTACCTTAGAGATAATGCCGGTACAAACTATAAAAATGATTATACTGTTTCCGCTCCAAACACAACTTGGCTTCCTTATTTTGAAGGTGAAGACGGCGTT
>JAZSNM010000004.1:0-7205 GCA_045536405.1 Christensenellaceae bacterium
CTTACTTAAAGAACGTAACATAACGCAAAGTATGTCAAGAAAAGGTAATTGTTTAGACAATAGCGTTATGGAAAACTTTTTTGGTAGACTTAAAGTAGAAATGTACTACGGCGAAACTTTTGAAAGCGTTAACGCTTTCATAGAAAAACTACACGAATATATTTACTATTACAACAACGAAAGAATATCTTTAAAATTGAAAATGAGTCCAGTAAAATACCGAACTCAATTCCAATATATTTAATTTAATTTTTTGTCTAAACTTTTGGGGTGCATTTCAAAACTTACGCCTTTATATATTGTTTTTTTGGTGCTTTAAAAATCGCCATAACAATATTCAGTTACGGCGATTAGCAAAAATTTTATATTAAATTGTTAGTCGTTAAAACCAAATAATTCGTTAGGAGTAATATCAAACCTTTTGCATAAATATACAATCTTTTCATAATCTAATTGTATTTTGCCCGTCTCATATTCACTATAATCAGACTGATACTTATTTAGTTCATTTGCTATTTCTTTTTGAGTTATACCTTTGAATTTTCTGGCTTGTTTTAAGTTGCTACCAACTATTTTACAAATATCCATTTTTTAATCCTTCAAAATAATTATAGGCAAAATTACTATAAAATACTTGACATATAGGAAAAATTACTATATAATTACCAACAATATCACAATTTGCTGTGAAAAATATAGAGAATCTTAAAGGCTGGTTTAAAACTTTGTGGTGGGTAATCATTGCAATATTAGCGTTTATTTTAATATTGTGCATAATTTTAGTTATAATTAAACTTTTAAAAGTGTTTAAAGAAGTATCAAGTGTGTTTAATTATTTAGAAGGCGAGATGTTTAGCGACTTATTTTGTGATACTTTTTTCGAGGATGAATTAGAAAATAAAAAAACTGATAACAAGCAATAAGTCAACAAAACATACACTTGCCTTAAACTAGTTACGGTGGGCATGGAAGTATAAAATACATCAAATAGTAAGTGTGAAATCTCTTAACGAATTAGTTAGGAGTGTATTAAACATATAAATAAATAATAAAAAGGAGAGAAGTTATGAGAAAAATAATTTTATTAATATTATGTTTAGTGAGTGTTTTTTCTATTACCCTTAATTTGACGGGTTGTGGTGAGTGTGAACACGTTTATAATGACGGCGAAATTACAACGGAAGCAACTTGTCAAAATATTGGCGAAAAAACTTATACGTGTACAAAATGTGGCGAAACTAAAAGTGAAGTTATTGAAAAACTTAATCATTTATATGATAATTCTGGTGATGCTACTTGTAATAATTGTTCTTTTGTTAGAGAATTAAGTGTGACTGGTGAAGGAACTCAAACTAATCCTTATGTGCTTTATAGTGCCGAGCATTTTTCATTTATAGGAGAAAATGAAGATAATTATTACTACTATAAAGTTGCGGAAGATATTGAAGTAATTGATGCTACTAATTTGCCACAAGTTAACTTAAACGGCTCGTTTGACGGTAGTGGTGTTAAATTTACAAACGTTAATAAGTATATGTTTAGAAACGTAGGCTTAGGAATATCTTCCGATACAACACCTGTTAAAATTAGTAATTTTACCGTAGACTTTGTTGGCGGTATGGGTGTTGTACGTTGTTGTGGAGTGACTTCGCTTAAATTTGAAAATATTAACGTTGTCGGGTATATGCTCTGTGACTGGAATGCAGGAGCGTTTTTAAGATATGGAACGGAAAACGTTGTTGACGGTGGATTTAGTTATACGGTTGATTTCGTTAACTGTTCAACGGAAGTTGAAATATATTCAAGTTCAAATTCTTATTCGGCAATTTTAATAGGTCATCCATATCAAGGAAATGGAAATATTGTTACCATTAACGTTGATGCAATAACCGAAGAAAATCTTTCAAAAGCAACGTTGTATTATACTGGCAACGGCACACCTTTTGGAAACAAGTATCATTGTATGTCTGTTGCAGGGGTAACGGTAAACGTTGAGGGTGTTGAAACGCCTATCAATAAAGTAACGGAGGGCGTTATAAAGGTAGACTCAACAAAGAAAGCAGAAAAGAATTCTCAAACAGGGAAATATCAAATAACAACGGAAGAAGATACTAAAAAGGTGGTTGTATCATTATTAATGCAGTATACCGTTTACACTGACGAAACTTACACTCAAAAAATACTCGAAGAATCTGGTGTTGGCGGGCGTTTTTCTACGATTATAGAATTTGAAGTCGCAAACAGTCAAACAGTTGATGTTTTAGAAACTTTTAGTAGTGTCAGCGTTGTTAATAATTCAGAAAAATTCGACTATGAAATACGAAGTGGTGAACTTATAATCTACCTTACTAATGATAGCAGTTATATTGATGGAAGAATTGAACTTACCGTAGAGCAATTTACGGAAGGTTGTTCAATTGCTAAATATATAGGTTCTGTTAACGTTGCAGTAAAAAGTGGAAATGAAAACTGGGTTATAGCGTAAAATTTATTATAGTTGTAAAAGGCTTTTGTAATACAACAAAACTTTAAAATTATTATAATATATTACACATAGTCAAATTGTGAAATGCCTTATTTTTAATACTACCTTTAATTGTGACTACGTGGTAATTTATTTATGCAAGAAGGCGTTTGTTCGCCTTCTTGCGCTTATTTATGTAAAAAAAAGTTGCAAAAACCAAAACATAATTGCAATTAGACTATTTTTTAGTGTAAAATCACTTGCTATTTTTTAATATTTATTATAGAATAAATAATGTGTAGAAAAAAGGCACACGTGCAGATAAAATGCGTAGTGTGTCTTTCTCTTTAATTGTGAAACAAAAATTTTTATTTATTATATATTTGGAGGGATTAAACAAATGGCTAAAAAATATTGCTATTTATTTTCGGAAGGTAACGCAAAAATGCGTGAAATTCTTGGTGGTAAAGGTGCTAACCTCGCTGAAATGACTAATATCGGTTTACCTGTTCCACAAGGATTTACTATTTCTACTGAAGCTTGTACACAGTATTATGAAGATGGTAAACAAATTAACCCATCAATTCAAGCTGAAATATTAGAATATATTGAAAAAATGGAAAAAATTTGTGGCAAAAAGTTTGGTGACAAAGAAAATCCATTACTCGTATCAGTTCGTTCAGGTGCTCGTGCATCAATGCCTGGTATGATGGATACTATTTTAAACTTAGGTTTAAACGAAGAAGTTGTTAATACTTTGGCTACAAAATCAAACAATCCACGTTGGGCTTGGGACTGTTATCGTCGTTTTATTCAAATGTTTTCAGACGTTGTTATGGAAGTTGGTAAAAAATACTTTGAAAAACTTATCGACGAAATGAAAGAAAGAAAAGGCGTTACTGAAGACGTTGAATTAACTGCTGACGATTTAAAAGATTTAGCATATCAATTCAAAGCGGAATACAAAAAACAATTAGGTAAAGATTTCCCATCTGAGCCAAAAGAACAACTTTTCGAGGCTGTAAAAGCGGTATTCCGTTCATGGGATAACCCACGTGCTAACATTTATCGTATGGATCACGATATTCCATATAGTTGGGGTACGGCGGTAAACGTTCAAATGATGGCTTTCGGTAATATGGGTGACACTTCTGGTACGGGCGTGGCATTTACTCGTAATCCAGCAACGGGCGAAAAAGGTCTTATGGGTGAGTTTTTAACAAACGCACAAGGTGAAGACGTTGTTGCAGGTGTTCGTACGCCAATGCCTATCGCTCAAATGAAAGAAGTATTCCCAGAAGTATACGAACAATTCTTAAAAGTTTGCGACATTTTAGAAAATCACTATCGTGATATGCAAGATATGGAATTTACTATTCAAGATAGAAAGTTATATATGCTTCAAACTCGTAATGGTAAAAGAACTGCTACTGCCGCTATCAAAATCGCTTGCGATTTAATTGACGAAGGTATGATAACTGAAAAAGAAGCACTTATGCAAATTGACGCTAAGAGTTTAGATATGCTTTTACACCCTCAATTTGATGCGAAGGCTTTAAAAGACGCTGATAAAAACAACGTTGTAGGTAAAGGTATTGCAGCATCTCCTGGCGCTGCCGCTGGTAAAATAGTATTTACCGCTGAAGACGCTGTTATCGAAGGCAAGAAAGGCGAAAACGTTATCTTAGTTAGATTAGAAACTTCTCCAGAAGATATTGAAGGTATGAAGTATGCACAAGGTATTTTAACCGTTCGTGGTGGTCAAACTTCACACGCAGCGGTTGTTGCTCGTGGTATGGGTACTTGCTGTGTTTCTGGTTGTGGCGATATTAAAATGCACGAAGAAGAAAAATGGTTTGAACTTGCTGGTAAAATCTTCAAAGAAGGCGACGTACTTTCATTAGACGGTTCAACGGGTAATATTTACGATACTCTTATTAAAACAGTTCCAGCCGACCCTAATTCAGGTTACTTTGGTAGAATTATGGACCTTGCTGACAAGTATAAGGCTCTTGACGTTAGAACTAACGCCGACACTCCTGATGATGCTAAACAAGCAGTTGCTTTTGGTGCGCAAGGTATAGGTCTTTGCCGTACTGAGCATATGTTCTTTGACCCTTCAAGAATAGGCACGTTTAGAGAAATGATTTGTTCAGATACCGTTGAAGAAAGAAAAATTGCTCTTGATAAAATCGAGCCTATGCAACAAGCAGACTTTGAAGGTTTATTCGAGGCTCTTGGCGGATATCCTATTACTATTCGTTTCTTAGACCCACCACTTCACGAGTTTGTTCCAACTGACGAAGAAGATATTAAAGAACTTGCTAAAATTCAAGGAAAAACAGTTTCTCAAATTAAAGATATTATCGCTTCATTACACGAATTTAACCCTATGATGGGTCATAGAGGTTGTCGTTTAACGGTAACTTACCCTGAAATTGCAGTTATGCAAACAAAGGCTGTAATCAAGGCTGCTATTAACGTTATTAAAAGACATCCTGATTGGAATTTAGTTCCTGAAATTATGATTCCATTAACAGGCGAAGTTAAAGAATTAAAGTTTGTTAAAGATATTGTTGTTGCTACTGCTGATGAAGTTATTAAAGCAAGTGGCGTAACGTTAAAATATGAAGTTGGTACAATGATTGAAATACCAAGAGCATGTTTAACAAGTGAAGAAATTGCAAAAGAGGCTGACTTCTTCTGCTTTGGTACTAACGACTTAACTCAAATGACTTTTGGTTTCTCTCGTGATGATGCTAACAAATTCTTACCATCATATTACTCAAATAAAATTTACGAATCAGACCCATTTGCAAGGCTTGATACAACGGGCGTTGGTATGCTTATGGAAATGGCTGTTATGGGTGGTAAAAAAGTTCGTCCTAATATGCACTTAGGTATTTGTGGCGAGCACGGTGGCGACCCATCTTCAATAGAATTCTGCCACGCTATCGGTTTAAGTTACGTATCTTGTTCACCATACCGTGTTCCTATTGCAAGATTATCAGCAGCACAAGCGAACATCCGTAATCCTAGGGGCTAACAATTAACCCTAAAAAGCGGTAAAAATTCAATTTTTAATTAAAAAATAAGGTTTTAGTAGTCATTCTTCTCGGAGAGTGACTACTTTTTTTCTCTTAAAAATCTCTTGCAAAGTCAAAAATCGGCCAAAAAAACGGGGTGGTTCCTCAAATGTTACATTTTTCTGTATCTACCGCTATGGGTAAAAAAGGGCGATAAAATAGGAGAAAATTATGTCAAAATACAAATTAATCATTGAATATTACCAAAAAGGCAATAAACAAGAGCAAATCGCTACCCTTTGCAGTTGTTCTCGAATGACTGTTTGGAGAGTTTTTCAACGCATAAAGGCGTTAGGGATTGAAATTCATGCGCTAAATGATATGAGTGAAGAAGAAATTTCTTCTTTATTATTCCCCGAAAGGGCAAAAGCAGGGGAAGGATATCTAATTCCCGATTTTAAGTGGGAAGAGTTTCAAATGTGTAAACATCAATCTTCTATAAGGTTATGTTGGCGTAGGTATTGCAAACGTGCCGCAAAACAAAATTTGATGGCATACAGTTGGAAATGCTTTATAACTTTATATAATGCTTATCGCAGACCGAAGATTGTGGTTGAAGACCCAAACGACAAAATTCGCAACAAACTAAAAGATTTTAACTTTTTATTATCTTGTTGTCCGCGTGGAAGTATAAACTATCAAGTAATCCAACGTAAAAAGGAAGAATGGCTCAAATCCTTAAAACTCGAAGAAGATAAAATCTTGGATAGCGACGAAGAGTAAATGCCTATAAAAAATAAGTTTCTCGTAAAAACCAATAATATTTACGAGAAACTTTCTGTATAATAAAAGCCGTTTTAAAACAAAAATTCAAAACGGCTTTTTATATGTTTATTTTGCAATGTTTATAATACGTTTCTTTTTCCGTTTGGCATATTCTAAAGCTTTAGCAGCTCCACCCCAAGAATATTTAACGTAGGCAATAACAAGGTCAGCTTGTTCAACCATCCACTCATTTCTTTTTAAGATTGCAAACTTACGTGGAACAATTTCAATAGGAGGGAATATAACGTCGTCATAATAGTATTTTGTAAGTTCTAATTTGCTATAATTTTTATCAAGATAAGGAGTTATAAAAAGAATTTCAATAGTAGGGAAATCATGCTTTAATTCCCTTAAAGTTCTCAGGCACAATCCGTCAAAATCACCGTACCCACCCAAGTAAAACTTGCTGATGGGATTTTTATTTATCTCATCAACAAGAATATTTCGTAATACTGATTTTTCTTCATCTGTAAAAATTACTTGCGAATGCCCACAAAAAGTAATAATCATAATAATCACCCTCACATAATAGTTTATCACAATAAACTATATTTTGAAAGCGTTCAGCGCAATAAACTAAAAATTTAATTACACAAACTATAATTATTGCAATGAACGTTTATTGTGATAAACGTAAGGAGGCTATTATGAAATTATCTGAAGCAGTAGGTAAGAGGGTGGAAAATTTACTCGCAGAACGCAATATGACTCAATATCAGTTATACAAAAATGGTGGTATTCCTCGTTCTACAATTTCAGTTACCGTTGACGGTAAATATAAAACAGTAAAACTCGATACAATCTATCAAATTGTTGCAACTTTGGGTATATCGCTCAAAGAATTTTTTGACGATACGTTATTTGATGAAATAGAAGATTAATCGTTGATA
>JAZSNM010000005.1:0-2600 GCA_045536405.1 Christensenellaceae bacterium
TCATTTTTTACATATAGAAAACCAGTTTTTTGCTTCATAAAATCATTTTCTTAAAATTAGAAAAAATCTTGTAAAAACTAATTTTGCATGATATAATCATATTACAGAATTTAACGCTAGAAAAAAGATTAAGCGTTTAGGGAGCGGTAAAAATGAAAAAATTTATTAAGTTATTTTTAGTTTTTTTAATTTCCTTATTTTCTTTTTCGTTGACTGGTTGCGACGCTATAAGCGGAATTTTCGGCGGAAACAATAAAAACGTTCATACCAATTCGTATGAGCCTATAACGGGCAAATTTTATCTTTATAAGCCCGCTGATGAGAGAGTAACTTTAACTGACGTTTATTTTGATATTGACGGCTCTAAAGGTAATTTTTCATTAAAATATTACGAAAACGGCGTTCTAAAAAAACAAGGTGAATTTCAAAAAGTAATTACTAAAACTGAAGACGTTGGCTACTTAAAAGATAATTTGCATTTTAATATTAAGTGCGGAGATTCTTACGAGCATATTTCGGCATATACCGAATCGTTTGAACCAATCAACCAATTCCGCATTATTGACGAATATAGCGGTGGGAAAGAAGAAATTAAATATTTTTATTCGGAACTTCCTTTCGTTTTAGGAACTTACGTAAGAGAAGGAGCAACTTTTGTTGAAGAATCTTCTAACCTAAATAACCCTGATTACACTATTCCAACTTTAGAAAATTATACCGCAGAATTAAACGGCAAATATCAATTAGATGAAGAGCACTATTTCTATTTTGTAAGTCCAAGAGGCTACGTTATTAAAAACGGAGATTATTTAGATTCCTATTTTCAATATTTTTCGCCCGAATTAGATAAACCGCTAGAAGGTTTTGCGCACGGAATAACTTATAAAGATTCAATCGCTCCGCCTCGTATATATTTTACCTATTCTAAAGAAGCGTCGTATTACAAGTCGCTTGAAAACACCGAAAAGGCGTTGATGTTTGGCTACTCAACTTTTGATGCTCAAGAAAATATGATCGACCATTACGGCTCTATTGATTTTAGCAACGGAAAATTAAATTCTTTTACTTTCGAACATCTATCTAGAGCATGGACAGAACAAGAGTGGAATAAATATTTAAGCAATGACGATTACCATTTGCCTGATGCTATCATTTACGAATACGTCGGCGGAACTTACGTTAAAGTTCAATAAAAGAAAGTATTATAAAAATAGATTGAGATAGGCTATAGTTGAAATAAGCAATCTAAGCCACTTAAAATCTTGTTTTATCCGTAATCTTTTGGCTATTGCTCGCTTGCAGGTTAAAATCTTAATTAGCAACGAAACAAAAAGACACGAAACTTGCGTTCGTGTCTTTTTCTTTGTCAAGAACCGCACAAGCGGTGTATATGAAAAAAGGTGTGTAATATCATTTTATAGAGACTGATGACTTCATCGAGCGTTAAAGCGCTTTTTATGCTTTACCTTGACAAACATTACAAAGCATTGTATAATATTAAAATAAGCATTTTAGGAGAACTTCTATGGAAAATGAAAAAAACGTTTGCCCTATTTGCGGTAAACCTACAAGCAATTATTATGGTAAGTATAGAGAAGACGGACTTTGCAGAGAACACAAAGAAATGTTAAAACAAGGTTTAATTTACCAATGCCCAGATTGTGGCAAATGGAACGAAAAAGACGTTGTTTGTGAATGTAAAAAAGTTAAAGAAGAAAGAAATATAAAAATACATACAAAATGTTTATTCTGTGATAACGAAACAGAAAACGGTAATTTGTTTTGCAAAGAACATTATTTTAAATATAAAGATAAAGCAATTACGGTAGTAATCAAAAACCTAAAAGAATTTAATGTCATTGATGAATACGGAAATAGAGACGTAAAAACAGCAAATGGTATGTATGTTAGAAGCCAACAAGAAAAAATAATTTACGACGAACTATATAATCGTGGTATAAGAGTAGAATACGAACATACTATTTTTTATAAAGATGAAAATGATGAAACGAAACTATTACATCCAGACTTCTTTTTACCAGACTATAAATTATTTATAGAGCATTGGGGATATGAAAACACAAAAGATAAAAAATATATAGAAACTAAAAAATTTAAAGAAAAGATTTATAAAGAACAAGGTTTTAAAATTGCAGGAACAACAAGTGAAGATATTAAAGACATAAAGACTGCAATAGATAAAATATTCTTTGAAAACAATATAAAGGTGGGGAATTAACCCACATCTAAAATGCAATCAAAATGCCACATATTCACTATTCACTATTACTTATTACTTCCAAAAACCGACGGCAAGTGAAAAGTGAAAAGTTAAGAGTGAAGAGTGAAAAAGTAAAAACCGACAAGCCTTTTTCAAGTCTTGTCGGTTTGTTCTTAACACGAATTTGTGTTAAAATAGTGTTAAATTAA
Organism: Christensenellaceae bacterium; assembly: GCA_045536405.1. Lineage (GTDB taxonomy): Bacteria > Bacillota > Clostridia > Christensenellales > Borkfalkiaceae > HGM11412. The sequence continues at coordinate 2,431 of JAZSNM010000005.1, forward strand.
AAATATAAAAACTTTTAAATAATAAATGTAATCAAAATGCCACTTATTCACTATTCACTATTACTTATTACTTTACAAAAGCCGACGGCAAGTAAAAAGTGAAGAGTGAAAAGTGAAGAGTGAAAAAGTAAAAACCGACAATCCTTTTTCAAGTCTTGTCGGTTTTTGGC
>JAZSNM010000046.1:0-34567 GCA_045536405.1 Christensenellaceae bacterium
TGATTTCCGTCTGCAGCACCTTCGGGATGTTCGAGGTGTTCAATGGCAGGAATCATCCCTTCTGGGTCTTGCACATCTGCTCGGTTGCCCCCTGTTAAAATCGTTATCTCCTTGTCCATCGTAGTATACAGCGATTCCTTCAGCTTTGAATCAAGCGTTACAGCCTTCATTACAATGCTTTGATCCAGCGGGCAGGTTCATCGGAAGATCCTGCAGATGAAGCGTGTATGGCGCCTGCAAAGACATATGAACAGATGGCTGTCGGGCATTTGTTATCGCTGGAATATAGCCTGAAAGTATCGCTTTTCCTTCGGCTCTATGAAAGATATGGTTGTTTTTGAGCGCTCGTTTTGATATAATACATTCAACAGGTGGTTCTTTAAATACATGGTCATAAGGAGTGTTCATATGCCTAAGATTACCTTCATGGGCGCCGGTTCTACTGTTTTCGCCAAGAATGTACTTGGCGACAGCATGCTTACCCCTTCCTTGGAGAACAGTACGATCGCGTTGTATGATATCGACCCGCAGCGCTTGGATGAAAGCTATTTGATGCTTTCGGCGATCAACAGAAATTTGGGCAACAAAGCCAAAATTGAAAAGTACTGTGGCGTTGAAAATCGTAAAGATGCTCTTCGCGGTGCAAATTATGTGGTAAATGCCATTCAGGTCGGTCTTTATGAGCCTTGTACCGTGATTGATTTTGAAGTACCCAAAAAATACGGTCTTCGTCAAACGATAGCAGATACGCTTGGAATCGGAGGAATTTTCCGCGGATTGCGCACAATCAGAGTTTTAGACGACTTTGCAAAGGATATGGAAGAAGTCTGCCCCGATGCTTTGTTTTTAAACTACACAAATCCGATGTCTATACTCACTGGCTATATGCAGCGTTACACCGGCGTTAAAACGGTGGGGCTATGCCATAGCGTTCAAGTCTGCTCACGGCATCTTTTAAATCATCTCGGAATGAAAGACGTACAGGTTGGAAAAGAGCTCATCGCAGGAATCAATCATATGGGTTGGCTTTTGGAAATTCACGATAAGGATGGAAAAGACCTTTATCCAGAGATAAAAAGTCGCGCAAAGAAGATGAATGCCGAGGGAAAGCATAACGATATGGTTCGTTTCGACTATATTGATAAATTTGGTTATTATTGCACAGAGAGCTCGGAGCATAACGCGGAATATAATCCTTTTTATATAAAATCAAAATATCCCGAATTGATAGATAAATTTAATATCCCGTTAGATGAATATCCACGACGTTGTGTAAATCAAATAAACGAATGGGTAGCGCAAAGGGAAAAGCTTTTGGGAAATGAGGGTATAGAACATACTCGTTCAAAAGAATATGCGTCGCGCATTATGGAAGCGGTAACCACTGACACGCCATATAAAATTGGCGGTAATGTCATCAATAAAGGCTTTATAGAAAATCTGCCCACTGATGCGTGTGTGGAAGTGCCTTGTCTTGTGGACGGAAGGGGTGTTCACGGTACGTACGTAGGAAAACTTCCCGTTCAATGCGCGGCAATGAATATGACGAATATCAACTGTCAGCTTTTGACGATTGAAGCCGCTGCGAAAAGGAAAAAAGAGCATATTTATCAGGCGGCAATGCTTGATCCTCATACCGCAGCAGAATTATCTATTGATGATATCGTTTCAATGTGTGACGATTTGATTGAAGCGCATTCCAAATGTGGATTCCCGGTTTTATAAAAAGTTTGCGACAGTTCAAACTCAAACCAAAAAGAGCAAAAATATCTTTTTATCGCCTATTCACAAAAAATACGACAAGTCGAAACTTGTCGTATTTTTTTATCCATTGAGAAAGCAATGGTATATCATCAGCCCGTGTGGGCTGATATCATTACGGCTATGCCGTGTATCTTATCAGTCGTAGACTGTATATTCTTTCGCCTTTATAATATGCACGTATTTGCCGTGATTAAAATTTCACGGTCTATTTTTTATTGTTAGTTTGTTGTAAAAATTTTCTTTATTTAGATTTTTTTGGTTTAAGTATAAGTTTAATAATAAAGCATTGTAATCTATCAGGCAATACGTTTAATAGTTTAAGTAATGGGTTAACGTTCTTTTTGTAAACGATTTTGTTGTTTTTACTTATAAGCGCTTTATAATATAGTTTAGCAATTTTCTCAGGCGTTTTAGGATTGCCCATAAACGTTTTAACAATTTTATAAAATTTATAACTTTGCTCACTATAAAGGGTAGTTTTATCGGCTAATTCCTTAGTTTTTATAAGAGCGCCTTGAGAGAGTGTAGTGTTAAATGCCCCAGGTCTTATTGTTATAACTCCTTGGCCTATTAGGTTAAGTTCTTGGCGTAAGCCTTGCGCATAGGAATCTAACGCTGTTTTAGTAACGTTGTATATAGCGTTGAACGGCATAGGAGATAAAGGTGCAACTTCACTAGTTGTTATAATAATTTTACCTTTTTTGTTAAGAAGATTATAAAAAGTTTTGTTAACTAATATTGCGCCCATAAGGTTTATGTCAAAAATATTTTTTAACTTATCGTCGTCTATTTCAATAAAAGAATCAATTAAAAATATGCCCGCAATATTTACTATGGCGTCTAAAACTACGTTATTTTTAGCAAGACTTTCGTATATAGTGTTAAGTGAATTTTTATTCGTAATATCTGCTTTATAATAATTTACACCTTCAATATCGCAAAACTCTAAAACGTCTAAAGCGTAAACGTTAACACCTTTAGAAATATAATAATTTGTAACCGCGCGACCTATACCGCCAAGCGCACCTGTAATTAAAACGTTCATAAAATCACCTTTTTAATTATAATTTAAAAAGCAAAAAGTTGCAAGTATTTTATAAAGCCGTGAAAGTTTAACTTGCGTAAAATATAAAAATTAAAAAACTTTGTTTTTGCAATTTATTGTTACGATATCATTGAATTTAAACAAATGAAAATCAACGTTAATTACGGCTTAATTTTAAAATATCTATTGCATTTGTATAATAAATATTGTATAATAATCGAATAGGAGAAAATTATGAAAATTTATTTTTTAGGAACTCTTTCAGGCTGTGAGCCTAACGCTAAAAGAAAACATTCTTCAATTGTTGTTGAAACAAGTAATAAACTTTATTTTTTTGATGCTGGCGAAGGTTGTTCACGCACGGCACACTTACTTGGCTTAGATTTGCTTAAAACAAATAAAGTAATAATTTCACATACGCATTTAGACCACGTAGGTGGTTTGTCAAACTTAATGTGGACTATAAAAAAGATTTCTTTTGCTGAAAAACGAAAAACTGACGTTGATAATATAGAAATTTATATACCAAATTTAGAAAGTTATGAAGGTATAGAAAAAGTATTAAAAAATACAGAATATGCTCGTATGAGTGGAGTTGAATTTTCAGCAAAACAAGTTTTTGAAGGCGAGTTATTTAATGATAATAATTTAAAAGTTTCAGCATATCATACAACGCATATATTAAAAACAAACGAAAACGAGCCTTGGCGTTCATTTTGTTTTGTAATAGAGTGTGAAGGTAAAAGGGTTGTATATTCAGGCGACATTAGAAATATAAATGAAGATTTAGATAACGTTATAAATGAAGGTTGTGATATTTTGATTTTAGAATCAGGTCATATCAAAATTGATGGAATATATAATTATTTAAAAGATAAAAACGTTAAAAAGGTTTATTTGACTCATTGTGGTAGAGAAATTATAAACAATGAAGAAGAATCGGCTAAAAAAGTTGAGAATTTATTTAAGGGCAAAGCATTTATTGCGTATGATGGCTTAATGGTAGAAGTTTAATTATGAATATTTGTATAATATGTGACACTCACTTACAATTAAATGAAAAAACCCCACAATTTGCTTATTTAAAAAAGGCAATAGATAAAATAAAAGAAGACGGCATAACTACGTTAATACATCTTGGCGATATAGTGTCGTACGGTCAAATTGAGCCGTTTGAAAAATATTTTAATCTTACAAGTTTTATTAAAGATAATCATTACGTTTTAGGAAACGCTGAAATTAGAGATGAAAAAAGCGTATCTTATTTTTTAGATAAAAGAAAAAGTGAAATTTTAAACGTTAATGGTAAAAAAATATTTTTAATTAATACTCCGTATGCCGAAATTTATGATGATGACGTTAAATTGCTATCAAATTGTGAAGACGGCGATATAATTATGGCTCATCATAGTTTAACGGCAATAAGGGGTAAAAATAAAGAGTTTTTAGAAAATTTATTAAAAGATAAAAAATTAACCTTTATTCACGCTCATTCACATTGTAAATTTGATTATACGTTTGGAAAAAGTAGAGTTATAGGTCTTCGTGCCCTTGACCCCGATAAGTCAATAGGCGATTATCCTTGCATAAATTATATTAACGTTGATGATGAGATAACGGTTAAAGAAGTTTTATTTAAAACTAACGTAACTACTTTAAAAGAAATAAAAAATTATTTTGGTTTTTCTTGTTCGTGTAAAAAAGATATATTAGATGCTATAAATTACGGCGTTAAAAATATTGAAATTAAGTTAAAAGAAAATGATTTGACTAATAGCGAAGACTTAATAGACGCTGTTAACGAGTGGAAAAAGTCTATTAACGGTTATTTGTCTATTCATATGCCTAATATTATATATGAAGAAGGTTGTATAAAAAATCTTGATAATTTTAAACTTGCTACAAGCATAGTTAATAAAGTTAAAGCAAACGGTGTAACTCTTCATCCGCCAAGAGTTATAAAAGGAGTATTATACGGCAATAATAACGTATATGAAGAATTATTAAACGTTTACGTTGATTTTGTAAATAGTATTGATAATTTAGTTAACGTAGGTTTAGAAAACGTTCATCTTAAAAAAACTGAAATAGGCTTAAATGATGGCGAAATAGGCTTTGGTTATACACCATTAGAAGTTGAAAAATGGGTTAATAGTATAAATAATAAGTTGTGCTGTGATAGGGTAAAGTACGTGTTAGACGTTGGGCATATTCAAAATAACCGAAAAAACACGTCAATATACCCAACGAGTAGTTGGTATGCTTATTTATCAAAAAACATTATAGCGTATCACGTACATCAAGTTTTAAAAACTGAAAATGGGCTTAAAAACCATAATCCCATTACAAGTTGGTTTGGACCGCTTATATCTTATGCTTCGTTTTTTTATTGCTTTGAAAACGATATAATAAGTAAAGCGCCTATGTTTTTAGAAATTAAAAAAGAGGGTATTGACGGTTATTTGAAAAGTGTAAATGCGTTTAATAAACTTTTAGACTAAATTTTTGTAATGTTGAGGTTAAAATGGAAAAGATAAAGGGCGCAATTTTTGATATGGACGGCACTTTAATAGATTCATTAACTTTTTGGAACTATTTTTGGCGTAACGTTGGTAAAGATTTTTTTAATAATGAAAATTTTAGACCAGCCGAAGAAGTTGATAAAAAGTGTAGAACGTTTAGGTTAGAAGATTCCGCTAAATATATTCACAAAGTTTATAGCGTTGGTAAAGACGATAAAGAAGCCATATTATATTTAACAAATTCTCTAAAAAATTATTATATAAATGAAGTTGGTTTAAAAAGTGGCGCATACGAATTCTTAGAATATTTATATAATAATAACGTAAAAATCGTAATAGCAACGGCAACGTCAAGACCTTTGGTTGAAATTATAGTAAAAAAACTTAATATTGATAAATTTATAAGCAATATTTATACTTGTGACGAGGTTGGAATAGGTAAAGAAAGCCCTAAAATATTTTTACACACACTACGGCAAATGAATTTAAATATAAAAGACGTTATCGTGTTTGAAGATTCGTATTTAGCCGTTCAAAGTGCAAAAAGCGTTGGGTTTAAAGTTGTTGGAATTTATGATAAATTCAACTTTTCACAAAATGAAATAAAAAAAATTGCCGATTATTACGTTGATAATGGCGAAACGCTACTAAAATTAATTTAAAAAAATGCTAACGAAAATAATATCGTTAGCATTTTGATTATAATTTAAAATTGTTTTATATAAATCGCAAATCACTTGTGTTAAACTCAAAATATATTGACTTAGATTTATCGTAAACTCTTGAGAAAAATCTTTCAGTGTATCTACTTTTAATTTCGTCAGGTAATAGGTTAGTAGTAATTATAAAGTGCTTATTTTTCTTTAATCTTTCAGATATTAATGAGTTTAAATACTCACAAGTTATGTTGTTGTATATTGGCTCTGTACCAAGGTCGTCAATAACAAGTAAATCAGAAGTTGATAAAATTTCAAAAAATAAACCTTTATCTTTGTCGTTTATGTGCATTTTTATAAAAATATTGTTTAATTCAGTAGACGTTAAAAATATTGAATTATAACCTTTTTGTGTAATTTTTTGAGAGATAACTTTTGATAAATGCGTTTTACCTGTACCGGTTTTACCGCCAATAATAATATTGTTTAACTTAGTTTGAGGAAATTTTTCAATAAATTGTTCCGTCTTTTTGTAAAAACTTTCTAATCCTTTAGGTGCTTGAAGATTAGTTAAATTTATAGGTAAATCTTCAGTAATGCCTAAACTTTTCAATGTAAATTTTGTTAAGTTTTTTTTGTAGCATATACATCTATTTTCGCCGATAAAACCACTATCTTTACACTTATTACATAAATAAGAAATTTTTTCATATTTTTTGAATTTATCTTTAATTTTAGCAATTTTTCTATTTAATTCATTAACTTCTTTTATCAGTTCGTCGCTATCAATATTGTTAAACTTGTTTTTTGCAATTTGAAGTTTTAGCGTTCCAAGTTTATTAGATAATTCAACGTATTCTTTATCATTATTTAAAAGGTTATCGTAATAAGCCAAACTCGTTGTCGTTTGGCTTTTTAACATTAAGTAATAATTATCAAGTTGTTTTTTGATTTCTTCAACCATATCACACCTCAACGTTATCAGGATTATCGGCTAAACCTTTTATAGTATCTTCGTCAATATTTCTTTGTCCTTTAAAATCAAATGATTTATCTTTAACTTCTTTCTTCTTTTTAGGGGTAGAACTATTATTGTTAAAATATATTTCTTCTAAAAGTTTATCTAAACTTTTAACTGAAGCAGGTTTTCTATTTTCACATACTTCTAAAATAAATTTATCGGTAAAACCAAACTTTTGTATCCATTTAATGTATAAATTCAAGTCTTCAAAGTCAGGTTTTTTAGAAAATTTAGCAATTTCAAACACTTTTTTAACCAAATTTAAAATAGTAAAGTAGTAATCTAATTCCTTTTCAACGCTTTCTTCCGTTAAAACGTTTCTACTTATAAAATCATTTGCAACCTTTAATATGTATTTGTATGAAATTTTAGGTCCTTTAATATCAACGCAAAACTTAACTATGATAAGTAACGCTTCTTTTTGCATATTACTTTCTTCTAAAAGTTGCATATAAACTCTATATTCAGAAGTTGGAATCATACGCTCGGGAACTAAAAGTTGCAAAGATTTATTAAAATCAGCATATTTTTCACTATTTGAAGGAGCAACCTTACTAATAGTTGTTGTAGTAGGATAGTAAGTAATAGTGAAAGGGTCGGTAGATAATATTGAACATAAAGAAAATTCTTCTAAATACGTAAAATAATTTATAACGTCTTTTTCAGTCATATTTAAAGAATTAGCAAAAGTTTTTAAGTTTATATCGTACGGATTTTGACATAAGTATAAGCCGTAAAGGTAAACCTTTAAGGCATTAGCATCAAGTTCAGGTAAAATATTAGTAATAAACACGTTATCAATTTGAGTTTTACCACTTGCTAAATATTCTTTTGAAAATGAACAAAACGACATATTACACCTTTTAACGTTTTTTAGTTGATTTATGTGCCTAAATATATTAAAATATTATTAAAAATAAATCAAGTTTTTTTAGAGATAAAAATAAATTTACAAGATTTAGTGGTTGAATTATCATTAAAACACAAATAATTTTAAATAAAATTGTAAAAGAAGGTCAAATTTTACTCAAAAAAGTAAATTATTTATATAATTTTTAAAATATGTGTAAAAATATATCGCAAAATTTAAAAAAAAGTTGTATAATAATAGATATATTATTAAATTCAAAAAAATCTATTAATTTTGGAGAGTTATGGAACAAAAAATTTTAACACCTATATCGTTATGGAAAGGTTTTGACGATACGCTTCCTTTAAAAGAAAGTGTAATTTCAAGCGTTTCTATAAATAGCATTACGTTAAATAGAATTTACTTTTCAGCAAGAAGCGTAGATAATGAAGAGCGTGTTAGAGTATATGGTGTTTATGCTAAAAATTTAATAAATTCAAAAGGCTCGATATTAATTATTCCAGATATTTTTGAAGAAATTGATACTGAACTTATCATTAAATATGCAAGTTTAGGTTATGACGTTATAAGCATCGACTTACAAGGCTACGTAGAAAATAAAGTAGATTATACAAAATATCCAACTAAAATAGCGTATGCAAATAGTCAAAACGCAAACGAGCATATGTATTACGTAACAAAAACGGCAAAGGAAACTAGTTGGTACGAGTGGTGTGCCGTATGTAGATACGCTGTATCTTACCTAAAAAACGCAAATGCTAATAACCCCATAGGAGTTTTAGGTGTAAAAAACAGTTCAATGATAGCGTTTATGTTGTCGGCGATAGATAAAAGAGTAAACGCATCGTGTAATTTATTTGGTGGTGGCTGGCTTGCTTATAAAGGAATTAACAAGTCTTCAAGTGAAGAAATTGTTATGGATGAAGAAAGATATCGTTTTTTAGGTGGTGTTGATGCGCAAGCATATAGTCAATTTATAACGTGTTCGCTACTATTTTTAACTACTACTAATAATAAAAATTTTGATTTTGAGCGCGCTATGGATACTTTACAATACGTCAATAATCAAGATGATTTAAGGTATAATTTCGTATCATACGGAGGCTCAATACTTGACGTACATTGTTTTAACGACACCGTGTTGTTTTTCAATAAATATCTAGGTAAAGAAAGCGTATTTTATCCAAAACAACCGCAAATTAAATGCTACGATACTAGTAGTGAAGTGTTTTACGAAGTAAGTAACGTAGATAAAAAGAATTTAAAATCAATACATTTATTAACTGCAAACGCTTTAGATAATTCGAGTGAAAGGGTTTGGTTTAAAGTTTATGATTATGAGATAAACGAAGACGGCAACTACTTATTTTCAAGGCAAAACTATGAAAATTACAACAATGATTTATCTTTCGTTGTAGTTGCGTATAAAAATGGATTAACAATAAGTTCAAGGCTGAATTATTATAAAATTGAGAACTTATCAAAATTAAAAAAGCCGTCAATAATATATACGTCTGATAAATTCATAACAAATTTCATTGCTAAAAACGTTAAATCTAAAATAATAGGTAATTTATTTGCTGAGGGCGATTTATATCATAGAAGCGTAGGACCAAACGATATTGTGGGTGTGTTTAGTATAAATGAACTTGCTTCTTATAGAATAAAAGAGTTAAACGGAGTAATAAAATCTTCTTCATCATTTAAACTTGATATTTATTCGGCGATAGATACTACGATAACTTTTAAGTTGTTAGATAAAAGTAATAACGAATATTTTGCTTATAAAAAATTAAACGGCGGTGAGTTTTGGCAAAATATTTTAATAAATATTAGTGATTTTAAAACAAACGAGGGGTTAATGGTTATGGATATATCAAATTTAGTTACAATCTCAGTTAGTTCGGTTGGCGAATTTGGTTTAAATAACTTTATACTTTTATAATTATGATAATAAACGTTGGAGATAAGATAATAACGAAAAAGAAACACCCTTGTGGTAGTGATAAATGGCAAGTAGTAAGAACGGGTGCAGATTTTAAAATAAAATGTTTAGGGTGTGGTAGAGTAGTAATGCTATCTAATCCAGACTTTTTTAAGCGGTTAAAAAAGATAATAGAGGAAGATAATGGTTAAAAATAACGTTGATAATGAAAAGTTAAAAACAAACGCTAAAAAATTTAAGATAGGTGACGTTATTTTTTATTCCGTTTGTATTTTTATAATAATTTTCACGTTATTTACGAGTATTTTTTGGATATCGTTAGTAAGTGTTTATCAAACTTCAATGAACCCAACGTTCGTTGAAGGCGATATTTTAATATTAGATAAACTTGCAAATTTTGATAGAGGTGACGTTATTGTCTTTAAGTATTCAACCAGCGATGATTATATAAAACGCGTCGTTGCGGTTGAGGGGGATACAATATTTTCAGTTGACGGTGAGGTATACGTATCTTTTATAAACGAAAATAATGAAGAAATTACCCTTAAACTTGAAGAAGAATATCTTTTTGATAAAAAATCAACTTTTACGTCGTATTCTAACTATACGGGCGAAGGCGACATTGAAAAAACCTTTGTACCAAAAGGCTATATTTACGTGCTTGGCGATAATAGGCGAGTAAGTAAAGACAGTAGGCACATAGGTTTAGTAAACGTTAAAGACGTTAAAGGCGTTATCACTAGTTTTTCAATAAAAAACAAAGACACAACGACTAAACTATTTGGATTTTTATATAATTAAAGGAGAGTTATGGTAGAATTTTATAATGAAGAATATTTATATAAAATAGATAAACAGCGTTTTAATTTAAAGTTGGTTTACGTTATTTCATTAATATTTTCAATAGCGTTAATAGCGACGTTAACTATACTTATTGCATTGCAACCATATAATACAAAATTTGAAAAAGTTTCAAGGTGGATAATAGCAGTTTATTTAGCGGTTTACATAATTTTTTCGTTCGTATACTTAAAAATACCATATGCACGAGTTAAAGATTACCAATATTTTGTCATTGATTGTTTGAGATTTAATAAAAATCAAGAGCAAGTAACGATAGTTGGTATAAATAACGAAATAACGTATAAAAACGGCGTTGATTTTTATTATTTAGATATTATCGAGTGGTCGGATAGAGAAAACGACTATATAAATAGGTCGGTATTAGTAGACTGTGAAATTAAAAATTTAGACTTAAATAAAGGGGAAATTGTAACTATAACAACCGCAAGTAACGTTCTTATAGCGTACGAAAAGTAATTTTTATGAAAAGAGAGCAAATTGACAATAAGTATAAATGGAATAAAGAAGATATTTTTAAAAGTGAAGATGATTTTTACTCATTATTAAAAGAAACTGAAAAGAAAATTAATTTTTCAACGTATAAAGGCAAATTAAATAATGCCGAAATTATTAGTGAGTGTTTAAATAAATTATATTCTATTTTTGCAGATTTAGAAAAGTTATCTTTATATGCGTATATGACCAAAGATGAAAACGTCGGTTTATCAAACGGCATAGTTTTAACTAATAAAATTGAAGATTTATGCGTAAAGTTTGATGAAAATACTTCGTTTATTACGCCGGAATTGTCATCACTTAGTTTAGAAAAATTAAAAGAATTATCTAAAAATCAACTATTAAAAGATTACGATACAATGTTAATTCGTTTAATAGAAGAAAAACCTCACGTTTTAGATGAAAAATGCGAAAAATTACTAGCGCAAGCGGGTAAGGTTTTAGGTGGTTATCACGACATTTTTTCAATAGTAGATAACGTTGATTTAAGGTTTCCTAAAATAAAAGTTAATGGCAAAAACGTTGTTGTAACGCACGCAAAATATGCTGAATTACTTCAAAATGAAGATAGAAACGTAAGAAAAAAAGCCTTTAAAAGTTATTATAAAGCGTATGAAAGTATTTTAAATACAATTACAGCGATATATAAAGGTAATTTAGATAAAGACGTTTTTATAACCAAAGCAAGAAATTTCAAAACTTGTTTAGAAAGGGCTTTATTTAATGAAGAAGTAGATAAGGGCGTATATGAAAATTTATTAAAAAGCGTAAATAAGGCGTTACCATTATTGCATAGGTATATTAAAGACAAAAAAGAAATTTTAGGCTACAATATCAATATGTACGATATCTACGTTCCGCTTATAAAGGGCGAAGAATTATCTCTTGACTATGACGATGCGTTTAAACTTGTAAAAGAAGGGTTAAAGCCGTTAGGGGAAGATTATTCAAACTTATTACAAAGAGCGTATAGTGAAAGGTGGATAGACGTTTACGAAAACGAAGGTAAAAGAAGTGGCGCTTATTCAACGAGTGCGTATAGCGTATCACACCCATACGTTTTATTAAATCATAATAAAACAACACACTCGGTATTTACAATTGCTCACGAATTAGGTCACGCAATACACTCGTATAAATCTGATAGGGCGTTACCTATAACGAAAGCGGGGTATAAAATATTCGTTGCGGAAGTGGCGTCTACGGTAAACGAAGTTTTATTATTAAAACATTTAATTAAAAACGCAAAAACTAATAGTAGTAAAAAATATTATTTATCTTACTATTTAGATATGATAAGAACAACTTTATTTAGACAAACTATGTTTGCTGAATTTGAGTATAAATCACATACTTTATGTGAAAAAGGCGAAGCGATAACGAAAGAAATTTTAAATAAAGTTTATTTAAAACTCAATAAAAAATATTACGGCAAAGATATAAAAAGCGATAAAGAAATTTCTTACGAGTGGGCGAGAATTCCGCATTTTTACACTTCTTTTTACGTGTATAAGTATGCAACGGGTATTATTAGCGCTATTTGTATTGCTGAAAAAATCTTAAAAAACGGTCAAACTGCTATCGACGATTATTTTAAATTTTTATCATCAGGCGGTAGTGATAGACCAACTAATTTATTAAAACTAACAGGTGTTGATTTAGAGAGTGATGAACCATATAATATTGCTTTCAATTCTTTTAACGATGCCCTTACTCAATTTGAGAATTTATAAAATGGGGAGTAACTTATGACAACGAAAAACACACAAACGGCATATCCGTACAATTTAGAAGCGGAACAATCAATTCTCGGCTGTATTTTAATTGATTTAGAATATCAATATGAAATAGCCAGCGAATTAATCGTTGATGATTTTTATTTAGAATCACATAAGCAAATTTTTGAATGTATACAATCAATGTTATCAATAAGTAAACACGTTGATTTGATAACGGTGTCTGACGAAATGTCTAAAATGACACAAAAGTCAAAAAAGAGAGTAAACGTTTCAAATTTGGCTGAAGAAATGGAAAGAAAAACAATTCTAGACAAGGTTGGGGGCATAGCCTATTTAACCGTTCTTGCAACGGCAGTTCCATCTTCTGCAAACTATAAATACTACTTAAATATCGTTAAGAGAGATGCGGTACTTAGAAGATTAATTAGAGCGAGTGAAGAAATTATCAAAGATGCAAAAATTTCAAACGACGATTCAAAATCACTTCAAAAAGCCGAAAAATTAATCTATGATATCTCTGAAAAGATTGACAATTCGTCACTTCAAAACGCAGGAGATTCAGTTGATAAAGTTTTAGATTTATTCGAGAAAATTCAAACTGATAAAAACTTTTTACAAGGTTTAAATACAGGTTTTACTTGTTTTGATAATGCAACGCACGGCTTACACGAAGGTAATTTAATTATAATAGCCGCAAGGCCATCGGTAGGTAAATCAACTCTTGCTATGAATATCGTTGAAAACGTAGCGTTACGTCAAAATGCCGTAAGTGCTGTTTTCGCTCTTGAAATGACTAGGGAAGAAATTGTTGAAAGAATGATATACACTTTAAGTGGCGTTTCAAGCACTAAGGCTAGAAATGGCGACCTTTCAACTGACGATTGGCAAAAAATGTGGAGTATTAAAAATTTAATTAAAGAAAACAACATTTATATTGACGATACTCCCGTAACAACCGTTCAATCTATTTTAAGTAAGTGTAGGCGTTTAAAAGCGTTAAAGGGTAGACTTGACCTTATTGTTGTCGACCATATGCAACTTATGACTGCCGTTAAATCTAGTGAAAATAGGCAAGCCGAAATTACTGAAATTTCTCGTGGTTTAAAAATGGTAGCAAAAGAATTAAAAGTTCCCGTAATCGCTTTATCGCAATTACGCCGTTTACCTGAAGGACAAAAACCGTCGCTTGTCGACCTTCGTGAATCGGGCTCAATCGAGCAAGATGCCGATATTGTATTATTTATACATAGACCAAATCTTAATAACGCTGAAGATTTATTAGATGAAAACGGCGTTGAAATTAAAAAAGACGAGTGTTTATTACTTCTTCAAAAGAACCGTTCAGGTCCACTTTGTAATTTTAAATTAGCATTTAACGGCGAATTAAGTAAGTTTGTTAATATTACTCCGTCACAATATGGCGAACCTACTAAAAAGAGACAAGTCGTAGGCATTGAGCCACCGCCAGAACAAGATGAAGATTTTGGTCCGCCAGATGGTTTTGAGGATTGATATTTTATGCTGAATAAAAATACAAAAATACTCAAAATTAACGATAAATCATTAGAATATGCAAAAAATTTGATTTTAAATGAAGAGTTGGTTGCCTTTCCAACGGAAACAGTTTACGGATTAGGAGCATTAGCAACTTCTTCTAATGCGGTAAAGAAAATTTTTGAAGTTAAAGGAAGACCGCAAGACAATCCTTTAATAGTTCATATTTATAAAGATTTCAACTTAAAAAGTTTAGTAAATATTGAAAATCAATACGTATACGACTTAATAGAAAAATTTACGCCAGGACCTTTAACGTTGGTTTTTAAAAGTAAAGGAGTCGTTTCGCCTTTAGTTTCTTGTGGTCTTGATACACTTGCCGTAAGAATACCTTCGCATAAAGGTGCGGAAGAATTTTTAAAATACGTAAATTTACCTATTTCAGCGCCTTCGGCTAATATATCAAAACACGTAAGTCCCGTAACAGCCGAGCATGTTTTTGACGATTTACACGATAAAATCGACTTAATTTTAGACGGTGGCAAATGTGAAGGCGGTATTGAAAGTACGGTTTTAGACGTTTCGGGCGTAACTCCAATTATACTTCGTAGCGGTTTAATTACTAAAGAAATGATTGAAACGGTAACCAAAACCTGTCGTTATTCGGTAAATAACGATAGTGAAAAGCTTAAATCGCCAGGTGTAAAATACACTCATTATCGCCCTAAATGTGAAACAGAATTATTTAAAAGAAATGAAATTAAAAAAGCGCAAGAACTATATAATTTTTATTTAAAACAAGGCAAAAAGCCGTATTTTATGTGCGATAATTTAATTTCAAACAGTTTAGTTGGCGAAAAACTTTTATTAGGTGAAAGCGCTACTCAAATTGCTTCAAACTTATATAATTGTTTACATATGGCTGAAAAAATAGCCGATATTATAATTGCTATTGAAATTGATACGGGTAGTGAAGTAGACGTTGGTATAATGAATAGGCTATCAAAGGCTTGTAAAAAAGTTTAGTTTATCGTTAATTTGTAGCAGTTATAAATAAAATTTAAGTATTGACAAACTTTGTTTTGTCTTGTACAATATAATAAATTATTTTAAAGGAAAAATTATGAATATAGCGTTTGGTTGTGACCATGGTGGATTTGCTTATAAGCAAGAAGTTTTAGATTTTTTAAAAAGTAAAGGGCATATCGTTAAAGATTTCGGTACGTTTTCAATTGATAGTTGCGATTATCCCGATTATGCAATTCCCGTTAGTGAAGCAGTTAGTTTAGGCGAATTCGATTATGGAATTTTAATTTGCGGTACGGGCATAGGTATGAGTATTATCGCAAACAAGGTTAAAGGTATTCGTTGTGCCCACGTTAACGATTGTTTTAGCGCTGAGATGACAAGAAGGCATAATAATTCAAACGTAATAGCGCTTGGTGCAAGAATTGCTTCAATTGAAGAAATTATTGATTATATCGATATCTTTTTAAAAACACCTTTTGATGGCAATAGGCACTTAAATAGAATTGAAAAAATTTCAAATTACGAAAACAAATAACGTAGTTATTTGTATATAAAAAGACGACTTAATGTCGAACACGATAGGAGAAAACAAATGAGTAAATTACACGTTTTAAATCATCCATTAATTCAACACAAAGTTTCTATGATGAGAATGGTAGAAACAACAACGAAAGATTTTAGAGAACTTGCCGATGAAATTTCATTACTTATGGCATATGAAGTAACGAGAGATTTACCTCTTGAAAAGAAAGAAATTGAAACGCCTATTTGCAAAATGCAAGCCGATTTTATTGCTGGTAGAAGTATAGGCGTAGTTCCTATTTTAAGGGCAGGTTTAGGTATGGTTAACGGTATTTTAACTTTAGTACCAAACGCAAAAGTTGGTCATATAGGTTTATATAGAGATCCAGAAACGCATTTACCCGTAGAATATTATTGCAAATTACCCGTTGATGCTGATAAGAGAACTATAATTGTAGTAGATCCTATGCTTGCTACGGGTGGTAGTGCGGTTGCCGCTATAGATTTTATTAAAAAACGTGGCTGTAAAGATATTAAACTTATGAATTTAATTGCCGCACCTGAAGGCGTTAAGGCGGTTATGGATGCTCATCCAGACGTTGATATCTACGTTGCATCTTTAGATGAAAAACTAAACGACCACGCATACATAGTACCAGGTCTTGGTGATGCTGGCGACAGGTTGTTTGGAACTAAATAATTAAAATATATTTCGGGTAGAAATTTTGCTACCCGATTTAGCATTTTATATAAAAGGAGTTATTATGTCAAAAGTTAAAAAGGCGGTTATTCCCGTTGCTGGTTTTGGTACGAGATTTTTACCCTATACTAAAGCAGTTCCAAAGGCTATGCTACCAATTTTAAACAAGCCCGCTATTCAAATTATAACTGACGAAGTTGTAAAAAGCGGTATTACTGACATTTTATTTATTGTTGGGTATAAAAGAGAAGTTATAGAAAATCATTTTAAAGTAAGTGAAAAACTTGAAGAAACCTTACTTAAAAACAATAAATTAAATTTTTACAACTTAATAAAAGAACCTGAAAATATGGCAAACGTATCGTTTGTTGAACAAACTACGTTAGACGGTACTGCTGGAGCGTTAAAACTTGCAAGAAATTTCGTAAATAACGAGCCTTTTGCTGTTTTATTTGGTGACGACGTTATGTATAACGACGGTTTGCCTGTAATTAAACAATTAATAGACGTTTATGATAAATCTAACAAAACCGTAATAGGTTGTAAAAGAGTTCCGCTAAAAGACGTTCCAAAATACGCATCAGTTGAATACGATAAACAAGATGGAAAGGTATACAACGTAACGAAAATTACAGAAAAACCACCTATAGAACTTGTAAAAAGCGATTTATCGCCATTAGGAAGATACGTGTGTTCGCCGGAAATTTTTGATATAATTGACACTTTAAAACCAGCAGTTAACGGCGAATTGCAATTTACCGACGCTCTTGATATAATATCAAGAACAAGTGGTGCAAGCGCTTACGTTTTTGATGGAACAAGATATGATATGGGCGGTCAAATAGGCTATTTAAAAGCAAATATTGAATTTGCTTTAAGAGATAATGAATTAAAAGATGAATTAGTTACTTATTTAAAAGACTTATTAAAATAAATTTTAGTTAAAAAAAGGGGGGTATTATGGCACATAGAACGATAGGGCTTATGAAAGTATTAGAAAATGCTGATAAGCAAAGTAAATCGTGCAATTTAACGTATACAAGCACTATTGAAATTGTATACGCTATGTTAACAACCCCTAAATGTTTTGCTCAAAATTACTTAAACGCTTTTAACGTAACAAAAGAGAATTTTTATACCTATATAAGGGGTTCGCTTGACTATAATTTACCAAGCGGACTTACTATTGAGGCTAAGAGTTGTTTATTTAACGCTGAAAAAGTTGCAATTAGATATGGATTTAACTATATTTCATCCGAGCATTTACTCTTAGCAATTTTATTAACTGAAGATACTCGTGTTAGTGGTGTTTTTAGAGCGTTAGGCACTAACGTTGACGGTTTAATTAAGTTTATCGAAAAGAAAATTATTGAGCGAAACGAAGAAGAAAACGGTATAGAAAAACCAAACTCACTTCAAAAACCGCAAAATAATAAAAGTATTGATAATCCGCTTAAAGGTTTAGGTTATTCGTTAACTGAAAAGGCTTTAAAAGGGCAATTAGACGTTGTTATAGGTAGAGATAAGGAAATTGACGGTATTATTCAAACTCTTGCGAGAAAGACTAAAAATAGTCCATTACTTATAGGTGAAGCAGGTGTTGGTAAAAGTGCGATAGTTGAAGGTTTAGCAATAAAAATTGCTAAGGGTAACGTTCCTGATACTTTAAAGAATAAAAATATTTTTTCATTAGATATTAGCGGTTTAGTTTCGGGAACTAAATATAGGGGCGAATTTGAGAAAAAACTTAAAAACGCTATTGATTACGTTTTAGAGAAAAAAGATATAATCTTTTTTATTGATGAAGTACATAATATCGTAGGCGCTGGAAGAAGTAGCGACAGTTCGTTAGATATTGCCGAAATTTTTAAACCGTTATTATCAAGGGGAGAAATTACGGTTATAGGCGCTACTACAATTAATGAATATCGAAAATATATTGAAAAAGACGGTGCGTTATCAAGAAGGTTTCAAACTATAATGGTAAGCGAGCCTTCAATTGAAGATGCTATCGTAATATTAAAAGGTTTAAGGCAAATTTTTGAAGCGCATCACAAAGTTAGAATAACTGACGAAGCCATTGAAAGTGCCGTAAAGTTATCAAATAGATACATTACTGATAGAAGGCTTCCAGATAAGGCCATAGATTTAATTGACGAAGCGTGTTCAAAAAAGAAGATATTTGCTAAAAAAGAGCCAACAACTATAATAAAACTTAAAGAAGAGTACGATAAATTAGTTGCAAATTGCGAATATTGTATGCATCATAACGATTTAGACGGTGCAAAAGCGTACGATTCTAAGGCGAGTCAAGTTTTAGCAAAATTAGAAAAAGAGAAAAATAAATTTAATGAAAAAAGAATAAAAACCGAGAACGTTGTAACTGATGAAGATATAAAAGAATTATTGTCTATTTGGACAAATATTCCTTTAACAACGTTAACGGAAACCGAAAGTCAAAAATTTGCTCATTTAGAAGACGAATTGTTTAAAAGGATTGTCGGTCAAGAGCACGCTGTAATTTCGCTTGCAAAGGCTGTAAGGCGTTCAATTGCAGGTTTAAAAGACCCTGATAAACCTATCGGCTCATTTTTATTTGTTGGTCCAACGGGTGTTGGTAAAAGTCAGTTATCAAAAGCGGTAAGTGAGTGCGTATTCAATAGTCAAAACGCCCTAATTCGCTTTGATATGAGTGAGTATAGCGATAAAACTTCAGTAAATAAACTAATAGGTTCAGCGCCAGGCTACGTTGGATATGAAGAAGAGGGGTTATTAACTGAAAAAATAAGAAGAAATCCGTATTCAGTTGTGCTTTTTGATGAAATTGAAAAAGCGCATAGCGATATTTTTGATTTATTGCTTCAAGTTTTAGACGAAGGTAGGCTTACCGATAGTAAAGGTAGGGTTGTTTCGTTTAAAAACGCAATAATTATATTGACGTCTAACGTAGGATATCAAAACACGCAAACAAAAACTATGGGATTTGGCGAACAAAATAGTCAAAAATCAATAAAAGAAAACTTAAAAGGCGTGTTTAGACCAGAATTTTTAAATAGGCTTGATGAAATTATCGTGTTTAATAAGTTAACTTTAAACGATTGTTACGATATTGCCGACATTTTAGTAAATTCACTTATAAAGCGTATGCGTGACGAGGGGTATTTATTAACTATTGAAAATTCAGCGATGGATATAATCGTTAAAAACGGCTATGATGAAGATAATGGTGCAAGACCTTTAAAAAGGGAAATTGCAAATAATATTGAAGATTTACTTTCAGATGCTATAATTGAAGGCTCAATTAAAAAAGGCGATAAAGTTATAGTGTATGGCGAAGATAACGAAATAAAATTTAAGGTGATTTAATATGGAAATAGGTGTATCAACCGCATCACTTTTTAGAAGACAGTATAATGAAGATGCACTCGTTACTTTAAATGAGTTAGATGCAAGAGTTTGTGAGATTTTTTTAGGAACTTATAGTGAATATAATAAAGATTTTGCAAGTTTATTAAAGTCAAGACTTGGCAATTTAAAAGTTCATTCAATACATACTTTAAACACACATTTTGAACCGCAATTATTTAGTTCAAGCGATAGAGCGCTTAAAGATGCGTATAAAATTTACGGAGATTGTTTAGAGGTTGGTAAAACGTTAAATGCAAGTGCATACACAATGCACGGTATTGCAAGATTTAAGAAAAACGTCCTTTATAACAATTATGAAAAAATTGCTAAAAACTTAGAACTTGCCAAAGATTTTGCGAAAAATTATGGAATAAAATTAACGCTTGAAAACGTTGAGTGGGCATATTATAATCACGTTGGGTTTTATAAAAATATTTCAAAATATTGTAAAGATTTAAATACGTGTTTAGACGTAAAGCAAGCAAGAATTTCAGGCGATAGTTATAAAGATTATATAGAAGAAATGGGCTCGTCGATTTACACCGTACACTTGTCCGATTTTAACGGTAGCGAGCATATTTGTTTACCGGGCAAAGGAAATTTTGATTTTGAAGATTTATTTATTCGATTAAAAAACGTTGGTTTTAACGGTGCTATGCTAATTGAGGTTTATACCGACGATTATGGTGATATTATTGAAATTAAACAAAGTTTAGATTATTTAAGAGAATTACAATACAAAATATTTTAAATTTAAGGAGTTTTTATGAGTTACTATCAAGATAAAGTTTGGCAAAATAGTATGAAATTAAGGTTAGACTATAATAACGTTATTAACACTTTTATAGGCGATAAGGAAGGTTTTAGTGAAGAAGAATTAAACTCTTACAAAGATTTTGCAAAAAAATCATACGAAACCTTTAACAAAAAGCGTGGAAGTGGTATGACGGGTTGGGTAAATTTACCATACAATCAACAAGAAATCGTTGAAGATATTATTCAAACGGCAAATGATATAAGGAAAAATAGTGAATATTTTGTAGTTTTAGGAATAGGCGGTTCAGCGCTTGGTCCTATGGCAGTTTTTCAAGCATTATGTCACCTTCATTATAACGATTTACCGTCTTCTAAGCGAAACGGACCTAAATTTTACGTAGAAGATAATATTGACCCCGAGCGTATGGCGGCACTTTTAGACGTTATTGACGTTACTAAAACTACGTTTAACGTTATTACAAAAAGCGGTGCAACAAGCGAAACAATGGCTCAATATTTAATAATTTTAGACGTTTTAAAGAAAGCGCTTGGCAACGATTATAAAAATCATATTATAGCAACAACTTCAAAAGAAAAGGGCAATTTAATAAAAATTGCAAACAACGAAGGGTATAAAACGTTTTATATTCCAGACGACGTTGGCGGTAGATTTAGTGAACTTTCGCCCGTTGGATTACTTCCAGCAAGCGTATTAGGCGTTGATATTAAAGAAATGCTTTTGGGTGCTAAATATATGGATGAAATATGTAATTGTTCAGATTACACCAAAAATATGGCACTTTGTAATGCGTTAATTAGTTATTTATCAATGAAAAAGGGCAAAAACATATCAGTAATGTTTCCATATGCCGACGGTTTAAAGTATATTGCCGATTGGTACTCGCAATTATGGGCTGAAAGTTTAGGTAAAATGGTTGATAATAACAACAATAAAGTTTTTGAAGGACAAACTCCCGTAAAAGCATTAGGCGTGACCGACCAACACAGTCAAGTTCAATTATATACCGAAGGTCCGTTTGACAAAATTACTACCTTTTTAGCCGTTGATAGTTATAGACAAGAAGTTGTAATTCCAAACGGTTGTGAAGATATTAGCGACGTAAATTTCTTATCTAACCACACGTTAAACGAGTTAATTACTTGTGAGAGAATTGCAACCGAATACGCTTTAACTATAAAAAATAGGCTTAATAGAACGATTTATTTGCCTAAATTAAACGCATTTACGTTAGGCGAGTTGTTATTCTTCTTTGAACTTGAAACGGCGTATGCTGGCGAAATGTTAAATATTGATACTTATAATCAACCGGGTGTTGAAGAAGGTAAAAACGCAACGTATGCTTTGCTTGGAAAAAATGGATACGAGAAAAAGCGTGAAGAGTTAAAAAATGCAAAACAAAAATTAGATAAGTATATAATTTGAGGTAATTATGTCTTATAAAGAAGAATTTTTAAATATTTTTGACAATATTAAAAGAGACGGTGCTGAAAAACTAAAAAAATACCTACTTGCAAGCGATTTTTTCACAGCGCCAGCAAGCACTAAGTTTCACTGTGCGTACGAGGGCGGTTTAGTTGAACATAGTGTAAAGGTATATAATAGATTAGTTAATAATTTAAAAGCGGAATACGGAGATAATTGGCAAAACGTTGTTTCGCTTGAAAGTGCTACGATATGTTCGCTCTTACACGATTTATGTAAAATAGATTTCTATAAAGTTGATTATAGAAACGTAAAAGAAAATAACGAGTGGGTGAAAAAACCTTTTTATACTAAGGACGAGTTGTTACCGTATGGTCACGGCGAAAAATCAGTATATATAATAAGTGGATTTATCAAACTTACAAGAGAAGAAGCAATAGCAATAAATTGGCATATGGGCGGTTTTGATAGTAGGTGTAAGGGTGGAGATAATAGTATTAGCGAAGCCTTTAATTTGTTTCCGCTTGCCGTATTATTACACACTTCTGATTTACAAGCGACTTATTTAGATGAAAAACGTGGTATAAATTAAAAATAAAAACCGCAATTTCATATTTTTATTGCGGTTTTTTTGTTGACTTAACTATAAAAGTATTGTATAATAGCATAAGTCTTAGGGGAGTGGCTCAACGGTAGAGTAGCGGTCTCCAAAACCGTAGGTTGCGTGTTCGAATCGCGTCTCCCCTGCCAAAAAAAAAGGTAATCCATTTTTGTGGATTACCTTTTTTTTAGTATATGGCGATGAGAACACGCAAGTGTCGATGCTTTTGCGACAGCAAAACCACTTGCGAAGACAAGCAGAGAAGGGCATACTTGAAGGCAATATCGCGTCTCCCCTGCCAAAAAAAGTAGAGTAGCAGTTTACTGTTACTCTACTTTTTTTAATAGCAAGTTAAGGACTTATTTAATATAACTTTGGCATAGCCAAAATATAACTGCTTATATGGTAAGCGATATAACTTTTAGCTACAAGGCTAAAAATATCACTATATTAACTTAATCTTTTGTGGATAAGAAAAGCACACTAAATTTAAAATGCACCCCAAAACTCATTTAATGGGGTGCAATATTTTTACTTATTTAAATCCCAGTCAATTTCGCCCAAATTATTGTCTTTTAAAAACTTATTTGCTTTAGAAAATGGTTTTGAGTTAAAAAATCCGTTATACGCAGATAAAGGCGAAGGGTGGGCACTTTCAATAATATAATGTATTCTTGTGTCGATTAAACTCTTTTTAAGGCGAGCATTTCCGCCCCATAAAATAAACACTACGGGTTTTTCTCTATTAGAAATTTTTTCAATAACTCTATCAGTAAACCATTGCCAACCGCAATTTTTATGTGAATTTGCTTGACCTTCTCGTACGGTTAAAACGGTATTTAATAAAAATACGCCTTGTTTAGCCCACGAAGTTAAATCGCCTGATTTTGCAATAGGAATACCTAGATCGTTATATAATTCTTTATAAATATTAACGAGTGACGGCGGTATTTTTACGCCTTTAGGTACTGAAAAACTAATGCCTTGTGCTTGACCAAATTCGTGATAAGGGTCTTGACCTAAAATTACAACCTTAATATCGTTAAAATCCGTTAGTTTGAAACAGTTAAAAATATCGTGCATATTAGGATAGATTGTATGTGTTTTATATTCAACTATTAAAAACTTTCTAATTGCTTGATATTCTTCGCTATTTATAATATCGCTTAAAATTTTATCCCAACTATTACCAAAATTAACCATAAGAATATTTTAGCATAATATAATTTTTTTTGCAATATTTAGTATTAAATATATTATATATATTTAGTTATATTTGATAATTTTGCTTTCTATATATAATATATAATGAAAAGAAAAAAATTGAAAAAAATTGTTTACTTTTTTAAAATATTAGTATACAATAAGTGATATAATCTAAGGAGAAAGTATATGTTAGCAAAGGTAAACAGTTTTGCGCTACTAGGTTTAGAAGGTTATTTAGTAAATATTGAGGTTGACGTTTCTAACGGCATGCCAGCCTTTGAAATAGTGGGTTTGCCAGATACTGCGGTAAAAGAAAGTAAAGAGCGTGTTCGTTCAGCGATAAAAAACAGCGGTAAACATTTTCGCAACAATAAAATTACCGTTAATTTAGCACCGGCTGATATTAAAAAGCAAGGTGCATATTTAGATTTGGCAATAGCAATAGGAATATTAAAAGCACAAGGCGAAGAAGGTATTTTAGATATTGACGATTTCGTTTTACTTGGCGAACTTTCTCTTGACGGCTCGCTTCGTGGTGTTCAAGGTATTTTACCTATACTAATTTCCGCTTCAAATTTAGGTTATAAAAAATTTATTATTCCAAATAGCAACAAAAACGAAGCAAGTTATATCGAAGGCGCTACTATTTACGCATTAAATTCATTAACGGAAGTTGCTGATTTATTATCTAACAAAAAACAATTCGAGCAATTAGAAAAATCTACTTATGATGAAATTAGTAATCAAGTAGTTTACGATAGCGATTTATCGTACGTAAAAGGTCAAGCGTTTGCCAAAAGGGCGTTAGAAGTTGCCGTATCGGGCGGTCATAACATAATTATGATGGGTCCACCGGGCGCTGGTAAAACAATGCTTGCAAAATGTATTCCTTCAATAATGCCCGATATGAGTTTTAGTGAAGCGTTAGAAACTACTAAAATTCACAGTGTTGCAGGCTTAATAAAAGATGACGTTGGAATTGTAACAAAGCGTCCATTTATGACTCCGCATCATTCCGCAACCAACGTTGCGTTAGTAGGCGGTGGTCAAAATGCGTTACCGGGAATTATAAGTTTAGCACATAACGGCGTTTTATATTTAGATGAAATGCCAGAGTATACTCGTCAAACCTTAGAATCAATGCGTCAGCCGTTAGAAGATAGAGTTATAACCGTTTCAAGGGCAAAGGCAAACGTTGAATATCCGGCAAGTTTTATGCTTTGTGGTAGTATGAATCCGTGTCCTTGCGGTAATTACGGGCTTAAAGATAAAGTTTGTACTTGTTCGTTATCGGCAATAAATAAGTATAAAGCGAGAATTTCAGCGCCACTTCTTGATAGAATTGATATTCAAGTAACCGTAGATAGCGTTAAGTATGAAGATTTAACAAGCAAAACTAACGAAGAAAGTAGTAGTCAAGTTAAAGAAAGGGTAAATTTAGCACGCAAAATTCAAAGAGAAAGATTTAAAAACGATAATATTAACACAAATGCTGAAATGAAAGAAAAGCATATTAAAAAATATTGCGTTTTATCTAAAGAGTGTGAAGATATTATAAAAATGTCGTACGATACTTTAAATTTATCGGCAAGAGCAAGAAGTCGAATAATTAAGGTTGCGCGAACTATCGCCGACCTTGATTTAAGTGAAAACATTATGCCAAAGCATATTTTAGAAGCGGTAGGTTATAGGAGCAGTTTAAATGACTAACGGCGAAAGAGCAATAGTCTACTTAGACGGCTTAATAAATTTAGAATATAAACACAAGCGTAAAATTATTGATTTATATCAAGATATAGGCGATATTTTCACTAATCCTGAAATTGCCGTGCAATATTTAACGCAAAACGCATCACAAAGTTACGCTAAAACCTTTTTAAACGGGTTTAAAGACAAAATTTACGAAAAGATAATAACTAATTCGGTAAGCGACGATATAACCGCTGTAACTGAAATTAGCGACGATTATCCTAAAAATTTATTAAGTTTAGAAAATAGACCTCTATGTTTGTATTGTAAAGGTAACGTTAAACTGCTTAATAGTAAAAACATTTTTTCAATAGTAGGCTCAAGAAAAACTTTAATAGAATATTCCAAACTTACCAAAGATTTTTCTTTTAAACTTTCAAATGCCGGCGTAACGATAGTTACGGGTGTTGCAGACGGTGGAGATAAAAGCGCAATACTCGGTGCTATTGATAGTGGCAATTTAATATTAGTGTTAGCGGGCGGATTTGATTTTGTAGATAGTGAAAGAAATAGAGATTTAATAAACAAAGCGTGTGAAACGTGTTTAGTTGTTAGTGAATATCCAAAAAACGTTCCGCAACTTGCATTTCATTATCCTGTAAGAAATAGAATAATTGCAGGTTTATCAAAAGGTACGCTAATATGTAGTGGCTCGTTAAAGAGCGGAACGAAATATACGGCGGACTATTGTTTGAACTTTGGAAGGGAAGTTTTTTGTTTTCCATATGCGATAAACGTATCTAGTGGAGAACTTTGTAATAAACTCATTAAAGACGGTGCGTATTTAGTTGATAGTATTGACGATATTTGTTTAACGTTAGGCTTTAATGTTGTAAATGAGCGACAAATTTCGTTAACTAATGAAGAGAAAGCCGTCTATTTGTCGATAAAAAAGGGTAATATTGTTATTGATACTCTTTTAGAAGATTGTAATTTGAAAATTTTTGAATTATTACCTATATTAACAACGCTTGAAATAAAAGGTTATATAGTTAAGGGTGGTAATAGTGAATATAACGTATTAAAATAGGAGTTAAAATGCAGTTAGTAATAGTTGAATCGCCTAAGAAAGCCAAAACGATTGAAAGGTTTTTAGGTGGAAAATTTAAAGTTTTAGGAAGTGGCGGTCATATTAGGGGACTACCCGAAAAGAGATTTGGTGTAGACGTTGATAATAACTTTGAACCATCTTACGTTATCGAAGAAAAACAAATGAAACTCGTTAAGGAGTTAAAAGAATATTCTTCTAAGGCCGACCTTGTATATTTGGCTACCGACCCTGATAGAGAAGGTGAAGCAATTGCGTGGCATTTATATGAAGTTTTAAATATTAAAGGCAAAACTCATAGAATAACTTTTAATGAAATTAGCGAAAAAGCAGTTAAAAACGCACTTTTAAAGCCTACTAAAATTGATTACAATTTAGTAAATTCTCAACAAGCAAGGCGTGTTTTAGATAGAATAGTTGGTTATAAACTTTCGCCTTTTGTTAGAACGAGAGTTAAAGACGGTGAGTCTGCCGGAAGAGTGCAATCGGTCGCGGTTAGGCTAATTGTCGAACTTGAAAGAAAAATAAATTCGTTTATTCCAAAGGAATATTGGAATTTAACTGCGCAACTTGAAAAAGACGGGGTTAAACCGTCGTTTAAATGTCTACTTTCTTTAAAAAACGGTAAAAAATATAAGCCGTCTAACGAAGAAGAAGCAATTGAGGTATATAATAGTTGTTTAAATAACGGTTTTACAGTTGAAAGTGTAAATAAAAGCGTTATTAAATCACACGCTTTACCGCCGTTTACAACTTCTACAATGCAACAAGATGCATCTATGAAACTTGGTTTAAGTGCCCCGCAAGTTATGCAATTGGCGCAACACTTATACGAAGGTATGGAAACTGAAAACGGTCATTTAGCACTTGTTACTTATATAAGAACGGATTCTACAAGAATTTCAACCGACGCTCAAAAAGAGTGTTTAGATTACATTGAAAGAACATTTGGTAGTGAATATTTGCCTAAAAAACCAAACGTGTATTCAGCAAAGAAAAACGCTCAAGACGCTCACGAAGCAATAAGACCTATTGATATAAACGTTACGCCTGAGAGTGTAAAAAATATATTAGATAAAAACCATTATAAGTTATATAAACTTATATACGAAAGATTTTTAGCATCTCAAATGACTGAGGCTTTGTATAATAGTATGCAAGTTAACGTTTCTTCGGGCGAATATACCTTTAAAGCGTCGGGTAAAAGCGTTAAATTTAAAGGTTATACCGCTGTATACGATTTTTCAACTGTTAAAAATGAAGAAGATAGTGATGAAAATAAACTTTTACCTAACTTAGATAACGGAGACGTTTTAAAGGTAATTAAATTCAATAAAGAACAAAAGTTTACAAAACCACCACAACGTTATACCGACTCTTCGTTAGTAGAAACAATTGAAAAAAACGGTATAGGTAGACCTTCTACTTATGCAACAATCATTAGTACTTTAACAAAGAGGAAGTATATTTCAAGGGAAGGAAAATATTTAGTTCCAACTGAAATAGCGTTTGAGGCAACTGATTTATTAGTAAAGTATTTTAGCGATATTATGGACGTTGGTTTTACTGCTAAAATGGAAGATAATTTAGATAATATTGCTGAAAACGGCGTTGATTGGCATAAGGTTGTAGGCGAGTTTTATTATCCGTTTATTGAAAAGTTAAAAGACGCAATGGGCGACAACGTTGTTCAAACGGATATGCCTTGTCAGTATTGCGGGGCTTTGCTTGTTAAAAAAAGCGGTAGGTTTGGCGAATTTTTAGTTTGTCCTAAATGTAAAAAAACTCGTAATTTAACTGATAAATTATCAAATGAAAAATGTCCTATTTGCAAAGAGCCTATGATGCTAAAAGAAGGCAAATACGGTAAGTACTACTCTTGTGATAAATGTGATATAAATATACAAGAGGGCGATTTAATATCTAATGAAAAATGTCCAAAATGCCAAATTAATATGTTTGCAAAAACGGGAAAATTTGGAAAGTATTTAAAGTGCGCTAAATGTGGAGCGACAAAAAGTCTTGCTGAAAAAGTTGGTATATGTCCAAAATGCCATAAACCCGCACAAAAAATGCAAACGAAAAAAGGCGTAGTGTATTACGGGTGTTCTGGTTATCCTACTTGCGATTTTATAAGTTGGGATATTCCTACGGGCGATATGTGTCCAACTTGCGGTGCATACTTAGTTAGTAAAGACGGTGCAGTTAAGTGTTCAAGTAAAAACTGCAACTATGAAATAAAGAAATAGAGGTATATTATGGGAATTGAATTTCACGGCACAACTATTTGTGCAGTAAAAAAAGATGGTAAAACTGCAATCGCTGGCGACGGTCAAGTTACTATGGGCGAATCTGTAGTATTTAAAAATAACGCTGTAAAAGTTAGAAGAATTTTTAATGGAAACGTAATAGTTGGCTTTGCCGGTACTGTTTCCGATGCGTTTACTTTAACTGAAAGATTTGAAGAAATGCTTAATAAATACGCAGGTAATTTAATGCGAAGCGCCGTTTCTCTTGCTGAAATGTGGCGTGAAGATAAGTTTGGTAGAAAACTTGACGCTATGATGATTTGCGCTGATAGTGAGTGCTTGCTTATCGTTTCGGGTAGTGGCGAAGTTATTGAGCCTGACGGTGGAGTTTGTGCTATCGGTAGTGGGGGAAATTATGCGCTTGCCGCTGGTAAAGCCCTTATTAATGAAACTGACTATCCAGCAGACGTTATTGCTAAAAAGGCATTAGAAATTGCAAGTTCTATTTGTATTTATACAAATAGCAATATTATTGTCGAGAGTATTTAGGAGGGAATTATGCAATTAACACCAAGAGAAATTGTTCAAGAACTTGATAAATATATTATAGGTCAACAAAAGGCTAAAAGAGCCGTTGCTATTGCTCTTAGAAATCGTTATAGAAGAAGTAAATTATCGCAAGAATTAAAAGACGATATAACGCCAAAAAACATCATAATGAAAGGACCAACGGGTGTTGGTAAAACTGAAATTGCAAGAAGACTTGCTAAACTTGTAAACGCACCTTTCGTTAAAGTTGAAGCAACTAAATTTACCGAAGTTGGCTACGTTGGTAGAGACGTTGAATCAATGGTAAGAGATTTAGTTGAGTGTAGCGTTAGGCTTGTAAAAGAAGAGCAATTTAAATTCGTATCTCAAAAAGCATCAAGCATAGCCGAAAAGAAAGTTGTTAGAATTTTAATGGACACTTTAATTAGTGAAAAAGGCGAATTGACTGATAACGAATATAAAGAAAAAGTTTTAAAAGATTTAAGAGAACGTAAACTTGACGACGTTATTATTGAACTTGAAGTTGTAGACAAGCCTAAACAATTAGATATTATGGCTGGTGTTGGCGCTGAAATTAATTTAGGCTCAATTTTTGGCGATTTTATGAATAAAAAGAAAAAGCGTAAACTTTCAGTAAAGGAAGCCTTTAACTATATTGTAAACGAAGAAAGTGATAAACTTATTGATAACGATTGGGTAAATCAAGAGGCTATCAAACGTGCTGAAGAACACGGAATTATCTTTATTGACGAAATAGATAAAATTGCATCAAAAACAAATAAAGGCGGTGCTGACGTTTCAAGAGAAGGCGTTCAAAGAGATATTTTACCGATAGTTGAAGGTTCAACGGTAATGACAAAATACGGTCCTTGTAAAACCGATTATATTTTGTTTATAGCGGCAGGTGCGTTCCATATTTCAAAGGTTGAAGATTTAATTCCTGAACTTCAAGGAAGATTTCCTATAATGGTTGAACTTGCAAGTTTATCAAAAGAAGATTTTGTAAGTATTTTAACAATGCCACAAAATGCAATAACGCTTCAATACAAGCATTTAATGCTTGTTGATAACATTGAACTTGTATTTACAAGTGACGCGATTGATGAAATTGCTGAAATTGCCGTAGAAATGAATATATCTAACGAAGATATAGGTGCAAGAAGACTTCATACCGTTATGGAAAATTTAATCGAAGATATTTCGTTTAATGCGGGTGGAGATATTCCGTTAACAAAAGTCGTTATTGATAAAAAATACGTTGATGAACACTTGAATTACGTTACGAGTTCAAGAAATCTTAAAAAATACATTTTATAAGGAGTTTTTATGATAAATATTCCTAAGGGTACGAAAGACGTGCTTCCAAGCGAAAGTTACAAATGGCACTACGTTGAAAATATTATAAAAAAAGTAACTGAGGTTTTTGCTTTAAAAGAAATTAGAACGCCAACTTTTGAACATACTGAATTATTTTTAAGAGGCGTGGGCGGTACTACTGATATAGTTAATAAAGAAATGTACTCTTTTAAAGATAAAGGAGAAAGAGATATTACTTTAAAGCCAGAAGGTACAGCCGGCGTTGCAAGAGCATTTGTAGAAAACGGCTTATATTCAACCGCAATGCCACTCAAAATGTATTATATTACGCCTGTTTTTAGGTATGAAAGACCGCAAGCGGGTAGACTTAGAGAGCACCATCAATTCGGTGTTGAAATATATGGTTCAAGTTCGCCTACAACTGATGCGGAAGTAATTTTAATTGCTTACACGTTGCTCACTAAACTTGGCTTAAAAGTTTCGCTTAATATAAATAGTATGGGTTGTAAAAAGTGTCGCGCCGAGTATAATGTCGCTCTTAAAAACTATCTAAAAGATAGTTTGGGTAGTATGTGCGCTACTTGTCGAGATAGATATGAGAAAAATCCGTTAAGAATTTTAGACTGTAAAGAAGAAGGTTGCAAACTTTTAACTAAAAACGCGCCTAAAATCACCGATTATTTATGTGATGAGTGTAAAGAGCATTTTGAAGGTTTAAAATTACGTTTAGATAACGTTGGTTTAGAATATAAAGTAAATCCTTATATAGTTAGGGGACTTGATTACTATACTCGTACGGTATTTGAATTCGTTACAACTTCACTTGGTTCGCAAGGAACTGTTTGTGGCGGTGGCAGATACGACGGGTTAATTAGTGAAATAGGCGGAAACGAAACTGCTGGCGTTGGTTTTGGTATGGGTATTGAAAGAGTCTTAATGCTTATGGAAGCCGAAAAAATCGAAATACCTAATAATGAAAAGGTTACGTTATATATTGCTTCGGTTGGCGAACTTGCTAATAATAAAGCCTTTGAAATTGCTTATAATTTAAGAAAAAACGGTGTCAGTGTTGAAATAAACCATTTAAACCGTAGTTTTAAAGCACAATTTAAGTATGCCGATAAAATAGGTGCAAAATACGTTATAGCGTTAGGTGATAACGAAATGCAAAGCGGTAAGGTTGAATTAAAACTTATGCAAACGGGCGAAAAGCAAGTAATTGATATTAACGAAATATTATCTTTTGTAAAATAATTAATAATCAATATTTAAAGAGTGGTGGAATTAATCGTTCCACCACTCTTGATTTTTAATACTATCTTTTGAATACTTAATTTTTCCTATTAAAATTTCATCGCCGTAAATAACTTTTTTACCGTCAATTTTATAAGGTTTTAAAGTGTAGATATATTCGCCGTAATTAGTTATACTATCTTTTACTTCGCCTTCGTTTCCGTTATAAATTTTAGTTATTTTACCGTTATAATTTCTATATATTTCAACACCTTTATAGCCGTTATTTTTATAGTTTATTATAATAGAATTATTTTCATTTTTTATTGTTATATCGTAAATTTTAGAATTATTTACATTTTCTAAAACTTGCGTTGGTTGAGTTCCGTTAATATAAACATACTCGTAACCGTATTTAGACAAATAAGCCTTTTGTTCGCTTAGTAAAACGTCGTTATCTACTTTAACTTTTACAACGTTTTCAGGTTGTTTAAAATTTTGCGGTTTATTATTTTTATATAAATATTTTAACGTATTGTATGCGTACATTGAGGGAAGTGTTGAACCTGAAATAGTGTTTGGCATTAAGTTTGTACTGTTTGAGCCTAGCCAAACGCCTACTAAATGTGAAGTAGTATAACTAATTGAATATGCGTCAATATTTCCGTCACTATTCCCGTTTGTTCCCGTTTTAGCGCAAACGTCGAAATCAAAGCCGTCTAATTTTTTACTAGTTCCACTTTTTACGCTTTCTTTTAACATATCGTTCATAATATATGCAGTTTCACTACTAAAAATTTGATTTGAATTTGCTTTGTTTTGATAAATTACGTTATTATTTATTTCTATTTTATTTATAAATGAAGATTTTACGTAATTACCTTCATTATTAAATGGTGAGTAGCAGTCGGTTAACTCTTTTAAAGTTAATCCGTTTTCAATATTTCCAAGCGCCGACGTTAAATTGTTTCCGCGTAAATTTAGATTATATTTTTTCATATAGTTATTTGCTTTGTCAATTCCAAAACTATCAAGCAATTTAACGGCGGGGATATTTAAACTTTTTGATAACGCTGTTTTTACGGTCACAGGGCCATAGAATTTATTTCCATAATTACTTGGCGAATAACCCGAATAATTTATTTCTTCATCAACAATAACGGTACTTTCAGTAATTAACTTTTCATTTAGCATAGGAGCGTAAATGTATATTGGTTTTATACAAGATGCAACGTTTCTTTTTTCGTTAGAATTTTCGCCATAATATGCGATAACACCGCCATTTTTAGAATTTATTACAATTTGTTTATATCCGTATTCGTTTTGAATATTCGTTGAGATTTCTTTTTGTAAATCAGTATCTAAATAAGTGTATATTTTTATCTTTTCTTGAGAGTATGGGTTTAATGATAAAATGTTTTCATATTCGTTAAAGACTTGTAGTATATAGTCTCTAAAAATATCACTATTTGTGTTTTTGTTAATTTTAATGGTTTCGTTTAAGTATTTATCATATTGATTTTGTGAAATTGCATTTTCTTTAAGCATTAAATTTAGAACAATATTTTTTCTTTCTATACTGTTTTCATAATTACTAAAAGGCGAGTAGTTTGTTGGCGATTTAATTAAACCTGCAAGCATACAACTTTCGTTTATAGTTAATTCACTTGCATTTTTATTAAAATATAGTTTACTAGCGTTTTGAATTCCGTATGCGCCACCGCCAAAATAAATAGTATTTAAATATTTTTCAATTATTTCATTTTTTGAATACTTTTTTTCGAGTTCCAACGTTAGTTTTACTTCATTTAATTTTCTGTTTAACGTTTTTTCGTTAGATAAATGAGTGTTTTTAATAAGTTGTTGAGATATTGTTGAAGCGCCTTCTTTTAGAGA
The DNA here is from genome assembly GCA_045536405.1 of Christensenellaceae bacterium. Classification (GTDB taxonomy): domain Bacteria; phylum Bacillota; class Clostridia; order Christensenellales; family Borkfalkiaceae; genus HGM11412. The sequence continues at coordinate 34,124 of JAZSNM010000046.1, forward strand.
AAAACTAAATAAGTTGTTTTTAATTGCGCCTAATATTCTAATAAGGTCAATGCCGTTATGTTTATAAAATCGTTTATCTTCAACGCAAATAAATGCATCAATAGTATGTTTATTTAAGTTAGATAAACTTACGTAACTATTTGAATTAGTGTATACGTCGATAATTTTATCATTACAATCGTAATATTCTATTGTATTTTTACCTTTTATAAGTTTATTTTCATCAAAAAACGTATTTTTAGTTACACAAAACGCGTAAGTCATAAAAGCAAGAAGTAATATAAATAATGCAATTAAAACGTAAAGACTGATTTTTATTATTTTTTTCATTAAATATAGTTTTTTTAATTATTAAAAAAATATGTATATTTAAGCCTTAAAACTCTTGAAAAATACCTTTTATAAAATACAAAAAAACAAAATTAACATATTAAATTTAAATAA
>JAZSNM010000049.1:0-2047 GCA_045536405.1 Christensenellaceae bacterium
TACGATCCGACTTAGATTAAGTCTTTTACGTAACTGGTTTTAGAGTTAAGAAAGTGAACTGCAACTTGTTTGCATTGCCAACGTTTATATTTCGTTCTAACCGCTACTGTAACTTTAACGAGTTGTTTTTTCCAACAAGCAAGATAAGCGTAAAACCGTCTTTGGGCGGTTTGGTCTTTATTCGTAATTAAGTCAACTTTCTTGATTTTAGCAAGCATATATTTCGGTATTTGTTTTATATCTTTTATTAAAATTTCCATAATAATCAACCTATAGCCACGTTTTCTCCAAATAAATCTAATAATTTAATCAATGATTCTTGGTCGAAAGCCTTCATAAGTTCCGTTTCCTTTTGAAGGTCATCTTCACTGGAATCGTTAGAAGCCTTAAACTCTTTTTCAACGTCTTCTTCATTAGATTTATAAGTTTTCGTGGTTTCCTTTTGTGGTATTGTAGTAATGAACGTGCCGTTAGTATCAATGGCTATTACACTATGATTTTCGGCAATTTTATCAAAGTAATTATCGGCGCAGTGATATGGAAAACCAATCATAGGAATACGGTGGTCTAGTCCGCAATCACGACCTACTAAAGTTAAGTCAAGTTCCTTTGCGATAGTTACTGCATCTTGACCGAATATTTCATAAAAATCGCCAAGGCGCATAGCAATTACCGAAGTAACGTATGAGTCCTTGACGTCTTGATAAGTATTGTATATAGGGTTGCCTTTAGGCTTTGTTTCAACAACTTTTTCTTCAACGGTTTCTTCTTCCATTTCTTCTTCAACCGTTTCGTCGATTTCTTCTTCAATAGAATCGTCGATTTCTTTTTTATCCACCTTATTGTCAAGCGTTTCAGTTTTTGTTTCGGTAAAGTCAAAGAGGGAAACTTGAGCAGGGTTGTTTTTCTTTATAGGTGGAGTAGTAACGGTAGGAGTTTTGATTGTTGAAACGGGTTTAGGCGGTTCGTATTTTGTGCCGTCAAGATTAAAAAGTGAGCCTATAAGTTCGTTTTCTTCAAAATAGTGTATTGCCCAACCGAAAACCGTATCGTTATCTTCGTAGTCGTGTTTTAGTTCTCTTGCCTTTTTACTTGCGTAATTCCAAAAGCCGTCGAGGTCTTTTTTGTTTAAAAGTGTCTTTCCGTCTTTTTCTATTTGCACGCCGTTATTTATCTTGTCGGCAAGAATTTGACTTGCATTATTTTCTAAATGATCTTTAATCGCTTGTTGCGAAGTGTTCTTTGCTACTAAATTTAATTTCATTTTTACCACCCCATTTGTTTTGCTATTTTTGGTAATTTTGAGTAGAGATTATTTTATCTCCTTTTAACAAAATCTTCTAATTCCACCACAAGCACTTTTAATACCTACAGTTCCAAATTCTGAGCACCACTCATCATCTTTATTCCACACGTAAGAGTAGGCATAAAAGTTTTCGTTTTCTTTTTCAACAAGCGTTTTCCATTCGTATTTATAGTTAGTAACGATAAGGAAAGTATAACATTCGCCAAACTCGAAAAACTCGTGAGTAACGGCGTAAACTGTTCATTTGTATTTTTGTTCAAATACTTTGATTTTATCTTGAAGTTCTGGGTATTGATAAGCCCAAAAACCTGCGTATCTTTCAAACATTGTAACTACGTCGTTTTTCTCAAAAGCCTCGATATAAGGCGAATAAACGCCCATTTCTTTTAAAATTTCAACTGCTTTTTCTTTCATTTGTTCTTTTTTCATTTTTGTTTTCTCCTTTATATTTTATTTTAAAATTTCCGATATATAAATCGGTTGTTTATTGGGTTTATAGCACCTTAAACAATCAATGCAACGTGTTTTTCCACAGTTTATAATTACGTTGTTACCGTTTGCGTAAGGCTTTGAATATACCGTAAAAATTTTTACGTTTGTTAAGTTTGTTTCGTTCAAATAGTCTGTATTAAACGGCTCGTTTATAATAAGTGAAGATATTACGATAGATAAGTTTTTAGGTTGTTTACGTTCCTTAAAATAGTTAAAAACCACCGTGTAATTCTTTGTAAATAAAGAGAA
>JAZSNM010000011.1:0-4210 GCA_045536405.1 Christensenellaceae bacterium
AGAAAAACTACACGAATATATTTACTATTACAACAACGAAAGAATATCTTTAAAATTGAAAATGAGTCCAGTAAAATACCGAACTCAATTCCAATATATTTAATTTAATTTTTTGTCTAAACTTTTGGGTTCACATCAAAAATATTTTCGTTAGTCTTTTATATATTCTTTAATTATCGTTTTTTAAACTATTTCCTAAATACGTTCCAAAACCCGAAGTCTTTTTAGTTGTTTTTATAACTTCGCCTTTATCTTTGTTAGTGTTTTTATTAAACTTTCCTTTATTAAAACCCTTTTTGTCTTCATAAGGTTTTAAATTGTTAGGAATTATAACGATATGTCTGTTTGGTTCTTCGCCTTCCGATTCCGTTTTAACGCCTTCGTATTCACTTAATGCCGAGTGAATTATACGTCTTTCATAAGGGTTCATAGGCTCTAAATTAACTTTTCTACCCGTTTTAATAGCCTTATCAGCAAGTCTTAACGCTAATGAAATTAAAGTGGCTTTTCTTTTATCACGATAGTTTTCGCAATCAACTACAACTTTTTTATAGTTATTATTTTTATAATTACATAAAGCGCTTGTTAACGTTTGAATTGCGTCAAGCACTTCGCCTCTATAACCTATAAGTTTTGACGAAGTTGTTGAGATAATATCAATTAAAAGTTTATCGCCGTCTTCAATAACGTCTAACGTTGCCGTAACGTTTAAAATTTTAAATAAACCCTCTAAAAACTTTATTGCCTTTTCGCTATCTTTTTGCTTAATTTCTATTTCTATTTTAGCCTTTTTACCGCCTAAACCTAAGAAACCACCGTTTGCACCTTCTTCAATAACGGTAATAATAGCGTCTTCTCTTTTTATATTTAAGGTTTTAAGCCCTTCTTCAATGGCTTGTTCAACCGTTTTGCCAAAAAATTCCATTTTATTCCTCTATAATATTAATCAATCTTTTTTAATGTTTTTAAGGTATCCGTAACGTTTGTTAAACTTTTCTTGATCTTCCTTGTCTATTTGTTTTTGGAATTTGCGTTCAACAAGTTTGTTTATAATAAGCGTTGATGCTGTTGAAAATACCGTACTTATTATAAGATATAACGAAAATGACGCAGTGTAAATAAATGCAAAAATACCAAACATAATAGGCATCATCCACATCATCATTTTAGACGTTTGCGCCGCTTGACCGTTAGCACCGTCAACTGATTGTAATTCCATTTGCGCTTTTTGGTCTTTACTCATAAGTAATTGACTTAAAAGCATAGTTCCAATAGATAACACAACTAAAATTAAATAGCCGTTAGGTTTTTCCTTATAATAATTAAGTTCGGGTGAACCCGTTAAAATTTTATAACACTCTTCATTATTAATAGGGCTTTCTAATTGTGTTGAAGAACAGCCCTTTGAGTAAGTGAATAAACTACCCCAATTTTCTTCGTTTACAAACGCTTTTTTCCAAGGTAAATCTTCAAGCCAAATGTTTTTTACCCATAAAAAACTATATTTTTCGTCAAATTCTTTATATTTTTCTGCGGCTGCGTCTTGAGCCGGAACAACTATCTTACTATAAAATTCGCTTTCAACTTCAGTTTCGCTACCTACTAAATTAGTAGTTCCTTTAAAATATCTTTCTTCTCTAGGTAATGATAAAAACTCTTCCTTATCAATTTCTACTTCTTCAACAACACCGTCACTATTAGTAACGTATTTGTAGTAAGTTTTATCAACGTTTTCGTTTTCTATAATACTTTGGTTATAAGAATACGCCATTTGATTAAACGTATCTAATTTACAGTATGAAGAATATTGTTGAAATGCCGTAATAACAACGATAAAGAAAATTAAAGTAAATAAAGTAGGTAAACAAGCAGCCATTGTTGAATAACCTTCTTTTTTATATAACGCCATCATTTTTTGAGAATAAAGTTGTTTATTGTTAGCGTATTGTTTTTGAAGTTTTTCGAGTTCAGGACGCATTTTTTCCATTTTTAATGCGTTTTTCTTAGTTGCTGTTCTAGAATAAATATCTAATGGTAAAGGTAAAATTTTCAAAAGTAATGAAAATATAATAATACCAATAGCAATTGCTCCACCAAATGAGAAAAACTCTATTAATTTTGAAACTAATAAACTAACTCCTGAAATAGGAACGTTTGGTAAGTTTTCACTAAAAGTAAAAACACTATTACTTAATATATTAAAAATATTCATAAACACCTTTTTTAGTTATAAAACCCATTTTATAACTTTTTTACTATCTGGTACAGGGTCAAACCCGCCTTTATTTAAAGAATTACATCTTAAAATACGCCATATTATAAGGAAAAACGCTACGAAAATATTACGTTTTTCAATAGCATCCATAGCGTATTCCGAGCAAGTAGGCGTAAAAATACAACTTGCATTTAACGGTTTTGAAATATATTTTTTATAAAATTTTAATAGTTTTAAAAAAAACTTTTTAATCATTTATAATATTTCCTTTTTTTAACGCAAATTCAATATCTTTACTAAATCTTAAATAAGAATATTCTTCTTCAATTTTTGGAAGAAGAATAATATAGTAATTTTGTGATATTTTATCTTTAAATAAACTAAAAGACGCCCTTAAAAGTCTTTTTATTCTATTTCTCATAAAAGCTTTGCCGTGTTTTTTACTTAAACTTATACCGAATTTTAAATTATCACTATTTAAATATAATAAAGTTAAAGATTTTGTATATATTCTTTTACCTTTATTAAAAACAAGGTCAAAATCTTTTTGTTTTTTTAATCGAATATCCAACTTCTTACGCTGAAAGTTTGTGGCGACCTTTCGCTCTTCTTCTTTTAAGTACGTTTCTACCGTTTTTTGTTGCCATTCTCTTTCTAAAACCATGAACTTTACTTCTTTGTCTTTTTTTAGGTTGGTACGTTCTTTTCATAATTATTAACTCCCTTTTTTGTTTTTATAATTTTTTTGCTATAAGATTATACTTTTTATTTTACTTTTTGTCAACCTTTTAAGCGTTTATTCTTAAAGGAAGAATTAAATATAAATAATCATCTCCCGATAAAGGTTTAATAACGCAAGGGTCAATTTTCGTATTAAAATATAAATTTATAAATTCGTCGTCTATAACTTTTATTGCATCACTTAAAAATTTAGAGTTAAATGCAATAGTTAAATCTTTACCTTCTAAGTTAATTAAAATATTTTCGTTTGTTTTACCTATTTCACTACTTGCTGAAACAGACATATAATTTTCTTTAATTTCAATTTTAACAACTTTTTTCATATCGGTAGATACTACTGACGCTCTATCTATTGCTGATAAAAATTCATTTCTATTTACGTTTACGGTTGTTAAGAAGGAATTTTTAATTATTTCTTTATAATTTATATAATCTCCTTCTAAAAGCCTTGAAATTAAAACCGTTCCGTTTATATCACACATAAGAATATTTTTTTGAACGATACAAGTAAAAATATCTTCGTCGTTTTCTAATAATCTTACTATTTCGTTTAACGTTCTTTGTGATATGATAATAGAAAAATCACCCGTTGTTTCATTTATTTTCTTTTTAGTAATAGATAATCTAAACCCGTCTAACGCAACCGACGTAATAGTATCGCCTTCAATTTCAATTAAACAGCCTCTAAGTAACGGTCTTGCTTCGTCTTGCGAACAAGCAAAAGATGATTTTAATATTAAATTTTTAAAATCTTTTTGTTTTATTGAAAAAGTTTTTTCTTTTATTTCTTTATTTATAATAGGAAATTCTTCTACGTTTAATAATTGAATATAACCTTCAGATGAAGAATAATTCAATTTAATTCTTCCATCTTCTTCTAAAATTTCAATTTCTTCTTCGTTTTCTATTTTTTTAACGTATTCGTAAAAGAGTTTACCAGGAACTAAAACTTGTCCCTCAGTAAACGTTGAAACTTTAATAGTTTTTTCAATTGAAATTTCACTATCCGTTGCAATTAAAGTAAGTTCATCACCTTTTACTGATAATTTTATACCTTCAAGTATAGGATTAGTTGTTTTTACGGAAACAGCCTTTACAACTTTTGAAACTGCATTAGATAATTCTAAACCATTGACAATAAATTTCATTTCAATTCCCCTTAAATTATTATTAATATTTATTATAATAGTAATAGAGAGTGTTTAAATGTTTATAACTATAAAAAACGTAGAAAAAATGTAAAATTTTTATAAA
>JAZSNM010000023.1:0-1697 GCA_045536405.1 Christensenellaceae bacterium
TACAAGACTTTACGCAAGAAGAAATCGCCAAAACGTTAAATTTAGAGCAATACCAAGTAAGCCGTATATTAAAAGAACTTGACGAAATTATTTATACGGCGAAGTTAGACGACGGAACTCGTGATGAGATTATGTTAAAGGTAGATTACACCTACGACTACTATCGAAGAACGGGTAAATATATTTGAACACAATAAAATTTTGATTCAGCGTTACTTCTCGTTTTTTAAACAAACTTTCATTATCTTCGAAAATTAAAAAGACGTTACTTTTGGTAATGTCTTTTAATCTTTTTAATGAGCTATTTAAGTCTTTTTTGTCATCGTAAATAACTTTATTAAAGTATTTATACAGGTCAAGTTCTTTTAATATATATTCTGCTCGGTTTTTATCTGCACTTGTCCACAAATAACAATTTTTGCGTTCTTGTTTCTTTAATAAACTTAATATCTCTTGGTTAACTACAACTCTATATTTAAGCCACTTTTGAGCAAAATAATTTTGCTTATCGGTTATTAGTTTTTCGTTAAGCGTTTCGCCTAAGTATTCTCGTGTTAAACGTTTTTTCGTTTTAATCCGCCTATGACCGTTTTGTTCTAAAGCGAAATTGTAGGCATCGTTATTTAAGTGTTTAGTTAAAACTAAAGTATCATCTAAATCTACAACGTAAACCAATTATAATTCCTCAATTTCTTTTTGCGAAATAATCTTTTCGCCTTGCATAACGTAGTCTACATTTAACCCAAACGTTAAGTCGTTAGAGTCGCTTTCTCTATACATAACAAGCCTTTTTTTACCGTATTCTTTTGCTTTTTCAAAGGCGTGGCGAGAGCCACTATCTCCTTCGCCTTTTCTAAAACTTGCAATTAAAATAACTGCTTTAGAATATAATGCTTGCAATCTATCCCTTTCAATAAATCTTTTAACGCTTTCGTATTTGTTTTTTGGCTCGCTTACGTATTCGGTTATTATAAGTCCGTCGTACTTAACAATTTCATTTGCTAAACCGATATTTTCTTTTGGATAAATATTTTCTATTGTTGACGGAAGAAAAGCAATAGTTTTTGCATTGTTTTTAATACTTTCAATATGGGCAACCGTATCACAACCTTTTGCAAGACCACTTACGATATTTAAGCCTTTTTCCGTTAAACTTTTTACGACTTTTTTCTCTCTTTCTTCTATCTCTTTAGTTGGCGTTAAAACGCCTATAACTGCAACGTTTTTATCAGCGTTATTAAGTAGCGTTATATCGCCTTTATATGCAAAGAAAAACGGCTTTTCGCTATTTTTAAGTTTAGCGTTTGTGCTAGGAAAGTTTTCATCAAAAACACAGATGACGTTTATACCTTTATCTTTAAGTTCTTGCTCTACGGCTTGTAAATCGCAAGGAAAAGTGTTTATATAATCTTCATTATAAAACGATTTCCAAAAGTGAGCGTTAGTTTTTATAACGCCCGTTTTTATTAAACCAAAAAGTTTTAATGAAATGTTTGAGTTCATATTCTTTACCTTGTTTTTGCCGTTACGTATAGTATAACACTTTTTACGCCTAAATCAAATAGATATTGAATACAATCTTCAATAACGTTAACACCTTCCGTGTAGATATCGTCAACTAAAACAATATTTTTGTTTTTAATTTTGCTTAAATCAACCCTGCAAGTGTCTTTCGTAATACCTTTATATGGATTGTC
>JAZSNM010000013.1:0-9872 GCA_045536405.1 Christensenellaceae bacterium
AATGTAGTGTGCTTTTCTTGTCCACAAAAGATTAAGTTAATATAGTGATATTTTTAGCATTGTGGCTAAAAGTGATATTGTTTGCGTTGCAAATAGTTATATTTCGGCAAAGCCAAAGTTATATTAAATAAATCCTAAACTTGCCATAGGCAAATATCACTGCGTTAGCAATATCACTTGACGACAGGAAAATCTCACAAATCCGTTTACGGATTTATTTAGTTGTCGCTAGTTCCCTACGGGAAGAGCGACAATTTCGTTATCTTTTTATTTTATATCAATTCATATTCTTTTGCTAAGTTTATAAAGGCTTGTTTACTATTTACAACCGTTTGTTTTGATACGCAAGTAGCAATTCTTACGTAGCCGTCAACACCAAACGAATTAGACGGAACTATAAGCAAGTTGTATTTTTTAGCCCTTTCGCTAAACTCAATAGCATCGCCGTTAGGGGCTTTAACAAACAAGTAGAACGCACCCTTAGGAATTATAACCTTAAAGTTTAATTCCGTTAAAAATTTAGTTAAAATATCGCCGTTTTCTTTATATGGAGTAATATCGCATACAACGCTAGGGCAAAGCCCTATAACTTTTTGAAAAAGTGAAGGAGCGCAAACGTAACCAAGTGCTCTACCGCTACCCATTATAGCCTTGTATAAATCTTCTTTATCTTCTGCTAAGGGCGAAACGGCAACGTAACCTATTCTTTCGCCAGGCATTGAAAGTGATTTAGAATAAGAATAACAAACTATCGTATTATCGTAATATTTAGGAACAAACGGACAAAGCGTATTATCAAAAACAATTTCTCTATAAGGTTCGTCGGTAACTAAATAGATAGGGTGGTTAAATTCTTTTTGTTTTTTATTTAAAATTTCGGCAAGTTTTTTGATAACGCTTTCATCGTAAACAACGCCAGACGGATTGTTAGGGCTGTTTATAATAACGGCTTTTGTGTTTTTAGTAATTAAATTTTCAAAAGCAACAAAGTCAATTAAAAAGTCTTTTTCATCGCAAGGAACGTACTTGAAAGTTCCGTTTGACGCTTCAACAAAAACTCTATATTCAGGGAAAAAAGGAGCAATTGCTAAAACTTCATCGGTACTTTCGCAAATAATTGATTGAAATATTATGCGCAAGCCCGCGGCAGCACCACAAGTTAAATACAACAAGTTTTCGTCAAGAGAAAAGCCGTAAGTGTTATAAGTTGTTTGGGCAATTTTTTTACGAGTTAATAAATCGCCTTGCGCTGACGTATATTGATGTACCGTTTTATCGTTTTTAATTAAGTCAATAAGCGTATCGTTTATAATTTTAGGACATTCCACACTTGGATTTCCTAGCGTAAAATCATATACGTTATCTTCGCCAAATTTATTTTTTAAAATTTTGCCATACTCAAAAAGTTCCCTAATAACTGAACGAGCATCGCCAAGAGCAAACATTTTTTTGTTAATCATAATTCACCTATATAATAAAATTATAAATATGGTAACACACGCAAAATAAAAAGTCAATTGTATAAAAATAATTTCAAAAATTTTAAAAAAATCGTTGACTTTAATAAAAAAAAGCAATATACTTATTACATAAGGAAATTTTATTATGAAAAAAATATTCAACTTTTATTTTTACGCATATTACTTTATGAAGCCATATTTTTAATATCGGTTATTTTTTGCGTACTTTTAAAAAAGTTTAGTATTATGATGACCGAATTTAGTTCGGTCATTTTTTTATCGGGAGGAGTTTTATGATTATTGTAGTTAAGCGACAACATGATGAAAAGCAATTAGAAACTTTAATTAAATGGATTAAAGAGCAAGGTTTAAAGGTGGACCGTAGTTTAGGCGACCATACTACGATATTAGGTTTAGTTGGCGATACGAGTAAACTCGATATTGATTTAGTTCGTTCGTTAGATATAGTAGAATCAGTTAAGCGTATTCAAGAGCCTTTTAAATGCGCTAATAGAAAATTTCACCCAGAAGATACTATCGTTGAGGTTGGCGGTGTAAAAATAGGTGGAGATAATTTTAATATTATTGCAGGGCCTTGTTCCGTTGAAACTGAAGAGCAAATAATAGAAGTTGCTAAAAGTGTTCAACAATCAGGCGCTAAATTATTAAGGGGTGGCGCTTTCAAGCCAAGAACTTCGCCATATGCTTTCCAAGGTTTAAGAGAAACGGGCATTGATTTACTTTTAAAGGCTAAACAAGAAACGGGTATGCCTATCGTTACTGAGATTATGAGTGTAAGGCATATCGATTTATTTAAAGACGTTGACGTTGTTCAAATAGGCGCAAGAGATATGCAAAATTTCGAACTCTTAAAAGAAGTGGGACAAATGCGTAAAGCAGTTTTACTTAAAAGAGGCTTATGTAACACTATCGAAGAGTGGCTTATGAGTGCCGAATATCTTATGAGTGAGGGTTGTAAAGACATTATTTTATGTGAAAGGGGAATAAGAACGTTCGAGCCTTACACAAGAAACACGTTAGACTTATCGGCAATTCCATTATTAAGAGAATTAACTCACTTGCCTGTAATTGTCGACCCATCACACGCATCGGGACTATCAAGGCTTGTAAAACCTTTATCACTTGCTTCTGTTGGTGCGGGTGCTGACGGTCTTATGATAGAAGTTCACAATAATCCGCAAAAAGCGCTTTGTGATGGTGCTCAATCACTTCGCCCTGAAGATTTTAGCGAACTTACAAAGAATATTAACGTAATGTTACCACTTAGTGGTAAAAAGCAAATATTATGAAAATAGGCGTTATAGGTTTAGGTTTAATGGGTGGCTCGTTTGCAAGGGCACTTGTAAAAAAAGAAATGGCCACCGTTTACGCATACGATATAAATAATATCGCTTTAAGTAAAGGCGAAGTTATGAACGCTTATAACGAGGTATTAACTTGTGAAAACGCAAGTTTATTAGACGTTTTGATAATTTCAGTTTATCCAGACGCTTTTGAAGAAGTTACCGAAAAGTTTTTACCTTATTTAAAAGACGGCACTATAATTTGTGATTTTTGTGGAATTAAAAGAAAAATCGTTAATAATATGCAAGAATATTCTAAAAAATATCCAAATTTAGTTTTTATAGGCGGTCATCCTATGGCGGGTAGAGAGTTTTCGGGAATAGAAAGGTCTATGGTCAATTTATTTGATAAAGCCTCAATGATTTTAGTTCCCGTAAACGCCGATATTTTTATTCTTCAAAAATTCAAGCAATTATTTTTAGATTTAGGGTTTGGCGAGGTTGTCATTACTGATAGCGAAAACCACGATAAAATGATTGCTTATACTTCTCAACTTTGTCACGTCGTATCTAATGCGTTTATTAAAAACCAAACGGCAAAAGAGCATTTTGGTTATTCTGCCGGAAGTTATAAAGACTTAACAAGAGTTGCAAGGTTAAACGCTAAAATGTGGACGAGTTTAATGATGTCTAATTGTGACAAATTAGAAACTGAACTTGATGAACTTATTTTAAATTTACAAAAATATCAAGTTGCTTTAAAAAACAAAGATAGTAGCAGTTTAGAAAAACTTTTACAAGAAGGCAATGATTTAAAAATTGCAATTGACTCAAAAGGTGGTAAAAATAGTGGAAATTAAGGTTAATGCGTCTAAAAATTATAGCGTAGTAATTGAAAAATCGTTATCAAAATTAAATAATTATTTATCTATAACAAAAGGCGATAAAGTTGCTATAATTACCGATAGTAACGTTGAAAAATTATATGGAAACGTTTTAGATAATTATATTTCTACAAAAACTATATTTCACTATACTTTACCTAGCGGTGAAGAAAATAAAAGTGAGAATAAATATTTTGAAATACTAAATTTTTTAGCGGAAAACAATTTTAAAAGAAACGATACCATTATTGCTTTCGGCGGTGGCGTTACAGGCGATTTAAGTGGATTTGTTGCTTCTACTTATATGAGGGGAATAACCTTTATAAATATTCCAACAACGCTTTTATCAATGGTAGATTCTTCCGTTGGCGGAAAGACTGCAATAAACCTAAAAAGTGGAAAAAATTTAGTTGGAACTTTTTATCAACCAGCGCTCGTATATATTTGCTTAGACTTTTTAAAAACTTTAAGTGAAAGAGAAATATTAAGCGGAATGGGCGAAGTATTTAAATACGTTTTTATTTTAGGTTTAATAAATAAGCAAGACGTTATAAGTGGAATTGATGAAAACTTAATATATAAATGTATTAAAATAAAACAGCAAATAGTAGAAAATGACGAAAGAGAAAGTGGAGAAAGAAAACTTTTAAATTTCGGGCACACTATAGGCCACGCAATTGAAAAGGCAAGTAACTATTCGTTATCGCACGGCGAGTGCGTGCTTAAAGGCATAAACTTAGCAATAGAATTTTCGTATAAAAAGGGCTTTTTAAGTACTGAAAAGTACAATGAAGCGAAAGAAATTATAAAGTTATCTAAGGCCGATTTATCTAATCCTTTTAGCAGGGAAGATTTAATAAAATATTTAAAGAACGATAAAAAGGGCGACGGCGAATACGTTGATTTTATCGTTATAGATAACACTTTGTTATCAAAAATAGAGAAAGTAAAATTACAAGAATTATATAGTATTATTTAATATGGACGTTATAGTTAAAAAATCTAAAATAAGTGGCGAAGTGGAAAGTCCACCGTCAAAATCATATGCACATAGGCTAATTATAGGCGCATTTTTGAGTAGAGAACCTAAAATTATAAAAAACGTAGGCAAATCAAAAGACGTATTAGCAACTTTAAATTGTCTTAAAAGTTTAGGGCTTGACTATTCTTATAATGGCGACGATATTTCTTTAAAAGTAGATAAATTAACACAAAATGCAATTTTAGATTGTAATGAAAGCGGTTCAACTTTAAGGTTTTTATTGCCTATCGTTTGCGCTTTAAAAGTAAACGCAACTTTTACGGGCAAAGAAAGGCTACTTAGTAGACCTATTGACGACTTAGTTAACACTCTAAATTGTAACGGTGGAAAAGTTAATAATTTTAAAGTGGAAGGCAATTTAAAAAGCGGGGAATATTTTATAAATGCAAACGTTAGTTCGCAATATATTACGGGGCTACTTTTTGCTTTACCTCTACTTCAAGGCGATAGTAAAATAATTTTGCAAGGCAAATTAGTTAGTTACGATTACGTAAATATCACTTTAGACGTTTTAAAACTTTTTAACGTTAAAATTGATAAAACGGAATACGGCTATTACGTTTACGGCAATCAAAAGTACTCTTCAAGTAGCGTTTTAACGTGTGAAGGCGATTATTCGGGTAGTGCTTTTATGCTTGTTGCGGGAGCGTTAGGTGATGGTGTTTTAGTTAAAAATTTAAACAAGAATTCACGTCAAGGCGATAGACGGATAATTGATATATTAAAAGAGTTTTCAGCAATAGTAGAAGAAAAAGATAACGGTTATTTCGTTAAAAAAGGCAATTTGAAAGGCATTACTATTGATTGTGAAGATATTCCAGATTTAGTTCAAATAATTAGCGTATTAGCGTCGTATTCAAGTGGAAAAACAGTATTAAAAAACGTTTCAAGATTAGCCGTTAAAGAAAGCGATAGAATTGAAGGCATTTTAACTAATTTAAAAAGCGCCAACGTTTTAGCAAGTTACGATAACGGCAATTTAACAATTTACGGTGGCGAAGTAAAAAGTGGAAAGTTTTTAGGTTTTAACGACCATAGAACGGTAATGTCGGCTACAATTTTATCGGCTTTTTGCGAGGGGGAAAGTGTAATAACCGATAGTGAGGCGGTAAGTAAATCATACACTAACTTCTTTAAAGATTTTATCAAAATAGGGGGACAAGTAAGTGGCAATTTTTAAAGGTAAAAATTTAACTATTGAAATTTATGGCGAGTCACACAGCGAAAAAATAGGTGCAAAAGTAAGTGGCGTTCCTTCGTTTACTTTTTCGCCCGATATACTTAGTGAGTTTTTAAAAAGAAGAAAAGCAACTAACAGCGTGTACTCTACTTCAAGAATAGAAGACGATATTCCCGTATTTAAAAACGTTGAAAACAATACTATAAGTGGAGATTTTAGCGTTGATATCTTTAATAAAAACACTAAAAGTAAAGATTATAACAACTTATACGCTAAGCCAAGACCGTCACATGCAGACTATGCTACGTATTTAAAAGACGGTACGTTAGATTTTTCTGGTGGCGGAAGATTTTCTGGAAGACTAACCGCTCCGCTTTGCGTAGTAGGCGGAATACTTAAACAGTATTTAAGTGAAAAAGGTATTTTTGTTGAAGCGTACGTTTCTAAAATAGGAAACGTAGACGGATTGTCTTATTTAGATAAACAAATGGACTATGATTTTTTAATAGAAAATAGAGATAAAGGACAGTTTAACTCGTTAAATAACAAAGAGCAAATGCTTGAAGAAATAAAAAACGCCAAAGTAAACGGCGATAGCGTTGGCGGTGTTGTGGAATGTATCGTTTATTCAATGCCAAAAGGCATAGGCGATAATTTATTCGAGGGGCTTGAAGGTAAAATTTCATCACTCGTATATTCCGTGCCTGCCGTTAAGGGCGTTGAGTTTGGTAGCGGATTTAAAATGTCTACAATGCTTGGAAGTAAAGCAAACGATAATTTAAGATATAAGGGAGATAAAGTTGTATTCACTTCTAATAACAATGGTGGAATAAACGGTGGAATATCTAACGGCGAACAAATCACTTTAAGAGTTGCCGTAAAACCAACGCCGTCAATAAGTGTAAAACAGCAAACGGTTGACCTTGTAAATAAAGAAAATTGTGATATAGTAATTGAAGGAAGACACGATGCGTGTATAGTTCCAAGGGCTGTTCCTTGTATAGAAAGTGCGGTAATAATTGCTATTTGCGATGAAATTATAGGTGTATTATGAAAGATTTAATTGATTTAAGAAATGAAATTGACAAAATTGATGATGAAATCCAACGTCTTTTTGTTGAAAGAATGGATTTATGTACTGACGTTGCTAAATACAAACAACAAAACTCAAAGAGCGTTAACGATTCTTCAAGAGAAGATAATATTATATATCGCTTGGCTCAAAAAACTAAAAGCGAATATCAATATTATTTAAAAGAAGTGTATTCTACTATTTTTTCAGTAAGTAAAAGTCATCAAAGTAAACTTTTAAACACTACTACTAAAACGATACAAGATATAAACAATGCTATTAGTGAAAATTTAGTATTTCCAACAACTTCTACCGTTGCGTGTCAAGGTATAAGCGGAGCAAATAGTGGGATTGCGGCAAAAAAGATATTTCCTATTTGTAACATTAGTTACTTTAAAAATTTTGAAGGAGTATTTTCAGCGGTTGATAAAGGCTTTTGCGAATACGGTGTTTTACCTATTGAAAATAGTACGGCAGGCTCTGTTTTAGAAGTATATGATTTAATGAATAAGTATAGTTTCTACATAGTTCGTTCAATAAGAGTTAAAATAAATCACTGTTTAGCAGTTTTACCTAATGCTGATATTAGCGATATTAAAAAAGTTGTATCGCATAGTCAAGCGTTAACTCAATGCGCTTCGTTTATTAAAAACTTAAACGTAGAAAGTCAAGCGGTAGAAAATACGGCGGTTTCAGCAAAAATGGTTGCTGAAAACAATGATAAAACTATTGCCTCAATTTGTTCAAAAGAAAGCGCTGAAATTTACGGTTTAAAAATATTACAAGAAAACGTTCAAGATAATATGGCTAATTTTACAAGATTTATAGTAATTAGTAAAAACCTTAAAGTTTTCGAGGGTAGTGATAGAATTAGCGTTATTACAAGCGCCCCTCACGAAACGGGTAGTTTAAGTAAAATATTAGCAAGGTTTTCAGCGTTAGGTTTAAGTTTAACTAAGATAGAAAGTAGACCTATAGTTGGGTCAGACTTTGAATTTTTGTTCTATTTTGATTTTGAAGGCAGTGTAAAAGATAAAGGTGTAGCGGGTTTAATTACTGAACTTGAAAAAACTTCTCAACACTTTAAATTTTTAGGTTGTTATAAGGAAAACGTATGAAATATTGTTTAATAGGCGAAAAGTTGGGGCACAGTTATTCTAAACTTATTCACGAAAAAAGTGGGCTTGATTATTCGTTAGTTGAATTAAAAAAAGAGAAGTTAAAAGACTTTTTTGAAAATTGTGAGTTTGACGGGTTTAACGTAACGATTCCTTATAAAAAGGAAGTTATGAAATATTTATCTTACGTATCTATTGACGCTCAAAAAATAAATGCAGTTAACACGGTGATTAAAAAAGACGGTAAGTTTTACGGATATAACACTGACGTTGGCGGACTTAAAAGTATGATTGAAAGTACGGGTGTTTCGTTAGAAAATAAAAACGTTTTAGTTTTAGGTAGTGGTGGAGCATCTAATACGGCGTGCACGTACGCTTTAAATTGTAAGGCTAAAAGCGTGAACGTCGTAAGTAGAACGGGAAAGATAAATTACAATAACTGCTACGACTTAAAGGATACTGAAATTATTATCAACGCAACTCCTTTAGGAATGAGTCCAAACGTTGACGAAAGTCCTATTGACTTAACTTTGTTTAAAAACTTAAAAGGCGTGTACGATTGTATTTATAATCCGCAAAATACAAATTTAATTTTACAGGCTAAAAAGTTAAATATTCCTTGCGCAAGTGGTCTTAAAATGCTTGTAGTTCAAGCCCTTTTAGCACAAGACTTATGGCTTGATAAAACGCATAGCAAAGATGAAGAACAAAAAATTTTCAACTTTGTAAAAAATCAAACGACTAATATCGTACTTTGCGGTATGCCGTCTTGTGGTAAAACAAGTATTGCCAAAACGTTAAGTGAAAGTCTTAACTTAGAGTGGTATGATAGTGACGATTATATTACTAAAACTTATAATAAAACGCCAAGTGAAATTATTTCAAACGATGGCGAAAAAGCGTTTAGAGATATAGAAAGTGAAGTTATAGAACTATTATCGCAAAAAAAAGGCGTGATAATATCACTTGGTGGCGGTGGAGTTTTAAGAGAGCAAAACGTTATTAATTTAAAGCGTAACGGAGTTGTTTTTTATATAGATAGACCACTTGAACTTTTAGTTGACACAGATAGGCCTTTGTCTAAGAGTAAAGGGATAGAGACGCTGTATAACGAGAGAAAAGATATTTATAACGCATGCTGTGATTTTAAAGTTAAAAACGATAAAGATATTGAAAGCGTAGTAAAGGAGATTATTTTGACGTATGAAAATATTAGTTATTAACGGTGTAAACTTAAATATGTTAGGAATAAGAGAGCCTAATTTATATGGCAAACAAGACTATAAATATTTAGTTAAAAGTGTAAAAAATTACGCAAAAGAGAAAGGGGTAAAAGTAAAAGTATATCAATCTAACTACGAAGGCGATATTTGCACTAAAATACAAAAGTCTTTAAACAAGGTTGATGCTTTTATATTAAATGCAGGAGCATTTACTCATACTAGCGTAGCAATATTAGATGCTTTAAAAAGTGTAAATATTCCAACCGTAGAAGTTCATATTACCGATATAAATAATAGGGAAGAATTTAGAAAGTTAAGTTACGTTTCTATGTTTGCAAAAAAGGTTATAGCAGGCTTTGGAATTGACGGTTACAAAATGGCAATAGATTATTTAGTAGAAAAATATAATAAATAAATTAAAAAAGTCGCTATTTTACAATTGATGTGAACCCAAAAGTTTAGACAAAAAATTAAATTAAATATATTGGAATTGAGTTCGGTATTTTACTGGACTCATTTTCAATTTTAAAGATATTCTTTCGTTGTTGTAATAGTAAATATATTCGTGTAGTTTTTCTATGAAAGCGTT
>JAZSNM010000008.1:0-6990 GCA_045536405.1 Christensenellaceae bacterium
AGTGATATGCCTTCGGCGTGATATTTTGCTAACGCAAAGTGATATTTTCACTTGTAGTGAAAGTTAGGCAAATATAATATAACTTTGACCATAGGTCAAAATAAAACTGCTTACGCAGTTGGAGTACGCTTCGCTCGGCTAAACTGTTTACTGCGTAAACAATATCACTTTTAGCCACAAGGCTAAAAATATAACGTAGTTAACTTAATTTTTTGTGGTAAAGATAAAGCACACTACATTTCGCTTTCACGAAGTATAGTGGGCTACGCTTTTATTTTAAATTAATATCCCTATGACTATTACGCTTTACTTAAACGGGTTTTTAAAAAATAATATTTTTTAATTGATAATTGTAAGGCTCTATGTTATAATTATCTATATACGTAAAGGTTGTTGAAAAGATAGTTATAAAAATAAAAACGTTAAACGCTATAATTAGCGGAATACTTATCATTAAAAAAAGGCTGTGCGTTCGATATTGTAAAATAAATAAAGCCAAATAAATTCCCGCACCGCCACCAAGAATTGCACTTATATAAAGTTTTCCGTCTTTAATTTTTATTTCACCTTTTTCTTCACTTTGCTTTTTTTGATTATATACAAGCATAAATGAATAAACGTTTATTGCTAAAATATATACTGCAATTAAAATTCTAACAAAAATTATCATACTCTTAGTATGTCTAAATTTTAAGGATTATTACAATGTTTTTACCTATTTCTAAAAAAGAACTTAATAATGATAGTCTTGACTTCGTTTTGATAAGTTCAGATGCTTACGTTGACCATCCAACTTACGGCCACGCAGTTATATCGAGAATTATTCACGATAAAGGCTTTTCAATAGGAATTATTCCGCAACCCGTTTTAGATAGCGATTACTTTGAACTTCCTATTCCAAAGTATGCGTATTTAATTTCTTCCGGCGTTGTTGATAGTATGGTAAATAATTATACCGTAGCAAAAAAGAAAAGATTAGAAGACGTTTATTCTCCTATATCTAAACAAGGCAAACGCCCTGATAGGCAAGTTAAGGTTTACGCAAAAACGTTAAAAAGACTTTTTCCTAATTCATTTGTAATAATAGGTGGAGTTGAACCGTCTTTACGTCGTTTTTCTCACTATGATTATTGGGCTGATAAAATTTTGCCTTCACTTTTAACGGATAGTGGGGCGGACCTTTTAATTTACGGTATGGGTGAAAAGCCTATTTTAGATATTTTGAGTAGACTTCAAAAGGGAATTCCTTTGAGTAAAATTTTAGACGTTAGGGGAACTATGGTTAAGTATTCTCTTAGCGATAGAAAGTCTTTAATTGATAAAGGTTATATAGAACTGCCGTCGTACGACGATATTATAGCCGATAAATCTAACTATGCAAAATCTTTTCATATAGAAAGCATAAATACCGACAGTTTAAATGCCGACGTATTGTTTCAAAAGCAAAATAACGGCGAAATTGTTCTTCAAAATTTGCCCGCATATCCTTTAACTGAAAAGGAAATGGATTACGTTTACGATTTACCTTATATGCGTAATTATCATCCTATTTATGAAAAAGAAGGCGGAATTAAATCTATTGAAGAAGTTAAATTTTCAGTAGTTAGTCATAGGGGTTGCTATGGCAGTTGCTCGTTTTGTTCAATAAACTATCATCAAGGTAGAAGAATACAAAAACGAAGTGACGAAAGTATATTAAAAGAAATAAAACTTTTAACCTTAGATAAAGATTTTAAGGGCTATATTCACGATTTGTCTGGTCCTTCTGCTAATTTTAGAGAGCCCGCTTGCGATAAACAATGTAAAAGCGGTGTATGTAAGGGAAAATATTGTATAGGATATACGCCTTGTAAAAACTTAAAAGTAGACCATACGGGATTTTTAAACTTGCTTGAAAAGGCGAGAAAAATCGAAGGCGTTAAAAAGATTTTTATTAGAAGTGGAATTAGGTACGACTATATTATGTATGATAAAAATCAGCAAGTACTTCCAACTTTAATAAAGCATCATATAAGCGGTCAATTGAAAGTAGCGCCCGAGCATATGGCTGAAAATACTTTAAAAATAATGAATAAACCGTCGTTTAAAGTGTATTCGGCATTTGCAAAAAAATATAAAGAATTAAATGAAAAAGAAGGTAAAAAACAGTTTTTAGTGCCTTATTTAATATCTTCACATCCCGGCTGTACCTTAAAAGACGCAATAAATTTAACCGACTATTTAAAGGGTATAGGTTATATGCCTAAACAAGTTCAAGATTTTTATCCTACGCCGTCTACAAGGTCAAGTTGTATTTATTATACGGGAATTGACCCAGATACTTTTGAAAAAGTGTACGTTCCAACTAGTAAAGAAAAACAACTTCAAAGGGCGTTATTGCAATATAGATTACCACAAAATAAAGGTTATATAAACGAAGCGTATATATTAGCGGGGCTTAATAAAAAGCCAACTATTGATAGTAAAAATAAGTCTAATAATTTATCAAAGCGTAAAATTAAAGGACAAGAAGTGTTTAGAAAGAGTTTATCTTCAAAAAATAACAAGAAAAAATAAAAAATACTTGCAAAATTATACAAATATGTTAAAATAGTATAAGGGAGATTTTTTTATGAAATGTATGTACTGTGGTTGCGTGGATAGTAAAGTTATAGATTCTCGTTCAACTGATGAAAATTCAATGATAAGAAGAAGGCGTGAATGTATTAAATGCGGTAGAAGATTTACCACTTATGAAACCGTTGAAACTACACCCGTTTTGGTTATTAAGGCGGGCGGAAATAGAGAGGCTTTTGATCCAAGTAAAATTAAAAACGGTATTATTAAAGCGTGCGAAAAAAGACCCGTTCCTATGTATAAAATTGATAAACTTGTCGAAGATATACAAAAACAGGTGTATAATTCTTTAGACCAAGAAATAACTTCAAAAGAAATAGGCGAAATGGTTATGGCTGGTTTAAAAGATATTGATGAAGTTGCTTACGTTCGTTTTGCATCTGTTTATCGTTCGTTTAAAGACGTTTCTACGTTTTTAAAAGAACTTGAAAAACTTACTAAGAGGTCATAAAATGAAATTTTTTAAAAAATTATGGGTAAGGATAGTTGCTGTAATTCTTGCCGTTACGTTGGTTGTTTTTAGCGCATTATTAATTTTAAATACTTTTGCGCCAAACAATCCAAAATGTTATCATGTTTTCGGTTTATCTGGAATTAACGGCTCGTTTAACAAAAAAGGCAATCCTACAACTTATTATACTGCCGAGCCTAAAAAAATTGAAGGTCATGAGTATTATGAGTTTACAAAAATTAAACTTGAAAAGGGTAAAGCGGCATTTGTTTACGTAAACGTTTCAGACTTATGGGAAAATAATTTAACTATCTATTTAAGAAGGGGGGAAAATGCTTCAGGTCCATTAATTCCCGCTTACGAAGGTAAAACTATTAAAGATGAAAACGATAAAGACGTTGTTTTAATGGATTTTATTTTAGATGCAAAAACCCTTAAAAAAGATAAAGACGGGTGGATTAAAATAAATCTTAAATATAGAGAAAACGAAATTCACTATACGTATTACTTAGCGTTTAGTACAAAAGTTAATATTCGTGAAGTTGTATTTGCTGATATTGATAATAACCCTTTAAAATATGACGTTGTTTCTTATTTGGCGCGTGGAAATATTGACGCTACTGAAAAGGGCGCAAATGAATACACGCTTGAAGATATAAACACTTATAAAGACTTAGACAATTCTCAAAATTTAAAAGCAAGTATAATTTCTATGAAAAATATAAACGACGAGCAAAAGACTTTTAGTAGCATAAAAGAATAATTGCACACATAAGCATAAGACAAAAAAGAGTAATTTGTAACAAAAATTACTCTTTTTTTAATGCGAAAAAATTATACAATTAAACAATGAGTGTATATATAGAATACGTAATTATTGATAATTTAATTATTGATTACTTATTACTAATGCTAGCTTATCGGCTTGCAAACGTAAAAACAAACTTTTATAGGCTTATTTTTTCAAGTGCAGTTGGAACATGTTTTGCCGTTTTAATGCCGTTAATTAGTATAGATAAAACCTATTTAACGATAGTTAAAATTTTAGTGGGTTTTTTATTAGTGTTACTTGGCGGAAAATTTTTAACAATAAAAAAGTATCTATTTTCAGTTTTATATTTTTTTATTTTTACTTTTATGATGGGCGGGGCAATTATAGGGTTATTTTATTTGGCTGATATAGATTTTGAAAAATTTTATAGTTTTAACTACGACAGTTTTATACCCGTGGGAATAACGGTTTTATTAGTATATATTTTTAGTGAATTATTAAAAAAACTCATATTAAAAATATTTAAAGAAAAGGCGATAAATCCTTTTATTAGAAAGTGCGTTATAGTTTTAAAAAACAAGCGTATAACGGCAACGGGGTTTTACGATAGTGGAAATAGACTTTTTGATTATAAATCGGGAGTGCCTATAATTATAGGCTCTAATAGTTTGTTTAACAAAATTGACAATTTGGGAATATTCACTAAGCAAAAAGGCGAAATTTCAATAAAAACGGTTAGTGGAGAGGGAAAAATAAAATTTTACGAAGTAGATAAACTTTTGATATATAATGGAAATATTTTGAATATATATAATAACGTGTTAATAGCAAGGTCAAACGAAGAGTTTGATGACGATATTCGTTACGACTTATTGTTAAGCACTTCTTTTTTAGAGGGAGGATAGTATGAAATTATTTATAATAATAAAAAACTTTTTCAAAAAGATTTTTAGAAAAAAGCCAAGCGTACTATATTACGTTAATAGTAGTGAAGCGCTTCCTAAGGCGTATACTTACGAAGAAGAACAGCAAAAAATATTTGAAATGCTATCGGGAAAAGAAAGTGTTAAAAAGGAACTAATAGAACACAATTTAAGGCTTGTAGTTTATATTGCAAGAAAGTTTGATAATACGGGCGTTGATTTAGACGATTTAATTTCAGTTGGCTCGATAGGTTTAATTAAAGCGGTGAATACGTATAAGCCTGATAAAAACATTAAACTTGCAACGTATGCTTCAAGATGTATAGAAAATGAAATTTTAATGTTTTTAAGAAAAACGTCTAAGATAAAAGGCGAAATTTCGTTAGACGAGCCTTTAAACGTTGATTATGAAGGAAACGAACTATTATTAAGTGATATTTTAGGCACTGATAGCGATATAGTGTATAGGGCTGTTGAAGAAAGTGCCGAAAGGGAAATTTTAAAAAAGGCAATAGATAAACTTTCTAAGAGGGAAAAGATAATAATGAATTTGCGGTTTGGTTTAGACGGCAGTGATGAATTAACTCAAAAAGAAGTTGCAGACCTACTTAATATTTCGCAATCTTACATATCAAGATTAGAGAAAAAAATCGTTGAAAGATTAAAAAAAGAGTTCAAAAAATTTAACTAAAAATATTAAAAACACAAAATAATACAAAGTATTGACTTAAAATAATTTATTTGTTACAATGTAGTTGTTGAGGTGTATTATGAGTAGAATAAATTATCAAGAAGGCTACTATGACGGTCAAGTGAATTGGAATAATAAGCCTGACGGCTATGGTATTTTTCACTGGAATAATGGTCAAAAATACGAAGGTTATTGGAAAAACGACTATATGCATGGTAGGGGAAAATATACTTTTGAAAACGGCACTTATTACGTGGGCGAATTCTTTAACAACAAGTTTCAAGGATTAGGTCAAATAGTATATAGTGACGGTGGCGTTTACGAGGGCGAATTTTATAACGACAATAGGCACGGCACGGGCATAATGACTTATTCTGACGGCTCACGCTACGAAGGCGAATATAGAGATGACGCAAGAAATGGTAGCGGTGTTTTATATTTTAAAAACGGCGATAAATACGAAGGTGAATTTAAAAACGATAAGTTTGAAGGCGCTGGAAAATACACTTATAGTGACGGTAAAACTTATCTTGGCGAGTTTAAAGGCGATTATTTTGAAGGCGTTGGTAAAATGACGTACGTTAACGGCGATACTTACGAGGGCGAGTTTAAAAAAGATAAACTTTCAGGTAGGGGAACTTACACTTTTAAGTCAGGCGGATACTACGAGGGCGAATTTGTAGACGGTAATTTTCACGGCATAGGATATAGAAAATATTCGGACGGTGGATATTACGAGGGCGAATTTAAAACTGATAAAATGCACGGCAAAGGCAAGTACACTTATCCATCTGGCTCGTATTATATGGGCGAATTAGTTAACGGCAAGTTTTGCGGAAAAGGCGAAATGCACTATCATAACGGATATTACTATGAGGGCGATTGGAAAGATGACCTTCGTAATGGTAAAGGCTACTGGCTATCGCCTAATAAAGATACTTACGAGGGCGACTGGAAAGATGATAAAATGCACGGCTTTGGAAGATACACTTACAATTCGGGCGGATACTACGAAGGCGATTTTGTAAACGGAAAATTCTGTGGCTACGGCGAGTGTCATTGGAGCACGGGCGGTAAATACGTTGGCGAATGGGCGGAAGATTTAAGGTCTGGCTACGGCGAAATGGTTTATTCAACGGGCGAAAAATATAAGGGCGAGTGGGCTAACGGCAAACGCCACGGATTTGGCGAATACACTTCCGAATCGGGCGAAGTTACTTACTGCGAGTGGAAAGACGACGTTATGGTAAATCCTCAAAATTAAATAAAAAAAGATTGTTGGTTTGTCGCTCTTCCCGTAGGGAACTAGCGACAACTAAATAAATCCGTAAACGGATTTGTGAGATTTTCCTATCGTCAAGTGATATTGCTAACGCAGTGATATTCGCCTATGGCGAGTTTAGGATTTATTTAATATAACTTTGGCTTTGCCGAAATATAACTATTTGCAACGCAAACAATATCACTTTTAGCCACAATGCTAAAAATATCACTATATTAACTTAATCTTTTGTGGACAAGAAAAGCACACTACATT
>JAZSNM010000036.1:0-49079 GCA_045536405.1 Christensenellaceae bacterium
TCTTTCATAATTAAGTGCATTGATGATAAAAAAGCATACGACGTAACAAGAGATGAATTTGCTGCTAAATTTGCCGGCGCACCTGTAGTTTCTGAAAATGACTATAATAAACTTAAAGAAACACGTGCTCAATATACTCAAGCGGCTATAAACCACACTGGTGCTATTCCAGAAGTTTCAAACTCTAAAGACGTTGCTGTTGACTTTATGAGATTCTTAGCAACTGACGTGTGTCAACTTGCTTATATGAAGGCTACGAACGGTCAAAACTTACCATTTAATTTTGATATTAAAGATAACCCAGCATACGATGCAATTAAAGGTGATTTCTCTGACATGCAAGAAAATAGACTTGATTTCTTCTATAATGAATTTAACCCTTCAATTGTATTAAGGGGTGGCGGAAGAAAATCTCTTGGTTTACAAGCGTTAACTACAGGTCAACTTGGTTCTTACTGGCGTTCAGCACAAATTGGAGGAGCAACTACTATCGAATCTTTATCATTAGAAATGTGGAAACAAACAAAAGACGCATATAATGAAGATAGATTTAACTTTATGTGCTTTGAAGCAGGTTTAATAGATAGTTATTAAGATTTTAATTAAATATATTAGGAAAGTTGGTAAAACCGGCTTTCCTATATGTTGGTTATACGAAAATTTTAGTTTTAAGTAACTAAATTTAAAAAATGCAAACAATTTAACTGGCGTAATGCCGTAGTGTATTAAAATATTAATATTTAGTATACTAAAAACGTAGCGTTAAATAAAATTATCTTTATTTAACAAAAAATGTAGGCTTAAAACTTATAAGATATTGCCAAAAGCAGTATCCCCATTTAATGACCAAGTCATTAAGAAAATCTAAAAAATGAGGGAAAGTATGAAAAAACAAAACAAAATTACAACAAAATTGCTTTCATTAGCACTTTCTTGTACTTTGATTTTTGGTTTAGTAGGCTGTAAAGAAGATGAAAATGCGTTTGACGTTAATTCAGTTGATTTCTTTACGTGTTACAACACCTACAAAGTTAAGAAAGATCAAATGCCTTCAGAAAAAGAGAAGTTATCAATCGACGAATGGTATCTTCCTATGAGCCAAGGCGAGTATGAAATGACTACTCTTGCTATGAATTCCCCTGTTGACGTTGATTATTATAACGTTTCTGTTAAAAACGATTTCACAATGGTTGGTGACAGTAGCGTTAAGTTCTCAAAAGACAATTTTAGTATTTATAAACAAGAGTATATGTACATTGGTAGTAGACCTACGCTTAAAGATGACGAATATTCACCTGGATTTTTCCCAGATGCTATGATTCCTATGCACGCAATAATTGCGTATGAACAAAACAACTTTAAAGCAAATGAAAACCAAGGTATTACAGTACAAGTTTCAACAAGGCCGCTTCTTGATGAAAATGATAACCCTATCGTTGTAGATGAATATAAAAATTTAACTGAAACTGAATTAGCGTTAATTCCTGATGCAGATAAATATTATTACAACGAAGCAGGTGTTTACGAAGGATACGTTACGGTTGAATTTGGTAATCCAAAAGACGGTGACGTTATTTCAAAAGACTTTAAATTAACTATTGAAATTTTCCCAGCAACAGTTAGCGAAACTTCTCACGTTAAAATTGACCTTCACGGTAGAACTACTATGTATAACCCTGAACTCAACTACACGCAAGAGGCTCGTGATGCTTGGTCTTTCGGTTTTATAAAGTATAGGCACAACCTTGGTAGACCTTGGTGTGAACAACAAGGTAGTGAAGCAGCTTATCGTAACATGGTTGATGTAACCACTAACGTTTTAAGAGGTGTAAGATCTAATAACATTACTATCGGTTTATCAACAGGAACGTTTGGTACAAATTATTTCTGGGATTACGATTTACACGGCAACCCAGTTAAAACTGAAAATGCTGATAAGGCATATGCAATTAAGTATCAAAAAGACCCAGTGTCTGGTGATTATATATTAGATGGTAGTGGCAAAAAAATACCTGAAACTACTACTGCTGATTATTTCTATTTAGATAAAGATGGTAAAGCATCTACTTCGTTTAATTCAAGTAGAGTGAAATATGATAGTACGGGTACTGCTAGCCATCTTAATAGTACTACTTGTTTCTCTGTTTCACTTGCATGGCAAAATTTTGATAGATACGTACAAAAATGTATTGACGATAACTATAACTACTTTAATAAACTTAACTTAGTTGTTTCTAGTATTGACGAACCTGCAGTTCACAATAGATTCCCTGAAACTCAAGCAACGGGACTATTATTTGATAGAATGATGGAAGACTATGCTGACGTTCTTGAAACGGGTGAACTTTTAGTTGGTGCTGAATACAATTGGTATACACCAAAAACTTTTGACTGGACAGGTAAAGAAGACTTAAAAGAAGCAATCATTAAAGAGTTTAGAATGGATATGGACCCTAACGGCCCTGTATCTCTTGCTAAAGACCCTGTTACAGGTGAAAATTATAGAGGATATAGAGGTCTTAAATTGATAGTTACTCAAGACTATCTTAAAGACTGGGACCCTTATATTGATACTTGGTGTCCTACAAGAGGGCATTACGCTTCTTCTGCTGAAAGATCTAACTACGCAAACCAAGATGAAAGATATTGGTATGGATTTAACTATGGTATTGACTGGACTTCACTTGAACCAAGAATGACTTGGTGGCAAGCAGCAGAATATCAAGTTCCAGGTTACCTTTCTTGGTCTTGCGACTCTTTCTACGATACTAAAAGAGGCGGTATAATGATTGATGAATTCTTCAAAACCAACTATTATCGTTCTGCAGAAAAATATGGTGCAGGTGACGCATACTTTATGTATCCTGGTGCACAATATGAATTAGACGAGCCTATTCCATCAATGCGTATACAAGCAATGTGTGATGGTATTGAAGAGTACGAACTTTTCTATAACATTAGAAATAAATACGAAGAAATTTCTAATAAAATTGGTATTGATTTTACTGCACAAGACCTTATTTCAGGTTTAGGTGCAAACATATATAATGGTGTAACTGCTAAAGAAAACACTAAGTTATTCTACGAAGCAAGATTAGCACTTTTAAATCTCGCTGAGTGTACTGAATCTTCTGCTGAAATGTGTATTGCAAGTGTTAAAGATGATGGTTATGGTAACGTAACTTATAAAATTTATCTTAAAAACACAAACGGCGAAAGAACAATTCTTACTAACAATGGTCAAGCGGTTAATGTTTTTGAGCCTGCAGGTAGCGATGGTTATATGTATACTATAAATGTTAATAAGCGTGATAACTTGCCTAACGAAATAAATCTTGCATTTAATTGCGATGGCAGAACTTACTCTTATTCACAAGGTTCAGGTGATGACGTTGAGATTGTTAACGCTGAAACTATTGGTGCTGGTTCGTTTGTTAAGGGCGCTGGTAAAGTTACTCCTTACGCAAGTTTAAAAGATACTGATAGTAACGTTGATGGATACTCTTCATTATACGATGGCGATACAAAAGATATTTTACTTGATATTTATTGTGCAGAAAACAACGTATCTGAAGTTTCATTCTACGTTCAAAGTAACGCAGTTAAGTCGTTATTTAATAACGAAAACTCTGCATTAACTATTAACGTATACAATCCTAACAACTTTGAAATTAGCATTGATTCTTTTGCAAGAGTAGAGGGTAGTTCAAATATGATTAGAATGTTCTCTGTAGACTTAAAAGCTAACGATTATACTCAAATTGTAGTAAACCTTGCTGCTACTGACTGGTCTAAGAATCCATTTAAATCTATGAAGTGGACTATTAAAGGTGGTTACGATTATAGACAAACTCCTATCGAGAGTGCAAATGGTGATTTAACTTACCCACTTGCTGAACTCAACAAGGAAGACTTCGGCTTTATTATTAAAGACGTTGTAATAACTAAAAGATAATTAAGGGGGTATAGAAAATGAAAAAATTAATAAAATTATTAAGTTTAATACTCTCTTTGGTAATGACTGTTTCTCTCTTCACCGCTTGCGGTGAAGACGATGAAGAAGTCGTAGTAGATCCTAATGCAAAAGTTGTTAGTTCTTCAAGGGTTGACCTTGCTAACTTTGAACAATGGAACCCTGACTTTGCAGTATTAAAAATACAAAAACTCTTCGGTGTAATTAGAAGAAATAAAGACCCTGAATATTGTCATGGTGGTAACTATTCAGCAAAAGTTATGCCTATAGGTGGTCACATTGACCCTAGCGTTCCAACTTTTTGGATTCCTACTTCATCACAAGATTATAACTATTCTTACATTGACTTCTCTTACGTAGACTACGTTACTACGTGGATTTATAACGATGAAGACGTTGATAAAGATATAACGGTTGGTCTTGTTGGTTCTTATACCGCTTTTGAAAATATTACGCAATTAGGCGCTCAAACGTTTACTTTAAAATCTAAACAATGGAACTGCGTTCAATACTTTGTTGACTTTGGTGCAATGGCTTTAAACTCTAAGGTTACGGCTGATAATATCGTTAACGTTAAAGGTATTTACTATACTTTTGATACTAACCCATCTCCTTACGTTGAAGATGCTGACGTATTCTATTTTGATGACGTTTCTATAATTTACAAAGAAACTGTTAACAGTTTTAACAACCCTGTTTCTTTTGATAAAAACGATGCTAATATGAGTTTATGTGACTTTGAAAAAGTATGGCACAAAAACTTATTCTACGCAGACCCTAACACTTCTATTCCTGCTGGAATTCCAACTGTTCAAGTTGTAACAAGTAAAACGTTAGAAGATGGTACGGTTGTTAGCCCTACTTCAGGTGCAAGAATGCTTGAATTTAAGTATGACGTATTCCCTACGAGTGCAGGTCATGGAGATATTTGGCATAAAATAACTCTTCCTGAAAGCACTATGGCTGAATTCTGGGCAACTTACGTTTTTGATCCAGCACTTTGTGATACTGATCAACAAGGCAATATTACAAGTTATGAAAAGGGTTATATTATTCCAAGAGAAGATTGGGACAAATACTATTTCACTTATGACGTATATTTAGCAACGCCTAATTATTCTTCTTTGACTCCTTATTACTATGCGAATAAGACTAACTGGGATGGTACTTACCAAAGATTCCCAGGTGGTATTAACGTTGCTGGTCCAAAAAGAAATGCGTGGGTTACAATAAAAGTTCCTGTTGATAAAATTGCTTCTATTGATACAACTCGTACGCAACATAAGGCGTATTATACTGAAGAATATAGAATACTTGACCCAGGTGATTTTTCATTTACCTTCTCTTCACAAAATAATAATCTTACTGAAGAATTTAAAATGGTATATTATTTAGACAGCTTTAGATTAACTAAAGATGCTAGTTTATAAGAGGTGTAATTATGAGTAAAATGAGAAAATTTATAATTGTTGTTTTATCTGTTATCATGGTTACGTGCTTAACTTTAGTTGGCTGTAAAGACGATCAAAGATTTGTAGATTTCGAAGATACAACTATTGAAGTTAACTTTGGCGATCAATTTTCAGTTGCACCTTATCTTCAAGTTTATGACGTTGATGGTAGATTTTGGCCTGCAACGGCGGTAATTCGTGACTCTCAAGGTAACAGCGTTAATCATATTTGGAATATTTTCATTATCGAAGATACTTCTTATACTATTACCATTACTATTAAAGATGGTGATGAAACTATAGGCGAAAGAGTTTTAACTTTACAAAGTGAAGATAATGCTCCTCCATATATTAACAATCCGTTGACAAATATGCCAGCGTTCGGCGTTATGAATATGCCTGTTAATATTCCGTTAGATTTCGTTGATTATTCAACTGATTTTAACTACAAAGTTGAATATCAAAAATATATTATATTAAAAGATAGCAGTGGTTTATACGTTACTTCTCTTACTAACAAGAAAACTGCTACTAACACAACTGAGGGTGCTTCGTTCGTTCCAGATACTCCTGGTGATTATAAAATTACCGTAACTGCTTGGGATGCTGGTAAAACTGAAGAAGACGGTAGAACGTTAACGTTCGATTATCCTGTTAAAGAAAAAGCAGATTCTTCTGGTGATATTGAATCTTTCGATGCACCTTCGTCTGCCAAAGGTAACTACTACTACAATGGTGCTCTTTATATAGGTTACGACGGTGTAGACGGCTCATCTGTAACTGCTAAATATGAAGAAATTAACCTTGATACAAAAGTTAATTACGGTGTGTTCTTCTATTTAACTGATGACAGCGGTAACTATATTGATAACGAAGGTAACGTTATTTATACAAAGGTTGTAGAAACAAATAGAATTGCTTTATATAATACGGATGATGAGTTAGCGTATTATCAAGATAAGCAAACTGGTGTTTGGTACGATGCTAACGGCGTTGTAACAAAATATAAACAAGGTGCTTTCCCTTACATGCTTGACGATGAAGGTGATATTGTTTACACTACAACAAAATATATGCCTATAGATAACGCTGGTGTTATTGAATACTGGACTTATACTGAAGATTCATTAACTCACGTAAAAACTCCAAGTAAGAAAGTTTACTATAAAGATGCTACAGGTTACAAGGCTGTACCAAGCGATACTGTTCCTGGCAATAACGTAGTAAGTGCTACTATGCCATACGTAGGTAAATATCCTGACGGTAACGTTAGTGAAACTATGGAAATTGACCAAGAAGGCTATCTTATTAAAAAAGTTTACTCTTTAAGAAATATAGTTAACTTAGGACTTATTAAGAAAGTTGATGCTTCTGAAGACTGGGTTCAAGAAAAACCTGATGCTAACGGCACTACTAAATACGGTGTAGCAAAAGTTGCTTCTAGCGAATTTATTTATTCAACTAGTCAAGCGTCTGTATATCTTGCTTCAACTGTTAAGGGAATTGATTTCTACAGTTCTTATGATAAAAAAGAAGGTGAAAATTACGCTACTTGGATAAAAAATCCTGCGTTTGACTATATTTCTATTTGGGTAATGTTTGAAACGGAAGACCCAACTCTTGAAACGGTTAGTTGCTATGTTCATGGTACAACTTACTCTAGTTCAAACCGTATGGTAGTACCTGTTAATACTTGGTATGAAATTAAAATTTCTAAGTTTGAATGGCGTAAACTTAACTATTATCCATACTATACGTTTGGTTCAAACAGAAATAATAACCCTAATGCAGTTATTTACTTAAATAAATCTGATGCTGAAAAGGTTAATATTTTCGTTGATAATATTGCTTACGTAAAAGGTGCTGACCTTAAATTTGATATGGCTAATAGCGTTTACGCTTATGGTCAAGAAGTTAACGTTGATATTGAAAATTGCGGTAACTTCACAAAAGAAGATTTCGTATTCGCTTACGCTGACGTAAGACAATTTACTACTACTACAAGTGCTGCTAACGATAAAATGTTAACAATACTTGAGGCTGGCGAATATTCATTTACTCCTGACTTTGATATGAGTTTAGGTTATAGAGATGTTTTTGTTTACGCTTACCTTAAACACGATAAGTTCGTAGAAAACGGTTATAACCAAATTTATGCAACTGCAATTATCACGGTAAATAACTTTAATATTGCTATGTCTCAAGCAAACAGTGACAAATTGTTGATCAACAACGAAACAACTGTTGTTGCTGAGTTAGAAAATAGTGATAATCTTGAAGTTGTAGTAGAGTTTGAAGATGGTACTCCTATCACGTTAACTGATGGTAAATTTACTCCAACTCAAATCGGTTACTATACTGTAAAAGCAAGCGCAACTTATTTTGGAACTGAAGTTTATTATGAAAAATCGTTTGCTGTTCTTGGTTTAGTTGAAGTTACTGTAAACGCTGTTGACTCTACTTTCGTAGACGTTGAAGACATTGTTGTTTCTGCAACTGCTGATGGTATAACTTCATTTGAATACAAAGTAGTTACTTCATTAGGTAATCTTGAAACTCTTGCTTCTAATACTTTTAGACCTTATTATTCAGGTACTTATACTATAAGAGCATATGCTAAAAATGCTGGTGGAGACGTTGTTGGTTTAGGTGAAAAAACGTTAATTGTAAAAGAACCTAACCTACTTGAAACGGGTCTTGTTGAAGGCTTTAATAGTGCTAACAGCGTTATCGCTGCATACAAGAGAACTGCTACTGACGAATCTAATGCACTTGGGACTAATGGTAACTATAAGTACGTTTATGAAGGTGCTGATGCAGTTGCTCCAAATACGACTTGGCTTGCTGAATTTGAAGGCAAAAAAGGTGTAATTAAAACTAAACCACAAGAGGCAATGGCTGGTGCACAGGCTGCTAACGGTATTTATTTAAGATCTTCAGTATGGCGTAATTCAACCGATTATAAAGGTTTATTATATGATAGCGATCCTTTGAACGAAACGTTAATTTATCAAACGAGTACAAACGATAAGTGGGATTACGTTGGCTTTATGATTTATCTTCCTAAAGAAAATGCTGGCATTGGCGAAACTCATGTAGTTTCTGACTACAATGGCTATAATGCAATAGAAGTTCCATACAATACTTGGTTTGAGTTTAAGTTTGATAAAATATTCTTCACGTCGTACTTCTGTTATAATGCAAGACCTGCTTATGCGTTTACGTCTGCTTCTGGTTCATCATCTAACGGTTTACAATCTTGCTTGCTTTTAAGAGATGCAAACCAAGAAATTTATATCGACTATATTAAAATAAGTAAATATAATGAAAATGAATTTAGTTCATTTGATATTACTTTAGCCGATGGTGACAGTGCTGGTACTTCAATTTTAGGTAGTACGCAAGTAAACGTTAACGGTGCAACTAAGTTTAAACTTACTGCAACTATTGACGCTACTGACGACAACGTTGATAACCCAACTGAAATTGATTATAGCAAACTTGAGATAGTATGGTTTAATGCAAACGGTACAAACGTTCCAAGTAGGGTTAATGGTGCATTCGTATACGGTAAATTGTTTACTGAATATTACAATGTAACAAACAATAACGAGTTTACGTTTACAGCAAATACAAGCACTTCTAAAGCAATGGGTTGGCTTGTTAAATACGTAGACGAAACGAGCGGTAAAGAATACTATAAACACGTTTGTGGTTTCTATAAAACTGCATAAGAAAAGGCTAAAAACCTAAATAATTAAAAAGTGCGTGTGACACAAAGTCACACGCACTAATTTTTTAAATAAAATTTTCAATGCTATAAAAGGTTAAAAATATTTATAGAATTATAACGCATACTATTTACATAAATTAGATAATATGCTATAATATAATAGCATAAAAATACTTTTAGGTGGATTATGAAAATATTTTATAAAAAAGTAACAACAATAATATTGTCAATGCTTATGGTTATGAGTGTGGCTATCGGCTGTAACACTGATAATGATGGGGATAGTAACGTAAATAATGGCGTTAAAAAAGATATTACCGGTGTAACGTTTACTGATAAAACCTTTGCATACGACCATACTTATAAAGAATTACTTGTAGAAGGCGATATCCCAGAGGGTGTAACGGTAACCTATACTAATAATAGGCATGATTATTACGGTCATTACGATGCAACGGCGTTTTTATCTGGCGAAGGCTATAACGACTTAACTTTAAATGCTAAAATGAGTATCGTTTATGACGATAAAGGTAAATACGATGCCGATAAATTCCTTTCTAAACTTGAAAGCGAAGGTAAGAGTTTAGTTCCTGTTAATGATAAGTCAGGCGAGTGGTTTACTGAAAATCATAATAAAGGATTGTTTAACGATGGTAGTTATTCTAAGCCATTTTTAAATGCAAATACTATGGCTAATTGTAATAATAGCATAATAGGTAGTTCTACTACAAATTTCTCAGTACAACCAAGTGATTATAATAATCCATATACTGGAAATTTCACACAAGAAAATATAAACGTTTCTTATATGCCTAAAAATAGAATTAGCACTGAGTTAGGTAATACAAAAATGCCTCATTATAATGGAGATACAACTTTACAAAGTGACGGTGTTTTAACTATTGCTAATAACAACAATAACCAAACTAATAATTCTAGTAAAAAACCTGTTATTAAACTTGGCGTACCTATGCCTAGTTGCACTAAACAAGAATTTTTAGAAGCCGATTATTTAGATTTTAGCATGTATTTTGACGTTGAAGTATATGGTCCTGATGAAAGTACGGCAGAAGTATTTTTTGGTAGTGCAAACTCATTAGGATATATTCCTGTTAACGAGTGGACGAATTTTAAACTTGATTTAAATATTTGTAAACTTCCTCGCTCAAATGAAATGAATAACTTCGTAAATAAAAGTGGTTCAAAAGGTATAAGAGATAAAGAAGATTTTTGGGATTATATTTGTGCTGGCTTACCTATATTCACTGTTCGAACAACCCTTATTCACGATAGCAAATCAAGTTTAACTTATAAAATTCACTTTACTGAAATGCATTTAAGGGTTGAAGGATTATACGAAAAAGAAAAATATGGCGACTACGATAAAACGTATCTTGCCGATTTAAAAGAAACTATTTATATGAGTAATAGGGATGCTTATAGAATTAAAAACGTATTTACGTGGTATCCAAGCAATGGTAAAGAATCAAATCAAGTAATTGATGTTGATGATGAAAATGGTTTTCCCGTTGCGGCTTTAAGAATTCCTATTAAAAATAAAACGCTAAATAACCAAACTTACATTACCGTAAATCCAACTAAAACCTTACATCAAATTGAAAAGTATGATGCGGTAAAAGTTACTATGAAAATCGAAAGTGAAAATCCTTTCCCTTACGTCGTAGGAATTTTCCCTATAAGTAAAAGTTCAAGAAATACTACAAGTCCTGTTGAGTTTGCAACGTTTAGTGCTAATAAGTGGGTAACGTTTACTATTCCTATTAAGCATCTTGTTGACGCTTATCCTCATCTTAATATGACGGGGTATTATGAAGTTCCTTCAATTGCATACACGCAAATCCGCCATCCGTTAGAATTATTCTGGATTTCGTATAAATG
The DNA here is from genome assembly GCA_045536405.1 of Christensenellaceae bacterium. Lineage (GTDB taxonomy): Bacteria > Bacillota > Clostridia > Christensenellales > Borkfalkiaceae > HGM11412. The sequence goes on from JAZSNM010000036.1 coordinate 11,057, forward strand.
TACTCATAGAGACGATACTTCCGCTATGCCTACCTATGCGTTTAACTTAGGTGATGCAAATAGATACGGGGCTTTAGATGCTCTTAAACCTTATGGTCAATATGACTATTATCCATATCAATATGAAATGACTCTTTATATTAGACATTTTGAACTTATTAAATACGCATAATAATTAATGAAATATGGCTTGCAAAATTTTGCAAGCCGTATTATTTTTTATATTTATTCAGTTGTTACAATTTTATTTATAAATCGTTTTTTATATTCACTTGGCGATACGCCACAATTTAGTTTAAACCAGCGTGAAAAGTAAGAAGTATCGTAAATGCCTATCTTTTCAGCAATTTTATCTATACTTAAATTATTTTCTATCAATAATTCGGTAGCAACGCATAGTTTTAATTTCTTAAAATATGCCATAGGCGAATATCCATACGCCTTTTTAAAACATCTTATAAAGTAGGTGGGTTGCATATAAACAACTTTAGAAAGTTCTTCAATAGTGATGTTTTTACTTACGTTTTTCTTCATAAAATTAACGGCGCTTTCAATTCTTGTATCTTCGTAATTAAATTGTAGGTTATAATCCTTTGAATATTCGTTAATAATATTTAATACGTTAGCCGACCAAACTACGTTGTGTATAGCGTTTTTATTAAATTCAACGTGAGAAGAATTTTCAAACAACTCAACGATATAATCAAAGTTTTCAGGCGTTAAAACGTAATTACGCTCGGCTAAACCAAGTCCACTCATTAAATTCACACCATCGGCATTAGCACTAAACGACATTGAGTAAACTTTATAATCATTAGAAAAACTAAAATATCTACGTTTTTTGCCCTTAGGTAAAAATGCAAACTGACCAGCCTTCATAACGTAAAAATCATTACCTATAAACAATATAATTTCGCCTTTTAATAATAGAAAAAACATATCGTTTTTCCCTACGTGGCCAAACGGGTCGCCACCAAAAACGGTAGGTGGCATATAAAAGGCAACTTTTATAGGTTGAATAGCAATATTATTTGCTTTAAAATAACTATTATCCATAATTAACCTCTTTTATTACGCTTATATAATAACATAATCATTTTTGTATGTCAAGTGCAAAAAAGTCCTAATTTGTTCAAAATTTACCATAATAAGCGTGTATAAAAATGTTTTAAAAGTGCAATTTTGTCTTTTTTTAGTTGAATAATTACATTGTTATTTAAATTCTTAAATGATATAATAATAATGAAGTCATTATATTAAGTGACAATAATTTTAAAGGATTGGTATTAAAATGAAGACTAAAGAAGTATACGTAAAAAGTAGAAGGGCTACGGCTGTAACTTCAATGAAAAAAATTGATGATAAAATTTATCTTGGTTTAACGGGTGGTAGCGAAACGTTAGCGGTTTTAGACACTAAAACTGATGAAATTACCCTTTGTAACGACGTTTTTCCTTGGGTTAAAAATAGAAATTACTGCGTTAAAATTCACAATTCGCTCGGCGTGTTAGAAGACGGTAAGCTTATAATGGGTGAGTGCAGTCACTTTACTTGGGACGGGCTTCCTGTATTTAACGCTTATTTAAAAAGCGAATTGCCTGAGATTATGTTAAAAAGAAAGAGAGAACAAGGCTACGAAGATATTTCATATAGCGAATTTGCTCTTGATAATTTAGACCAATGGAATAGAGTTAGAGATGATAACGGCGGTAAAGTGGTTGTTTACGATCCAGCAACTGATTCAAGTAAAATTGTTGCAGATTTTCCACAATTTATGTACTCTCAATCAATGCAAGTCGACGCTAAAAGACAAAAGTGTTACGTAAACACAATTCCAGATAACCATTTCTTAGTAGTAGATATTCCAACGGGAAAAGTTAAAGATTACGGTAGAATTAGCGAATACGGTCATCACAATATGGCAATTGCTCCAAACGGCGTATGTTATCTTGGTTGGGTTGACTATTATAATAAAACTTTAAGACTTGCTAAATATAACCCAGATGAAGATAGATTTTATCATATGGACACTTTAATTTTACAAGATATAGGTCCAAAGATTGCCGGCAATCAAGGTATCGACCAATGGATTGTTACAAAAGACGGCGAAATGTACGTTGGTATGGTTGATAAATCTAAATTATTCCGTTTTGACTGGAAAACTGAAACGTTTGAACATATTGCCGACGCTACCGATTCTGGTAGAACTGCCGTTATGGAAGAAGATGAAAACGGCATTATTTGGATAGGCGCTGGCTATCCTAATATGCATCTTATTCGTTTTGATAGAAAGGCTACGGGCGACGATAGATTAAAAGATTATGGTCCTGTAAACGATAAAAATTATAGATGTTATTTTCACTCGTCAGCATATCATAACGGAAAATTATATTTAGGCGAAACTGACGGTTTTACTCCATCAGTGCATATCGTTGACCTTAAAAGTTTATAAGGAGTTTATTTATGAAAGATAAAGTAATGTGGTCGTACTGGAATCACGAGCCGATTTATCATCTTAAAAGAATGGGTAACGATGGTGGTACGGTGTTTAGTCTTGGCGAAAACGTCGACGAATGGTATGAAAGAATTCATAAAGAAGAGTTAATTAAAAAAGGCGCTGAACTCGGCATAAATACCGTTTATACGCATTATTATAAAGGCTCTGGCATTCTTTTTGAAAAAGAAGAAATGGATAGAACTAAAGAGTTTACTAAAGTTGCTCATAAATACGGCATTAACGTTTTAGGTTATATGTCAATGGGTTCTATTTATACTGAAAATATAACAAGGGAACTTCCTTACGTTAAAGAACTTTTAATAGTTGATAGGTTTGGTAGATATAAGCCTACTTTAACAGATCAATATTACCGTCCAAGACCATGCTATAATAACGATAGATATTTAGAATATTTAAAAAGTATAATTAAGTATGGAGTTGAAGAAATAGGGCTTGACGGCTTTCATTTTGACAATTCGTCTTTTTCTTACTGCTACTGCGAACATTGTCAAAGAAAGTTTAAAGAGTATTTGAAAGAAAATTTCAAAAACCCTTACGAAGTTATGGGAATTAAAGATTTCGACTACGTTGAAATTCCTTATCCTGATTTCCCATCAACGCCTGATGACGTGCACGAAATTGCTCCACGCCACAATATTTACGACCCACTTCTTATGTGGTACGTAAAATTCTTAAAACACACGGTTGCTAAATTCCATAAAGAGTGTTTTGATTACGTTAAAGAAGTTTCTAACGGCAAGGCGTTGGTGCTTCATAACCCAGGGTTTCCACGTGGGTATAGAAATCAAGTTATTGGCGGTTTCGACCCTACTTTAAGTCCTGAAAGTTGTGATTATATTTTTGTAGAAAATTCGGGTGGTTATTTTGGTAAAAACCAAGGCAGAGTGCAAGGTCAAACGTTAGCCTTTAAGTATGGCGAACGATTTAACTACAAAGTATTTGATACTTCTTGGTGCAGAGAAAACGGCAAATTGCGTTTTCCTAAAAATAAAGAAGAAATTTTGAGTTTCGTAATGCAATCAGCCGTTTACGGCGATATCGTGGGCGTTCCTTGGACTATTCGTTCAATGAAAAACGGAGACGAAGTTGCTATTGATACCCCTTATCTAAGCGAAGGCTTAAAAGAAAGTTTTGATTATTATAAAACTAACGGCACACTTTTCGATGCTAAATCGTATAATAAGATTAAAGTTTTACACGTAGTTGAAAATCTTTCGGGCTCTTTAAATAGTTACGATGAATTATTTAGCGTTACTACAAGCCTTGTAACTAACAATATTCCATATTCTATTATAACCGAAGATGAAGTTGCTTCATTAAAAGCGGGTGACGTTATCGTACTTCCTGATATATTATATTGTAAAAACAAATTGTACTACGATTTAAAAGAAGCGTCATCAAGGGGCGTTAAAATTGTTGCTACGGGTGGTTTTGGTAGACATAATGAAAACACTAAAACGAGAAGTGAAAAGAACGAAATTTACAATCTTCAAGGCATCGAAAAGGCTATATTAACGAATAGGGAAGAGTTTTTACAATATATTCAAAGAAATTTAACCATTGATAAAGAAGACGTTTTACTTGAAACGAGAATAAATAATAGCGGGGATATAATCTTGCATATTTTAAACGCCAACGTAGACGTTGATTTAAATGAAACGTTAGTTACGTTTGAAGACGAGTTATTAGAAAGCCTTACTAACTATAAAGTATATTCGCCTGATGATATTTCAAGTGAAGTTACAATTAAAGATAATAAAGCAACTATTAAAATTAAAAACTTAAAAACTCTTGCAAGTATCGTATTTAGTAAATAATAAAAAATTTGTGCGTGTGTTCAAAACACACGCACTTTTTTAACTTGAATTAAATTGATAAAAGGGGAGTGAGTAATTTTTTTACTTATTATGTGCTTTACGCTAAGAAAAAAATAGAAGCAATGAAGATGTAATTATTTTTTCAATAAAAATACAGTGCTTAAAGTTATAAATATTTTTATGTAAACAGTTATAAATATTTGACAAAATTATTGTTGTATTGTATAATGACAGCACTTGTAAAAATGAAAAAATGAATTTTATTTTATTTTTTCTTTAATTTAATATTTCTTGCGCCGCTAGCTCAGCTGGATAGAGCGTTGGTCTACGGAACCAAAGGTCAGGGGTTCGAATCCCTTGCGGCGTGCCATCAAAAACGGGCCACCCTTGAGGGTGGTCCGTTTTGTTTTTTAATAAAATTACAGTGCTCTTTTTTGTTATTCTTTATTGTCAAATAAAATTTTTATTGCTTGATAAATGTTAGAAACGGGTATAATCTCAATTTTATCTTTAAATTTTTTCACACTTTCATAATTGCGCTTTGGTATAATTACTTTTTCAAAGCCAAACTTTATACAATCAGCAACTCTTTTTTCGCTAAAAGTAACGCCTCTTATCTCGCCCGTTAAACCTAATTCGCCAAAAGCGGCTATATTTTTATTTATAGGAATATTTTTACTTGAACTTGCAAGAGATAACGCTATCGCTAAATCTACAGATGGCTCTACAAGTTTAATTCCGCCCATAGCGTTTAAGTAAACGTCTTGATTATAAAAGGGTAGGTACGCTTTTCTTTCTAAAACGGCAATTATTAAAACGAGTTTATTGTAATCTATTCCTATCGGCATACGTCTTGGAAGTCCAAACACCGTTTTCGTTAATAAACTTTGTATTTCAACAGGCATACATCTATTACCGCTAATTGAAGGTGTTACGATACTTCCACATTCTTCGCCACGACTTTCGCTTGTGAATATTCCGCTGTAATCAGTTACGCCAAATATTCCTTTATTCGTCATTTCAAACACACCTACTTCTTGGGCTGAGCCAAATCTATTTTTTACTGCTCGTAAAATCTTGTAAGTGTCTGACGGCTCGCCTTCAAAATATAATACGGTATCCATTATGTGTTCTAAAACTTTTGGACCTGCTATACTTCCTTCCTTAGTTACGTGGCCTATTACGAAAATAGTTTTATTATCTCGTTTAGCAAGGCGCATAAGTCTTGACGCACACTCTTTAACTTGTCCAACCGAGCCCGCTGAGCCTGATAATCCTTCAAGATATATGGCTTGAATAGAGTCAATTATAATAAAATCGTAATCTTTGCAAATAATCTCAATATTTTCTAAAACACACTCGTTAACAAGCATTAAATTATCGTTTGTTATATTAAGTCTATCACAACGCATTTTAACTTGCGATAAACTTTCTTCCGCTGAAACGTATAACACTTTATTATTTTTACATAGTTCGCCCGAAACTTGCGTTAAAACGGTAGATTTACCTATTCCTGGGTCACCGCCGAGCAAAACGATAGAGTAGGGCACTATGCCACCGCCTAAAACGGTATCTAATTCATTTATTCCCGTAGAAACTCTTTTATAAGTTTTGTATTCTACTTCGCTTAACTTTTTAGGAAGAGTAATCTTATTTGCGCTTTTTGACGTATTAATAGTCGATTGAACAACTTCTTCAACTAACGTTCCAAACTTGTTACAAACAGGGCATTTTCCAAGCCAAACGGGGTTAATGCTTCCACATTCACTACATACGTATTTTGACGTTTCTTTATTTTTCATTATATAATACCTTTTAGTTTATTGTTTTTAACGAGCAGTAACATTGAACGGCAATGCCTTCTTCCCTACCTACTATTCCTATGCCTTCTAAGGTGGTGCAAGTAATACCTATTTGACTACTTTCAATATTTAACGCTTTTGCTAAATTTAAAGTAATTTTTTCAACGTATGGCGAAAGTTTAGGTTTTTGCGCCATTATAACGGCGGAAATATTATTTACTTTATAACCTTTATCGGTAATCATTTTTAAAACTTTTTCAAGTAAAATCATACTTGAAATATCTTTATATTTTTCGTCTTTATCGCTAAAATAATAGCCTATATCTCTAAGTGATAAACTAGATAGCATTGCGTCCATTATAGCGTGAGTTAAAACGTCGGCGTCACTATGACCTAATAAGCCTTTAATATGGGGAATTTCAATTCCGCCTAAAATAAGTTTTCTATTTTCAGTTAAAACGTGTAAATCAAAACCCGTACCAACGACAAAATTCTTTTTTTCGTTGAAATCTTCGGGGTAGGTGAGTTTTTTGTTGTCTAAATTGCAAAGTACGGCTTTGCATTTGCCTATAAAAGCCGTGTAAACGCCAGCGTCGTCAGTAAAATTATCTTCTTCACTTGCTAACGTGTAGGCACGCTTTAAATCTTTTACCATAAAGCCTTGTGGAGTTTGGGCTAAAAGTCTATTTTTTCTTGTAGAAACTAAAATATTTAAACTGTTATCAGTTTCAATAATCGTGTCGGTTGGGGGAGCGCAAACAACGCCAGAACCGTATTTTTTAATAGATAAAACGCAATCTACAATAGTTTTTTCATTAATATAAGGTCTTGCTCCGTCGTGTATTAAAACAGCGCCTTCATTAAGGGTAAAAAGAGCGTTTTTTACTGATTGAAAACGTGTTTCGCCACCTTCAATGTAAGTAATTTTTTTAGTTAAATTTGGTAAAATTTGCTTAATTTTACTATCTTCGCCTTTAGCGTGAACTATAATTATTTCATCTATAACTTTGGCGTTTTCAAAGGCTAAAACCGTTTTTACAATAACGGGTTGGTTTTCAATTATAGAGAATATTTTGTTGTCGTTTTGCTTTGCGCGACTGCCTTTTCCAGCACACGCAATAATAGCCGTAACCTTTAAATTTTTCATAAAACACCTTTAATTTAATACTTTGTATAGGGTAGAAACTTCGTCTTTTTTAACAGTTTCTTTAAGTAAAAGTACTTCAAAAACGAGAGAACTTTTAATAAATTTAATTTCAACTATATCGCCCACTTTTAATCTATAAGAAGGCTTAACGTCTTTGCCGTTAACGGCGACTTTACTACTTTCGCAAGCCTCTTTTGAAAGGGTACGCCTTTTAAGTATACGCGAAACTTTAAGAAATTTGTCGATTCTCATAATAAAAATTTCCTTAAAAATTTTAATAAAAACACGTCAAACGGTTGACAATTTTACTTCGGTAATTTATAATGATAAAATGCTAAAATGTAATAATAGCGTCTTTTTGCACTTTTTTAAGAAAAAAGAGTAAAAAAACGGTGCCTTTTTTTAGGGTATAAATTACATTTATAAGTTTTTCTTGGTAAAAAATTTGTCTTCATTGTGAACATTATATCGCAAGCAGGCAAAATAATCAAGTCTTTTACAAATTTTTTTAAGGAGTCTATAAAATGCGTGATTTGCAAACAGTAAAATGCGGAAACGTGGAAAGAAAGTCTTTTGCAAGAGGGCAAGAGATACAACCAATTCCTTACCTTGTTGAAGTACAAAAAGATTCATACAATGCTTTCATTGAAGAGGGTATAGGAGAGGTTTTTGAAGATTTCTCACCAATTACCGATTTCGCCGACCACTATGAATTGTATTTCTTAGATCATAATCTTGACGGTGCGCCAAAGTACACTGAAAAAGAATGTAGAGATAGAGATGCAACTTTTGCCGTACCTTTAGAAGTTAAGGTAAGGCTCAATAATAAAATTACCGGCGAAATAATAGACCAAAACGTCTTTATGGGTGATTTACCTAAAATGACTAACAGCGGTTCATTTATTATCAATGGTGCTGAAAGAGTAGTAGTATCTCAACTTGTTCGTTCGCCAGGCGTATATAATGCTTACGAGCAAGATAAGTCGGGTAAAAAACTTTATAAAACTACGATTATGCCAAATCGTGGTGCTTGGCTTGAATTTGAACAAGATTCACAAGGCTTGTTAAGTGTTAGGGTTGATAAAAACCGTAAAATTACGGCAACTACGTTACTTAGGGCGTTAGGCTTTGGTAGTGACGATTCGTTACTTGATTTATTTGAAGGTAGCGAAATAATTGCTAACACTGTCAAAAAAGATAGAGATAATAATATTGTTTCAGAGCACCAAGGTTTATTTGAACTTTACAAAAAGTTAAGGCCAGGCGAAGTTCCTACTGAAGAAGCGGTTAAACAATACATTAGAAGAACTCTTTTCTTTGATGCAAGAAGATATGACTTAGCAAAAGTAGGTAGATACAAATACAATAAGCGTCTTTGTTTAGCAAATCGTATAATCGGTCTTACTGCATATGAAGATATAATTTCTTTAGACGGCGAAGTTTTAGCAACTAAAGGCGAAGTTATTAGCGAAGAAAAAGCAAGAGAAATTCAAAATAGCGGTATCAACTCTATTTACGTATTAACTGAAAAAGGCGAAAAGCATAAAATTATAGCAAACAACGTTGCTGATTTCAAAGTGTTAACGGGTGTAAGGGCTAAATCGTTTGGCTTAATTGATACCGTTCACTACCCAACGCTTGTTTTTGCTAAGGAAATTTATGAACTTTCAAAAACAAAGGCAATAGAAGATATTGCAGAAGAGTACATTACTCAAATAAACGACCTTTACTACGTAGAGGAACTTTCAGCTGAAAGACTTGCTGAGGAAAAACCAGAAGACAAAAAGAATTACGAAGCAAGAAAAGAAACGAGAAGAAGATTTGTTGAGGCTTGTGCTAAATTCTATGAAATTATTGAAAGTGGTAATATTCCTAACAAACTTTCAGCAGAAGATAGAAAGACAATAAGACCACTTATCGATAAATTAAATCATAAGCACATTACGGTTGACGATATCGTAGCAGGTATTTCTTTAAATATCGACCTTATTAAAAATATCGGTACAACCGATGATATAGACCATTTAGGTAATCGTAGGGTAAGAAGTGTAGGCGAACTTTTACAAAACCAATTCCGTATTGGTATGTCAAGACTTGAAAAAGTTATAAAAGAGCGTATGTCTACTCAAGACCCTAAGGAAATCAATCCAAAAGGTTTAATTAACGTAAGACTTATAATTTCGGCTATTAAAGAATTCTTTGGTTCATCTCAATTATCACAATTTATGGACCAAACGAACCCTATTGCTGAATTAACTCACAAGAGAAAATTATCAGCGTTAGGTCCTGGCGGTCTTAATAGAGAAAGGGCTACTTTTGACGTGCGTGACGTTCACTATACTCACTATGGTCGTATGTGTCCTATCGAAACGCCGGAAGGTCAAAACATAGGTCTTATCACGTCACTTTCTTCATTTGCCAAGGTTAATGAATACGGTTTCATTGAATCGGCATATAGAAAAGTTGATAAAAAGACGGGTGCAGTTACTGATATCGTTGAGTATTTAACTGCTGACGTTGAAGATAGATACACTATAGCGCAAGCAAACGAACCGCTTGACGAAAAAAATTGTTTCGTTAACGAACGTGTACTTTCAAGAAGAAGAGATGAAATCGTTGAAGTTCCAAGAGACGAAGTTGATTATATGGACGTTTCGTCTAAACAACTCGTATCAGTTGCAACGGCGCTTATTCCTTTCCTTGAAAACAGTGATACGAACAGAGCATTGATGGGCTCGAACATGCAAAGACAAGCAGTTCCGCTTTTAGTTCCAGAAAACGCAATAGTTGGTACGGGTATCGAAGCAAAAATCGCATACGACTCTGGCGTTATGGTTATTGCTGAAAACGACGGTGTTGTTAAAGCGGTATCGGGTAGAGAAATTATCGTTGATGAAGACGGTAATCTTCACACGTACACTCTTAAAAAATTCGAGCGTTCTAACCAAAGCACTTGTCTTAACCAAAGACCTATAGTAAACGTGGGCGATATCGTTAAGAAAGGCGATATTCTTGCCGATGGTCCTGCAACTGCAAACGGCGAACTTGCTCTTGGTAGAAATATTTTAATCGGTTATATGACTTGGGAAGGTTATAACTACGAAGACGCTATCTTACTTTCTGAAAAACTCGTTCAAGACGACGTGTTTACTTCAATTCACATTGAAGAATATGAACTTGAAGAAAGAGATACGAAACTTGGTAGCGAAGAAATAACAAGAGATATCCCTCATTTAAGCGAAGACGTATTAAAAGACCTTGATGAAGACGGTATTATAAGAATAGGCGCGGAAGTTACTAGTGGAGATATATTAGTTGGTAAAGTTTCACCTAAGGGTGAAGTTGAACTTACGCCAGAAGAAAGACTTTTAAGAGCAATATTCGGCGACAAGGCAAGAGAAGTTAAAGATACGTCTTTAAAAGTTCCACACGGCGAAAGCGGTATCGTAGTTGACGTAAAAGTATTCTCACGTGAAAATAAAGACGATTTGGCACCAGGCGTAAACAAAGTAGTTAGAGTTTACGTTGCTCAAAAGAGAAAGATATCAGTCGGCGATAAGATGGCTGGTCGTTATGGTAATAAGGGCGTTATTTCAAGAATACTTCCTGAAAGCGATATGCCTTTCCTTGCTGACGGTACGCCTTTACAAATAGTACTTAACCCACTTGGCGTTCCATCACGTATGAACATAGGTCAAGTACTTGAAGTTCACTTGGGTTTAGTATGTAAGCAACTCGGTTGGAAAGTTTGCACGCCTGTATTTGAAGGTGCAACTGAAAAAGATATAAGAGAATTGCTTGAAGAAAATAATATAGTAAATCCAAACGGCGAAGTTGATGGTAAAATTCAACTTTACGACGGTAGAACGGGTGAGCCTTTTGAAAATAGGGTAACGGTAGGTTCAATGTATATGATTAAACTTCACCACCTTGTTGACGATAAAATTCATGCTCGTTCAATCGGTCCATACTCACTCGTAACGCAACAACCACTCGGTGGTAAAGCGCAATTCGGTGGTCAAAGATTTGGTGAAATGGAAGTTTGGGCGTTAGAAGCATACGGCGCCGCTCATATTCTTCAAGAAATGCTTACCGTTAAATCTGACGATATCGTTGGTAGACTTAAAACTTACGATTCAATCGTTAGCGGTAACGATATAAGCGAGCCTGGTATTCCTGAATCGTTTAAAGTTCTTTTCAAAGAACTTCAAGCGTGTGCTTTAGATATGAGAGTTTTAACTGAAAATAACGAAGAAATTTCTCTTAAAGACCTTACTGAAGAAAGTGAAGAATTTGGCGGTTACGACAAGGCTGATAAAGAACCACAAGAAGAAGTTGAACTTGATTTCGGTCAAGATGAAGATATCTTAGACGGTGACGATATGTTTGACGACGACTTAGATGATTTTGACGACGATAGTGATTTCAGCTCGGGCGAAATGTTTGATGATTATGATGATTTAGACGACCTTGGCGATATCGATGATGAAGAATAATAGGTAAAAGGAGTAAATTAAATGTTTGAACTTAACAATTTTGACTCTATTCAAATAAGTATTGCTTCACCAGAGAAAATAAGACAATGGTCTTATGGTGAAGTTACAAAACCTGAAACTATTAATTACAGGACGCAAAAGCCTGAAAGAGACGGTCTATTCTGCGAAAGAATTTTTGGACCTACGAAAGACTATGAGTGTCATTGTGGTAAATATAAAAGAACGAGATACGCAGGTATCGTATGTGATAAATGCGGTGTTGAAGTAACAAAGGCTAAGGTAAGACGTGAGAGAATGGGACACATTGAACTTGCTGCTCCCGTTTCACACATTTGGTATTTTAGGGGAGTTCCTTCAAAAATAGGTCTTATTCTTAATATGAGTCCTAAACAACTTGAACAAGTAATTTATTTTGCGTGCTTCGTAGTACTTGACAAAGGTACTGCGGAAGAACTTTCATACAAGCAAGTTATTACCGATAAAGAATATCGTGATTGTATTGAAAAGTACGGCGAAGGTAGTTTTAAAGTTGGTATGGGCGCCGAAGCCATTAAAGAATTATTGATGGTTGTAAATCTTGAAGAAGAATCAGCAAAATTAAAAGCAATTATCGGCGACGATTCTAATGGTCAAAAGAAAGCCGATGGTTTAACAAATCAAAAGAAAGTAAAGGCTATTAAACGCCTTGAAATTATCGAGGCTTTTAGATTAAGTGGTACTCGTCCTGAGTGGATGATTTTAGACGTAATTCCTGTAATTCCGCCTGAACTTCGTCCTATGGTTCAACTTGACGGCGGAAGATTCGCTACAAGTGACCTTAACGACTTATATAGAAGACTTATAAATAGAAACAACAGACTTAGAAAACTTATGGCTATCGGTTCGCCTGATATTATCATTAGAAACGAAAAGCGTATGTTACAAGAGGCTGTTGATGCTCTTATAGATAATGGTAAACACGGAAAATCTGCAACGGGACCGGGTGGTAGAGAACTTAAATCGCTTTCTGCTATGTTAAGGGGTAAACAAGGTAGATTCCGTATGAACTTACTTGGTAAGCGTGTTGACTATTCTGGACGTTCAGTTATCGTAGTAGGTCCTGAACTTAAACTTTATCAATGTGGTTTACCAAAAGAAATGGCAATTGAACTTTTCAAACCTTTCGTTATGAAAAGGCTTGTTGAAGACGGTACTTGCAACAACGTTAAGAGTGCAAAGAGAACCGTTGAAAGAATGAAACCTTGCGTTTGGGATATTCTTGAAGAGATTATCAAAGACCATCCGGTACTTTTAAACAGAGCGCCAACACTTCATAGACTTTCAATTCAAGCGTTCGAGCCTGTATTGATTGAGGGTAGAGCAATTAAACTTCACCCACTCGTATGTGGTGCGTTCAACGCCGACTTCGACGGTGACCAAATGGCAGTTCACGTTCCGCTTTCAGTTGAAGCGCAAGCAGAAGCAAGATTTTTAATGCTTTCTTCTAACAATATTTTAAAACTTTCTGACGGTAAGCCTGTTATGAGTCCTACTCAAGATATGGTATTAGGTTGTTACTACCTTACTATTATCCGTAGGGCAGAAGGTAAATATTACGGTGAAAACGCTCATATTGAATATACTGAAAAAGACGGTAAATTTTACGTAATTAAAGAGAAAAAAGGTAAAGGTGATGCTGAAGAAATTCCAGAATCGTTTACCGCATCTAATTTAGTATATCGTGACGACGTTATCGTAAGTTGTACTTTAACGAGTGACTTAACGGGTAAGGTTGTTGAAAACGTTACAAGATATGATAGTCCAAGTTATATTTCAAAAGACGAAGTCGTTATGGCATATCAAACCAAACAACTTCACTTACAAGATGAAATACATTTAAGAAGGACTGTAACGTTACCAAACGGCGAAAATATTACGGGTATTATTAGGACTACTTGCGGTAGAATTATATTCAATGAGCAAATTCCACAAGACCTTGGTCTTACTAAGAGAGAAAAGGCTGAAGATTATCTTAAATTTGAAGTTGATACGCTTGTTAAAAAAGGCGAATTAAAGAAGATAGTTGAGGCTTGCTTTAAGAAAAAATCGGCAAAATGTGCCGCTGATACGCTTGACTATATCAAGTCGTTAGGTTATCAATATTCAACGGTAGGCGCTATCACTACTTCTATATTTGACATGCACGTTCCAGAGAAGAAGAGTGAAATATTAAAAGCGGCGTCAGAAGAAGTTATAGGTATCGAAAAGAACTATAACAGAGGTTTCATTACCGACGATGAAAGATATAAAGAAGTAGTTAAAATTTGGTCTAAGGCAACTGATGAAGTTACGGGCGAACTTACGAAAACACTTGATAAATTCAATCCTATTTGGATGATGGCTAACTCAGGTGCCCGTGGTTCTATCGACCAAATTAAGCAACTTTCAGGTATGCGTGGTCTTATGACTAACCCTAATGGTAAAACCATTGAAACGCCGGTTAAATCTTGTTTCCGTGAAGGTTTAACGGTATTAGAATACTTTACTTCTTCACACGGTGGTCGTAAAGGTCTTGCCGATACGGCGTTAAAGACGGCTGACTCTGGTTACTTAACGAGAAGACTTGTTGACGTTTCACACTCAGTTATAGTTAGAGAAGAAGATTGTTTCGCATCATTAGGCGAAACACCAAAAGGTACTTGGGTAACTGCTATTAGAGAAGACGGTGTAGAAAAACCTATTGAAAGACTTGAAGAAAGATTAATAGGTAGATACACGATAGGTGACGTAATTCACCCACAAACAGGCGAAGTTATAGTTCCTAACGACACTATGATTTCGGAAGAAAAAGCCAAAGAAATTGAAAAGGCTGGCATTGAGTCAGTTCATATAAGAACGGTATTTAATTGTCGTACGAAAATCGGCGTATGCGCTAAGTGTTACGGTAAGAATATGGCAAACTTAAATCCTGTTCAAATCGGTGAAGCAGTTGGTACGATTGCCGCTCAATCAATCGGTGAACCTGGTACGCAATTAACAATGAGAACGTTCCATACGGGTGGTATAGCGTCAACGGGCGATATCACGAGAGGTCTTCCTCGTATCGTAGAATTGTTCGATGCAAGACGTCCGGCAGGTCAAGCCGTTCTTTGTGAAACGAGTGGTACTGTAAGTATCGTTACTAAAGAAGGTTTAAGACACGTAGTCGTAACTAACGAAAAAGGTCATAAAGACTATCAAATTCCATTTAGCGTAGAGTTAAAGGTAAAAGACGGTGATATTGTTGAGCCAGGTACGGTATTAACGAGTGGTTCAGTATATCCACAAGAAATTCTTACGACTAAGGGTGTTAAGGGCGTTGAGGCTTATATTCTTAAAGAAGTACAAAAAGTATACCGTAGCCAAGACGTTGAAATTAACGATAAACACGTTGAAATTATCGTTAGACAAATGCTTCAAAAAGTTCTTATTCAAAAGAGTGGAGATTCTTCATTCTTACCAGGCGAATACGTAGACGAATACAAAGTTCGTGAAGAGAATAAGAGAATTATAGAAGAAGGTGGCGTTCCAGCAATGAGTGAGAGAGTGCTTTTAGGTATTACAAAGGCTGCTCTTGCCGCTGAAAGTTTCTTATCGGCCGCATCTTTCCAAGAAACTACGAGAGTTCTTACAGATGCCGCTATTAAGGGCAAAATCGACCATTTAGTAGGTCTTAAAGAGAATATTATAATAGGTAAACTCATTCCAGCGGGCACAGGCGCAAAGGAATATAAAAACTTATTGCCACAAGTAAATAACGTAATAAAAAATCCAGAAGATGATTCATCTACTGATATTAAAACGGTTGACTAAAATTTTTAAAAATGCTAAAATAGTCAAGTAAATAAAGCAAAACGCAATTTTGAGCGTTAAAATGCTCAAAATTACGCTTTTTGCTATGTAAAATTAGTTTTCTTTAAACGGGTTTTAATTCGTTTAGAAATATTTTCCGAAATTTTTCAAGGAGGTAAGAGTATGCCAACAATTAACCAGTTGATTAAACAAGGCAGAGTGACTGCAAAAGAAAAGAGCAAAAGCCCTATTCTTTCATCATGTCCACAAAGAAGAGGTGTTTGTCTTTCTGTAACGACAACGTCACCTAAAAAGCCTAACTCAGCAGTTCGTAAAATTGCAAGAGTTCGTTTAACTAACAAACAAGAAGGTACTGTTTATATTCCAGGTGAAGGTCACAATCTTCAAGAGCATAGTTCAGTACTTATTCGTGGTGGAAGGGTTAGAGACCTTCCAGGTGTTCGTTATCATATTATCCGTGGTACTTTAGATACTGCCGGCGTTGCAAAACGTAAGCAATCAAGAAGTAAATACGGTGCAAAAAGACCTAAATAATAAACACCGTTAACTAAAACCTACTTGTCGGAAAGTATTTAAGCCCGATATTGTAGGCAGTATGCTACGTAGTAGCAGAAGGTTCACCGCGAAAAGCGTGTGATAGCTGTACAAGGGTAAAACCCTAAATTTAAAGGAGGATTAAATTATGCCAAGAAGAGGCAACGTTCCTAAAAGAGACGTCTTACCAGATCCTATTTACGGTAGTAAAGTAGTTACTAAACTCGTAAATCAAATCATGTTAGACGGTAAAAAAGGAATCGCACAAAGCATTGTATACGATGCTTTTGAAATTATTGAAGCAAAAACTGGTCAAAAGGCTATGGACGTTTTCAATCAAGCAATGGAAAACGTAATGCCTGTTTTAGAAGTAAAAGCAAGAAGAGTTGGTGGTTCAAATTATCAAGTTCCTATTGAAATTAGACCAGAAAGAAGACAAACACTTGCTATCCGTTGGATTGTTATTAACACAAGAAAGAGAAGTGAGAGAGAAATGGCTCAAAAACTTGCAAACGAACTTATTGATGCTATGAACAATACGGGCGGATCAGTTAAGAAGAAGGAAGATACACACAGAATGGCAGAGGCTAACAAAGCATTTGCACATTATCGTTGGTAGGAGTAGAGTAATATGCCAAGAGAATATGACCTTTTACACACAAGAAATATAGGTATTATGGCGCACATTGATGCTGGTAAAACAACAACTACCGAGCGTATTTTGTTCTACACGGGTAAGACTCACAAATTAGGTGAAACACACGATGGTGAGGCTACTATGGACTTTATGGCTCAAGAACAAGAGCGTGGTATTACAATTTGTTCAGCAGCAACTACGTGTTTTTGGAAAGGCAATAGAATTAACATTATAGATACGCCAGGTCACGTTGACTTCACTATTGAGGTTGAACGTTCACTTCGTGTACTTGACGGTGCTGTTGCAACTTTCTGTGCTAAGGGTGGTGTTGAACCACAATCTGAAACGGTATGGCGTCAAGCAGATAAGTATAAAGTTCCAAGAATAGCATACGTAAATAAAATGGATATTAACGGCGCAAACTTTTTCAATGCAATTGAAATGATGTGCACAAGGCTTCATACGAACGCCGTTCCAATTTGTTTACCTATCGGTAAAGAAGATACTTTTAAAGGTATAATTGACCTTGTTAATAACGACTCTATTATCTATAAAGACGATCTTGGTAAAGATTTCGTTCAAGGTCCTATACCAGAAGATATGGTTGATATTGCTAACGAGTACAGAGAAAAACTTATGGAAGTTTGTGCCGAGCAAGACGATGAATACATGGAAAAATATTTCGAAACGGGTGAATTAACCGTTGAAGAAATGAAAATTGCCATTAGAAAAGCAACGATTGCTATGAAAATGACACCGGTTTTATGTGGTTCATCATACAAAAACAGAGGTGTACAACACCTTATTGATGCAATTATCGATTATCTTCCAAGCCCTATTGACGTTGACCACGTTGAAGGCGTTAACGTTAAAACAGGCGAAAAAGAAATTAGAAAAACTGACGATAGCGAACCATTTGCAGGTTTAGCATTTAAAATCGTTGCAGACCCATTTGTTGGTAAACTTGCATTTTTTAGAGCATATTCTGGAACGTTAGAGTCTGGTTCATACGTTTTTAACAGTACTAAGAATAAGAGAGAAAGAGTTGGTCGTTTAGTATTAATGCACGCAAACAATCGTGAAGAAATTGAAAGAATTTATTCGGGTGACATATGTGCAATCGTTGGTCTTAAAGACACTTCAACGGGTGATACTCTTTGCGACGAAAATAACCCTATTATTCTTGAAAAAATGGAATTCCCAGAGCCAGTTATTAAAGTTGCTATCGAGCCTAAAACTAAGGCTGGTCAAGATAAAATGACTATGGCGCTTATAAAACTTGCTGAAGAAGATCCATCTTTCAAATTCTATACTGATAAAGAAACAAACCAAACTATTATCGCAGGTATGGGTGAATTACACCTTGAAATTATCGTTGATAGACTTTTAAGAGAGTTCAAAGTAGAGGCTACGGTTGGTAAACCACAAGTTGCTTACAGAGAAACGTTTAGAAAAGAAGTTACTGCAAGAGGTTTCTACAAGCGTCAATCAGGTGGTAAAGGTCAATATGGTGACTGTCTTGTTAAGTTCACACCATTAGAGCCAGCATCAGGCTTCCAATTCGTTGACGAAACGGTTGGTGGTTCAATCCCAGGCGAATACATCGAGCCTGTTAGAAAGGGTATTGAAGAGGCTTCTAAAAACGGTACGCTTGCAGGCTACGAAGTAGTTGACTTTATGGCTACCGTTCAAGATGGTTCATACCACGAAGTTGACTCTTCTGAAATGGCGTTCAAAATTGCAGGTTCACTTGCATTTAAAGAGGCTATGAAGACTGCTCAACCTGTTATCTTAGAGCCTATTATGAAAGTTGAAATTATTACACCAGACGATTATTTTGGTGATTTAATGGGTAACGTTTCATCAAGACGTGGTAATATTCAAGGCACAGAAGATAGAAATGGTGCAAAAGCAATTGATGCACATATTCCACTTTCTGAAATGTTTGGATATGCTACTGACCTTCGTTCAAGAACACAAGGTCGTGGTCAATACACAATGCAATTCGACCATTATGCTGAAGTTCCAAAGAATATTGCTGAAAAAATTATCGGCGATAGAGCGGTAAAGAACGAAGATTAATTAAAACTTTTTATACTTTTTCAATCTTATGCTTGACAGCGTGAGATTGATAATGTATACTATTATTGTATAACAATAAAAAAACAAATTTTTAAAAAATAAAAATAAAAAAATAAAAACAAACAATTTTTTTGGAGGAAACAAAAAATTATGGCAAGACAAAAATTTGAAAGAAGTAAACCGCACATTAATATCGGTACTATCGGTCACGTTGACCATGGTAAAACTACATTAACTGCTGCAATCACTATGGTACTCGCTTCACAAGGCAGTGCTGAAAAAATGAGATATGACCAAATCGATAAAGCTCCTGAAGAAAAGGCAAGAGGTATCACGATAAATACTTCTCACGTTGAATATCAAACTGAAGCTCGTCACTACGCTCACGTTGACTGTCCAGGCCACGCAGACTACGTAAAGAACATGATTACTGGTGCTGCTCAAATGGACGGTGCAATCCTTGTATGTGCTGCTACTGATGGTCCAATGCCTCAAACTAGAGAACACATTCTTCTTGCAAGACAAGTAGGTGTTCCATACATCATCGTATTCCTTAACAAATGTGACCAAGTTGACGATGCTGAATTACTTGAACTCGTTGAAATGGAAGTTAGAGAACTTCTTAGCGAGTATGGTTTCCCTGGCGACGATACTCCTATTATCAAAGGTTCTGCATTAAAAGCATTAGAATTTGCATCTAACAATGAAGGCGATGCTGTTAAGGCTTCTCCTGATTGTCAATGTATTTTCGAACTTATGAATGCTGTTGACAGTTATATTCCAACTCCAGAACGTGAATCAAACAAACCATTCCTTCTCCCTGTAGAAGACGTATTCACAATCTCTGGTCGTGGTACAGTTGCTACTGGTAGAGTTGAAAGAGGTGTTGCTAAAGTTGGCGAACCTGTTGATATCGTTGGTATTAAACCTGAAAAAATGACTTCAGTTATTACAGGTCTTGAAATGTTTAGAAAATCTCTTGACGAAGCTTACGCTGGTGATAACGTTGGTGCACTTTTAAGAGGTATTGATAGAACTCAAATCGAAAGAGGTCAAGTTATTGCTAAACCTAACACTGTTAAACCTTTCACAACTTTCAGTGGTCAAGTTTACGTATTAACTAAAGAAGAAGGTGGTAGACATACTCCATTCTTCAACAACTACCGTCCACAATTCTATTTTAGAACTACAGACGTTACAGGTACTATTAAACTCCCAGAAGGCGTTGAAATGGTTATGCCTGGTGACCACGTAACAATTGACGTAACTTTAATTACTCCAGTTGCTATGGAAGAAGGTCTTAGATTTGCTATCCGTGAAGGTGGTAGAACTGTAGGTTCAGGCGTTGTTTCTAAAATCGTTGAATAATTTTTAGAAAAACTAAAAAACCAAAATAAAGGGTGTATGCGAAAATCCGCATACACCCTTATTTTTACGTAAAATAAAGCGTTGACGTTATAAAAAAATCTTATTTAAACGTAAAAAAGTGGGGCAATTTTTAAAGTAAAAAATTTAATTAAAAAAAATTAAAAAAATTTTTAAATTAGTATTGACTTATATTTTTTTAATAGTCTATAATAAAGTTGCTAAGGGGGTGTGATTATGAAAAAAACCCAAACTAATCATAGTGATACGATTTATAAAATCCCGCATTACGACAATGTTTTTATTGATTCTAATAGTGGGAAAAAGAGTTCTACGAATATTGCTTTAAGATTGTTTAAAAATAAAGTTCCAACAATTATTTTAGCAAACTTTTTAAATATAATAAAAACTCTTCCCGTTTTTTTAATACCGATTATTTCTTCAATAGTAATAAACGAAGTTGTATCGGGCGCTCCTAATATTCAAAAAATCATTGTTTTAGCCGTAGTCTTAGGGGTATGCGTGCTTCAAAACGTACCAAGCCATACTCTTTACGCTAAGGTTACTAATAATCTTTTAAGAAGTTCAAGTGCTGGAATAAAAGCAACCGTTATTAGAAAACTTCAACGTCTATCTATCTCATATCATAAAGAAATTGAAAGTGGTAGACTGCAAGCAAAATTTTTAAAAGACACTGATAACGTAGACAATTATATGCGTCTAATAATTTGTACTATAATTCCCGCAGTTATCTTTTTAATAATAAATATTTGTATATCACTTTATCAAAGTTGGATAGCAACTTTATTTATTTTATCAATAGTACCGGTAAACGTACTTTTATCAAGATTTTTTAGAAGACCTATTCGTAAAAGTATAAAAAATTATAGGTTAGAAACGGAGCATTTATCGGCAAAATTGAGTCAAATGCTTGAAATGATACAAGTTACAAAGGCGCACGGTCTTGAAAATGAAGAAATAAAAAATATAGAAGAAAATATTTCTTTACTTGCAATTAAAGGCTTAAAATTCGATAACACTATTGCTTATTTTGGCTCGTTCGCTTGGGCGACGACAACCTTTTTTCAGTGTATATGTTTATTCTTTTCAGTGTTTATGGCAATAAATGGTGTAAAGGGATTTAATGCGGGTTCAATAGTATTATTTCAGTCAATATTTTCTCAAATTTATTCAAACGTTTCACAACTTATAAATTCGTTGCCACAAATTTCGCAAGGTGTTGACAGTATAAATTCACTTAGGGAAATTATGGCTAGTGAAGACATTGAAAATAACGACGGAAAAGCCCACGTTAATAAGGTTGAAGGTAATATAATTTTTGAAAACGTTTATTATCGTTATCCAAAAACGCAAGAAGATATGATAAAGAACTTTTCTCTTAACGTTAAAAAGGGAGAGTGTATTGCTTTCGTTGGAAGTTCGGGCTCGGGCAAAACAACTATAATGAATATGATTATAGGTTTTTTAAAGCCAACGAAAGGTAAGTTATATATTGATGGAAATTCGATAGAAGATATAAATTTATCAGATTATAGACAATCAATTTCAGTAGTTCCGCAAAACAGTATTTTATTCGACGGAACTATTAAAGAAAACATAACTTACGGGTTAAAAAAATATACGGAAGAAGACTTGCAAAGGGTTATAAAACTCGCTAATATTGATGAATTTTTACCCGAACTACCTAACGGAATAGACACCGTTATAGGTGAGCACGGCGGTAAACTTTCAGGCGGACAAAAACAGCGAATTACTATTGCTCGTGCTTTAATTAGAAATCCAAGTATTTTAATTATGGATGAAGCCACATCCGCACTTGATAATATATCTGAATATCACGTGCAAAAAGCCACGGAAAAACTTATAAAAGAAAGAACGACCTTCATAGTTGCGCATAGGTTGTCAACGATACGAAATGCCGATAGAATTGTCGTAATGGAAGGTGGAGAAATCGTTGAAGCGGGTACTTACGACGAACTTATGAGTAAAGGTGGAAAATTTTTCGCGCTTAAAAGTTTGTCGGATATGGCTACGAAAGAAGTAGGTGCATAAAAGTAACGTATGTGCATACGTGTAAAAACAATAAAACTTTGCATATTTATTTTATTTTATAAAATAGGTATGTAAAAGGCGTTGACAAAAGGCTTAAATTTTGTTAAAATAAAATCAAACTTAAAAAATATTCTTTGTGACTGACGGATAAGTGGATAACCACGTGAAATTAAGAATATTATAAGCCGACCGTCTGGGCACACTTATATTAACACTATAAGTGTGCCCTTTTTTAAAAGTTAATTATTTGGAGGGACTATGAAAAAAGTTGCTGTAATTATGGGTAGCGATAGCGATTTACCTATCGTTAAAAAGGCTGTTGACACTTTAAAGAGTTTTGAAGTGCCGTATGAGGTACACGTTTATTCTGCGCACCGCACACCACTTGAAACGAGTGAGTACACTAAAACACTTCGTGAAAAAGGTTTTGGCGCTGTTATTTGCGCTGCCGGTATGGCGGCACATCTTGCGGGGGCAGTTGCGGCAAATACTACTTTACCCGTTGTAGGAATTCCTATTGAAAGTGGTAACCTTGGTGGGATTGACGCTTTATTATCAACGGTACAAATGCCGTCAGGTATTCCCGTATCAACCGTTGCGATAAACGGAGCAACAAACGCCGCTTTGTTAGTTATTCAAATGTTTGCCATTACTGACGAAGTATTAGCAAAAAAACTTGAAGATAAAAGATTACAAGATAAACAAACCGTATTAAAAAAGAATAAAGCGGTTGAAGATACATTTAACATATAAGGAGAAATTTTATGAAAAAATTAGTTTATACAGGTAAAACAAAAGACGTGTTTGCTCTTGATAACGGCAACTACCTCTTAAAATTCAAAGATGATTGTACGGGAAAAGACGGCAAGTTCGACCCAGGCGAAAATGCAGTTGGGTTAACTATCGAAGGTGTAGGCGACGTTAATTTAAGAATGTCTATTTACTTTTTTGAAAAATTAAAAAACGCTGGTATTAAAACTCACTACATTAGTGCCGACCTTAATGAAACTACTATGGAAGTTATTCCTGCTAAGGCGTTTGGTAAAGGTTTAGAAGTTATTTGTCGTCATAAAGCGGTAGGTAGTTTTTATAGAAGATACAGCGATTATATTGAAGAAGGTGCAGACCTTCCAGCATACGTTGAATTTACTTTCAAAAATGATGAAAAGGGTGACCCACTCGTTACGAAAGAAGGTTTAATTTGTTTAGGTGTTATGACTGATAAACAATATGACGAAACTGTTAAAATGACTCAATTAATTACTCAAATAGTTGCTGACGATTTAAAAGAAAAAGGTCTTATCTTATACGATATTAAATTTGAGTTTGGCTATAACGGTGACGAAGTTATATTAATTGATGAAATAGCATCAGGCAATATGAGAGTTTATAAAGACGGCGAATACGTAGACCCTATGACTTTATCTAAACTCTTCTTTGAAAAAAATTAGGCGGTGTTTATGGGCGGTTTTTTTGGAATAACAAGTAAAAAAGAGTGTGTGCAAGACGTTTTCTTTGGAATAGACTATCACTCTCATTTGGGTAATTCTAGGGCTGGTATGGCGTCAGTTAATAGCGAATTAGGTTTTCAAAGGGAAATTCACAACGTTGAAAATTCGCCTTTTAGAACAAAATTCGATAATATAACCGCAAGGCTTAAAGGCTGTGCTTGTGTTGGCTGTATTAGTGATTTAGAGCCTCAACCTTTACTAATTAGGTCAAAGTTTGGAACTTATGCAATAACTATGGTTGGTTATATTGCAAACTCTGAAAAGTTGGCTAATGAATATTTAAAAGGCGGTTATGGTATCTTTCAAGCAGTTAGCGGTAATAGAGTTAACTCAATAGAACTTGTAAGTGCGTTAATTGAAGAAAAAGAAAGCGTTGCTGAAGGTATTAAACACGTTCAAAACGTTATTGAAGGCTCGGCGTCTATAATGCTATTGTTTGAAGACGGTAGCCTTATAATTGCAAGAGATAAGTTTGGTCGTTTACCTATCAAGGTGGGAAAAAACAATGATGGATATGCCGTTTCTTTTGAATCGTTTGCTTATGAAAAATTAGGTTACGTTGATTGCAAAGAATTAAAATCGGGCGAAATAGTTAAACTCACTCCTGACAGCATGGAAGTTTTAGAAAAGGGTAATGATAAAATGAAGATATGCTCGTTTTTATGGGCGTATTATGGGTATCCTAACGCAACGTATGAAGGTAGAAACGTTGAAGTTTTTAGAATGGACAACGGTCGAATTATGGCTGAAAATGAAATTAAAAACGGAACTTTACCTGAAATTGATTACGTAAGCGGTGTTCCAGATAGTGGTACTCCACACGCAATAGGTTATTCACACGGCAGTGGTATTCCTTTTGCAAGACCTTTTATAAAGTATACTCCTGCATGGGCAAGAAGTTTTATTCCTTCTAATCAAAGCGAGAGAAAGAAAGTTGCTAAAATGAAGCAAATTCCCGTTATTGATTTGATTAAAGGTAAAAATTTATTGTTCGTTGACGATAGTATCGTTAGGGGAACTCAACTAGGCGAAACGGTTAGTTTCTTATTCAATAACGGTGCTAAATCAGTGCATATGCGTTCGGCTTGTCCGCCTATTATGTATGCTTGTAAGTATCTTAACTTTTCAAGGAATAATAGCGATATGGATTTACTTGCAAGGCGTATTATCGTTGAACTTGAAGGGGAAGAGGGGCTTAATTATATTGACGAATATGCTGATTTCAAAACGGAAAGAGGTAAATCGTTAAGAAAAGCAATTTGCAAAAAAATGAAAATAAATTCATTAGAATTCCAAACGTTAGACGGTTTATTAAAGGCAATAAAAATAGATCCTTGTAAACTTTGCACTTATTGTTGGAACGGAAAAGAAGATTAAAGGAGTAGTTATGAAAAATTCAAAATCGGAAAGTTACGCATCGGCTGGCGTTGATATTACTGCGGGTTATAAAGCGGTAGAACTTATGAAAACTCATATTGCTAAAACTATGACAAGTGGCGTTTGTTCAGACGTTGGTGGTTTTGGCGGTTTATTTGAACTTGACGTTAAAGGTATGGAAAAACCCGTTTTAGTTAGCGGTACTGATGGCGTTGGAACTAAACTTAAACTTGCGTTTTTACTTGATAAGCACAACACGATAGGTATTGATTGTGTTGCAATGTGTGTAAACGACGTTATTTGTTGCGGTGCAAAGCCTCAATTTTTCTTAGACTATATTGCTTGCGGTAAAAACGTTCCTGAAAAAATTGCTTCAATAGTTGAGGGTGTATGCGAAGGTTGTGTTCAAAGTGGTTGCGCTTTAATAGGCGGTGAAACTGCTGAAATGCCAGGTTTTTACCCTATTGACGAATATGATTTAGCAGGTTTTGCCGTTGGTGTTGTTGATAAAAAGAAAATCTTAAATCCTAACTTAATGAAGGAAGGAGACGTAATTATAGCCCTTGCTTCAAGCGGTGTTCATAGTAATGGTTTTTCTCTCGTTAGAAAAGTGTTTGGTATAGGCACTAACGATATTACTAAACCTATTGAAAGTTTAGGCGGTAAGTCGGTAGGCGAAACTTTATTAACACCTACGAAAATTTACGTTAAATCAGTTTTAGCATTATTAGAACAAGTTAACGTTTTAGCAATTTCTCATATCACGGGTGGCGGTTTCTACGAAAATATTCCAAGAAGTTTAGCGGACGGTTATTCTGCTAAAATTAAAAAAGATAGTCTTAAAATTTTACCTATCTTTAAACTTATACAAGAAGTTGGAAATATTCCTGAAAGAGATATGTTTAACACTTTCAATATGGGCGTTGGTATGAGTATTATCGTTAAAAAAGGCGAAGAAGAAAAAGCATTAAAGATTTTAAGAGAAAACGGTGAAGACGCTTATATTATAGGCGAAATTATTAAAGGCGATAAAGTAGTAGAATTTTGTTAAGAGTGTACTTAATTAGAAATCAAAAGGAAGAATAAAATGAAAAAGGTTAATATTGCCGTACTCGTTTCGGGTGGGGGTACGAATTTACAAGCGCTTATTGATGCTGAAAAAAGCGGAATTATCAAAAGTGGTAAAATAACTTTGGTAATTTCTAATAAAAAAGATGCGTACGCACTTGAAAGGGCAAAAAACAACGATATTAAAACACAAGTAATCGTTAAAAAAGAGTGTAAAGATACTTTTGAGTTTGAAAGTAAAATGTTAAATGCTCTTAAAGAAAATAATATTGACTTAATTGTTTTAGCAGGCTTTTTATGTATTCTTTCAAAGAGATTTACCGACGAGTATAAAGATAGAATTTTAAACGTACACCCGTCGTTAATACCATCATTTTGCGGGGAAGGCTATTATGGTTTAAAAGTACACGAAAAGGCGTTAGAGTACGGAGTAAAAGTTACGGGAGCAACCGTGCATTTTGTAAACGAAGTGGCTGACGGCGGTAAAATAATAATGCAAAAGGCAGTAGATATTTTAGAAAGCGATACGGCTGAAACGTTGCAAAAAAGAGTTATGGAAAATGCTGAGTGGATAATTTTGCCACTATCAACTGAAAAGGTTGCAAAAAGCATACTTTTAGGAGATGAATAATGAACATTTACGAAGTTTTAAAAATTAAAGATAGAATAAAAGGAAATCCTTACGTTGGTAGGGGAATAATACTTGGCAAGTCTAAAAACGGCGAATATGCAGTAAGTGCTTACTTTATTATGGGTAGAAGTGAAAACAGTAGAAATAGAGTTTTCACTTTAAAAGACGGTAACGTTTACACTGAACCTTTTGACGTTTCAAAAGTTGAAGACCCTTCACTTATCATTTATTCGGCGGTAAAAAGTTATGAGAATAAACTTATTGTCACGAACGGCGACCAAACTGATACGATTTACGATTATTTAAAAGACGGCAAATGTTTTACTTGCGCGTTAAAATCAAGATGCTTTGAGCCGGATAGTCCTAATTTTACTCCAAGAATTAGCGGTATGATAACTTTTGACAGTAACGACTTTACTTATGAAATGAGCATTTTAAAAAGTATTGATAGCGAGGGTAGTGAGTGTTGTAGATATTTCTTTAACTATCCGTCAAAAAACGGGTTAGGTCATTTTATTCACACCTACGTTACTGACGGTAATCCTATTCCAACTTTCCAAGGCGAGCCTGAAAGAGTGGAAATTTATGACGATATTGACGCTTTCACTAATGAAATTTGGGAAAATTTAGACGATAATAACAAAATTTCATTATACGTAAGATACACTTCGTTAAAAGATAATAAAGTTATTGAAAGACTTATAAATAAAAATAAGGATAATTAAAATGAAAGAATTTGAATTAAAATACGGCTGTAATCCAAATCAAAAGCCAGCAAAAATTTATATGGAAAACGGAGAACTTCCTATTAAAATTTTAAATGGAAGACCTGGATATATTAACTTTTTAGATGCCTTTAACGGTTATCAACTCGTTAAGGAATTAAAGCAAGCGGTAGGGCTTCCTTGTGCTACGTCATTTAAACACGTAAGTCCAACTTCAGCCGCAATAGGTAAAGTTTTAGATGATAAACTAAAAAGAGCGTGCTTCGTTCAAGATATTGAAGGTTTAGACGATTCTTTACTCGCTTGCGCTTATGCAAGAGCAAGGGGTACTGATAGACAATGTTCGTTCGGCGACTTTATAGCCCTTTCGGATAAATGTGATATTGTTACCGCTAAACTTATACAAAGGGAAGTTTCCGACGGTGTAATTGCCCCTGGCTTTGACGACGACGCTTTAGAAATTTTAAAGGCTAAAAGAAAAGGAACTTATAACGTAATTCAAATTGATGAAAATTACGTTCCACAAGAAAGGGAAACTAAACAAGTATTTGGTATTACCTTTGAACAAGGAAGAAATAATTTCAAAATTGATTATAGTTTATTAGAAAATATCGTTACAAAAAACAAAGATATTCCTTTACAAAATAAGCAAGACTTGATTATCAGTTTAATTACTTTAAAATACACTCAATCAAACTCGGTATGTTTTGCTTATGACGGTCAAGCGATAGGCGTAGGGGCTGGTCAACAATCAAGAATACATTGTACTCGTTTAGCGGGTAGTAAAGCGGACACTTGGTTTTTACGCCAACACGATAAAGTTTTAAATTTACCGTTTTTACCTAATTTAGGTAGACCTGTAAGGGACAACGTTATTGACGGCTATATAAATAAAAACGAAGAAGATGTTTGTGCTGATGGAATTTGGCAAAATTATTTTACTGAAAAACCAAGTCCTTTAACAAACGAAGAGATAAAAGAATATTTAAGTAAAATTAAAGGTGTTTCACTTGGCTCTGATGCTTTCTTTCCATTTGAAGATAACATTAAAAGAGCAATACAAAGCGGTGTAAAATACGTTGCTGAACCAGGCGGTTCAATTAGAGACGATTTAGTTATAAATTGCTGTGATGATAACGATATGGTACTCTGCTTTACAGGTATGAGATTATTCCATCACTAAAATATGAGAGGTTAACATGAATTTTTTTGAAGAACTTAAAATTTACGATAATGAAGTATACGAATCTTGTAACAAGGAACTTAAAAGACAACAACAAAACATAGAACTTATAGCCTCAGAAAATATTGTTTCAAAAGCAGTATTACTTGCTATGGGCAGTGTTTTAACGAATAAATATGCCGAAGGATATCCAGCAAAAAGATATTACGGTGGCTGTGAATACGTAGATGAAGTTGAAAGAATTGCAATAGAAAGAGCAAAAAAACTATTTGGCGCTGAACACGCAAACGTTCAACCACATAGCGGTGCTAACGCAAACCTTGCCGTATTTTTCGCTTTATTAAATCCAGGCGATACCGTTATGGGTATGAATTTACAACACGGTGGACATTTATCACACGGCTCACCAGCAAATATTTCGGGTAAATATTTTAATATCGTTCCATACGGCGTTAGCGATGAAACTGAACAAATTGACTATGATGAAGTTTTAAAAATTGCTAAGGAGTGCAAGCCAAAACTTATCGTTGCGGGGGCAAGTGCTTACGCTCGTACTCTTGATTTTAAACGTTTTAGAGAAATTGCTGACGAAGTCGGTGCGTATTTAATGGTAGATATTGCTCATATTGCAGGCCTTGTTGCGACGGGGCTTCATCCATCTCCCGTACCTTATGCTGACGTTGTTACTACAACTACTCACAAAACGTTAAGAGGTCCTCGTGGCGGTTTAATTTTATGTAAAGAAAGTTTGGCTAAGCAAATAGATAAAGCAATATTCCCAGGTATTCAAGGTGGTCCGCTTATGCACATAATTTCAGCAAAAGCAGTTGCATTTGGCGAGGCTTTAACGGATGAGTTTAAAGAATATCAAAAGCAAATATTAAAAAATGCAAAGGCACTTTCTAACGCTTTAATTAAAAGGGGTATTGATATCGTATCCGGCGGTACGGACAATCATTTAATGCTTATAAAACTTGTTAAGTACAATTTAACGGGTAAAGAATTAGAAAAAAGATTAGATGAAGTTCATATTACGGCTAATAAAAACACAATTCCAAAAGACCCACAAAGTCCGTTTGTTACAAGTGGTTTAAGAATAGGAACACCAGCAGTAACTTCAAGGGGCTTTAAAGAGGCGGAAATGGAACTTATTGCCGAGTGGATTTATAAAATTATTACTGATTTTGAAAATTCAAAAGAGCAAGTTGCAAAAGAAGTAATTGCACTTTGTGAGAAGTATCCTATATACTAAGCGGAGAATATTATGAAAATTTTAGTTGTTGGTTCAGGCGGTAGAGAACACGCTATAATAAAGAAAATTAAAGAAAGTAAACAAGTTGAAGAAATTTTTGCATTACCGGGAAACGGCGGAATGGTAAATGATGCAACTTGCGTTAATATAGGAGCAAAAGAAATTGATAAAATAGTTGCTTTTGCGGTAGAGAAAAAAATTGATTATTGTATCGTTGCACCAGACGACCCACTCGTGTTAGGTGCGGTAAACGAGTTAAATAAAGTAGGTATTGCTTGTTTTGGTCCAACTAAAGAGGCGGCAATAATCGAAGGAAGTAAGGTATTTTCTAAAAACCTTATGAAAAAATACGATATACCAACGGCAAAATACGAAACGTTTGACAATGCAGTTGAAGCATTAAAATACGTTGAAACTTGTGATATTCCAATTGTTATTAAGGCTGACGGTTTAGCACTTGGTAAGGGTGTAATTATTGCAACGACAAGGGAAGATGCTATTAGTGGCATTAAACAAATTATGCTTGACAAAGTATTTGGTGCAAGCGGAAATAATATCGTTATAGAAGAATTTTTAGAAGGCCCAGAAGTTTCAGTTTTAGCATTTACCGATGGTAAAACGGTTATTCCTATGGTTTCTTCTATGGACCATAAGCGTTCGCACGATAATGACGAAGGTTTAAATACGGGCGGTATGGGAACGATAGCGCCTAACCCTTACTATACTGATGCAATTGCTAAAAAATGTATGGAAGAAATATTTATTCCAACAATCGAAGCAATGAATAAAGAAAATAGAACTTTTAAGGGCTGTTTATATTTTGGTTTAATGTTAACGAAAAACGGTCCAAAGGTTATAGAATATAATTGTCGATTCGGCGACCCTGAAACGCAAGTAGTTTTACCATTATTAAAAGGTGACTTACTTGAAATAATGATGGCTACTACAAACGGCGAGTTAGACAAAGTAAAAGTTGAATTTGAAAATAAAAGTGCTTGTTGCGTAATCGTTGCTTCAAACGGATATCCAAGCAAATATCAAACGGGTTACGAAATGAAGTTGCCACAAAATTACGAGGGCGAAATTTACGTAGCGGGCGCTAAAATAGAAGATGGAATTTTAAAGACAAACGGCGGTAGAGTATTAGGCGCAACGAGTGTTGCAAACACTTTGCAAGAGGCTATAAATAAAGCGTATTTATTAGTTGATAAAATTTCTTTTGAGAACAAGTATTATAGAAAAGATATAGGACAAAAAGCATTAAAAGTTAAAGGAGAATAAAATGGTATACCGCTTATTTGTAGAAAAAAAAGATGGTTTTAGGCACGAGGCAAATTCTTTATATAGCGATTTAAAAACGTTTTTAGGTATAAAAAATCTTGAAAAAGTTCGTGTAATCAATAGATATGACGTTGAAAATATTGATTTTGACTTGTTTCAATATGCTAAACAAACCGTATTTTCAGAGCCACAAGTAGACGATTATTATAGTGAGTTAAAAAGTGACGAAGGCTATATTTTTGCAGTAGAATTTTTACCTGGCCAATTTGACCAAAGGGCTGATAGTTGTTCACAATGTTTACAACTTATTTCTCAAAAAGAGCGTCCTACGTGTAGAACGGCTAAAATTTATATTTTATACGGCAATTTAACTCAAAACGAAATAAACGAAATAAAAAAATACGTTATAAATCCCGTTGAATCAAGAGAGGCTACTTTAGAAACTTTCGATACTTTAAAAAGCAATTTCGATATACCGGTAGCGGTTAAAACTCTCGATGGTTTTATCTCGTTAACAAAAGAAGAACTTGCATCGTTTATAAAAGATAACGGTTTGGCTATGGATATTGACGATATTTTATTTTGTCAAAAATATTTCATAAGCGAAAATCGTAATCCTACTATAACTGAAATTAAAATGATTGACACGTACGGGCCAGACCACTGTCGTCATACAACGTTTTTAACTACTATTGATAGCGTTACTTTTGAAGATGCTGAACTTCAAAAAACTTATGAAGATTATATTAAAACAAGAGAGTTTTTAAATAGAAATAAACCTATAAATCTTATGGATATAGGCACTTTGGCTGGTAAGTATCTTAAAAAAATAGGTAAACTTGATAAACTTGACGAGTCGGAAGAAATAAACGCTTGTACCGTAAAAATTGAAATAGAAGTTAACGGAGTTAAAGAGCCTTGGCTTTTACTCTTTAAAAACGAAACACACAATCACCCAACCGAAATCGAACCGTTTGGTGGTGCGGCAACTTGTATAGGCGGTGCTATACGTGACCCATTGTCAGGTCGTTCATACGTATACGCTGCTATGCGTGTTACGGGTGCGGGCAATCCATTAAAGCCTTTAAACGAAACGTTAAAAGGTAAACTTCCACAAAGAAAAATAGTCACGACTGCCGCTGCGGGTTATTCATCATACGGTAACCAAATAGGTTTAGCAACGGGTATGGTAGATGAAATTTATCACGAAGGCTATACCGCTAAAAGAATGGAAATAGGCGCTGTTATTGCAGGCGCTCCTGAAAAAAACGTAAGGCGTGAAAGACCACAAAACGGCGATATAGTAATTTTACTTGGCGGAAGAACGGGTAGAGATGGTTGCGGTGGTGCAACAGGCTCGTCAAAATCACACACGTTAGAGTCGTTAGAAAGTTGCGGAGCAGAAGTTCAAAAGGGTAATGCTCCGGAAGAAAGAAAACTTCAACGCTTATTTAGAAACGAAAAAGCAAGCCAAATGATAAAACGTTGTAACGACTTTGGTGCGGGTGGCGTATCAGTTGCTATCGGCGAACTTGCCGACGGTTTACTTATAGACCTTGATAAAGTTCCTAAAAAATACGAAGGTTTAGACGGCACGGAACTTGCTATTAGTGAATCGCAAGAAAGAATGGCTGTTGTCGTAGCAAAAGAAGATGCCGATGCCTTTATTGAACTTGCAAACGGCGAAAACTTAGAGGCTACGGTAGTTGCTGTCGTTACTGATAAAAACCGCCTTACAATGACTTGGAAAGGCAATACGATAGTTGATATTTCTCGTGAATTTTTAAATTCTAACGGTGCTGAAAAACATATAGACGTAATAGCGTCAAAACCACAAAATTACGATAAGGAATTTGATAATAATTTCAAAGAAAATTACTTTAAATTAGTTGATGATTTAAACGTATGTTCAAAGCGTGGTTTAAGTGAAAGGTTTGACTCAACTATAGGCGCAGGCACGGTGTTAATGCCGTTTGGTGGTAAATATCAAAGAACGCCTATACAAGCAATGGCTCATAAAATTTCGCTTGAAAAGGGCGAAACTGACGATTGTTCGCTTATGAGTTGGGGTTACAATCCGTTTATTACGGAAAAAAGTCCATATCACGGAGCGTATTTAGCGGTAATTGAAAGCGTATGTAAACTTATTGCAACAGGCGCTGAGTTTAAAGACGTTTATTTGACTTTCCAAGAATATTTTGAAAGACCTTTAAAAGACGGTAAAAGATGGGGTAAACCATTATCGGCATTATTAGGCGCTTTCAAGGCTCAAAAAGATTTACAAGTTGCGGCAATAGGTGGTAAAGACTCTATGAGTGGTAGTTTTGAAAATTTAGACGTACCACCAACACTCGTTTCTTTTGCTGTAACTACTTCTAAAATTAAAAACGTAGTTTCGCCTGAATTTAAAAAGGCAAACAGCAAAGTAGTTTTAGTAAAATGTAAATATGATGAAAACGGACTTTTAAATGCTCAAAGTTTAATTGAAAACTTTAAAGCAATATTTAATTTAGTTAAAAATGGACAAGTGTTATCTATGTACACACCTTGCTATGGTGGTATAGCGGAATCTATATTTAAAATGTGTATAGGTAATAGATTAGGCTTTAAATATAGTGATAGTATATCAATAAAAGATATTTTTTCATATAGTTACGGCTCGTTTATAATAGAAGTTGATAGTAGCGTTGAAATAGGCGAAGTTTTAGGTTACACTACAAGTGAATACGTAATTTCTTATAAAGGCGAAAACCTTGATGTAAATTCACTTGAACAAGTTTATGAAGATAAGTTAGAAAGCGTATATCCTTGTAATATTAAAGTTGAAAAGCAAAAACTTGAAGATTTAGCGTATGAAACTAACAAAGTATTTGCGCCAAAAATAAAAGTAAGTAAACCTAAGGTTTTAATACCGGTATTCCCTGGAACGAACTGCGAATACGATTCGTTTAAAGCAGTTGAGAGGGCGGGTGCTTCGGCTGATATTTTCGTTATAAACAACTTAAATAGCGAAGGCGTTCAAAGAAGCGTTGAACTTTTTGCAAATAAAATTAAAGAATCGCAAATTATCTTTATTCCAGGTGGTTTTTCGGGCGGTGACGAGCCAGACGGTTCGGGTAAATTTATAACGGCATTTTTTAGAAATGCTATAATTAAAGAAGAAGT
The DNA here is from genome assembly GCA_045536405.1 of Christensenellaceae bacterium. Taxonomy (GTDB): domain Bacteria; phylum Bacillota; class Clostridia; order Christensenellales; family Borkfalkiaceae; genus HGM11412. The sequence continues at coordinate 45,552 of JAZSNM010000036.1, forward strand.
TTCAAATTTACTTGATAACAGAGATGGTTTAATGCTCGGTATTTGTAATGGTTTCCAAGCCCTTATAAAATTAGGTTTAGTTCCATACGGCAAGATTATTGATACTGACGAAAATTCGCCAACGTTAACCTTTAATAGTATTTCTCGCCACCAATCAAAAATTGTTGCTACAAAAATCGTATCAAACAATTCACCTTGGCTTAAAGGTGTAAACGTAGGCGATATACGTTACGTTCCTATTTCTCACGGCGAGGGTAGATTTATCGCTACTGAAGAAATGCTTAAAACGTTAAAAGAAAACGGTCAAATTGCAACGCAATACGTTGATTTTGACGGCAAGGCTACAAGTGATATTCAATTTAATCCAAATAACTCTTACAATGCAATTGAAGGTATTTTATCTCCAGACGGTAGAGTTTTTGGTAAAATGGGGCATAGTGAAAGGTATAGTAACGGCTTATACAAAAACGTTTACGGTAATTACGATATTAAACTTTTTGAATCGGCGGTTAAATATTTTAAATAATAAAAAGAGGGTAAAATTATGGCTTTTTTAAGTGATATTGAAATTGCTCATAGCATTAAAATGAAAAAAATTAGCGAAATTGCAAAAAGCGCTGATATAAGTGAAGATTATCTTGAATATTACGGCAATTACAAGGCTAAAATAGACTTAAAATATCTTGACGATAATAAAAAAGAAGGTAAATTAATTCTTGTAACGGCAATAACTCCAACTCCGGCAGGCGAAGGTAAAACGACAACGACTATCGGTTTGGCTGACGGCTTAAAAAGAATAGGTAAAAAAGTTGCAGTTGCATTAAGAGAGCCTTCATTAGGTCCTGTGTTTGGCGTAAAAGGTGGTGCCGCTGGTGGTGGATATAGCCAAGTAGTGCCTATGGAAGATATAAACTTACACTTTACGGGTGATTTTCACGCAATAGGGGCAAGCAACAACTTACTTTGCGCTATGATAGATAATCATATTCAACAAGGTAATGCTTTGGGGATAGACGTTAGAAAAATAACCTTTAAAAGATGCGTAGATATGAACGATAGGCAACTTCGTAACATTGTTTGCGGTTTAGGTGGAAAACCTAACGGTGTTCCAAGAGAAGACGGCTTTGATATCACGGTAGCAAGCGAAATTATGGCTATTCTTTGTTTATCAACGTCTATTAGCGATTTAAAAAATAGGCTTGGCAATATCATAATAGGTTACAACTATAACGACGAACCTATTTATTGTAAAGACTTAAAAGCGCAAGGTGCTATGACTGCGTTACTTAAAGATGCAATAAAACCTAACTTAGTACAAACGTTAGAAGGCACGCCAGCGTTTATTCACGGTGGACCTTTTGCTAATATAGCACACGGGTGCAATTCATATTTAGCAACGAAAATGGCTTTAAAAACGGGCGATTTTGCTATTACCGAGGCGGGATTTGGTGCTGATTTAGGTGCTGAAAAGTTTTTAGATATTAAATGTAGAAAAACTGCTTTAAAGCCTTCGGCGGTTGTAATAGTAGCAACGATAAGAGCCTTAAAAATGCACGGTGGCGTGTTAAAAGCCAACTTAAACGAAGAAAATTTAGACGCATTGAAAAATGGTATACCAAACCTTTTAAGGCACGTTGACAATATAAAGAACGTATATGGTTTACCAGCAGTTGTTGCTATAAATCGTTTTCCTACCGACACTCAAAATGAAATTGATTTTATTATTAGCGAGTGTAAAAAACTTGGCGTAAACGTAGTTTTATCTACCGTATGGGCTGACGGCGGTAAAGGTGGCGAAGAATTAGCGAAAGAAGTTTGTAGGCTTGTAGAAGAAGAAAAGCCAAACTTTACTTACGCATATAGCGACGAAGATAGCATTGAAGATAAAATTAACGCACTTGTAACTAAAATTTATAGAGGCAAGGGTGTTGTTTATACAAATAACGCTAAAAAAGAAATTAAAAAATTAACACAACTCGGTTATGGTAATTTACCTATTTGCGTAGCAAAAACGCAATATAGTTTTTCAGATGACGCTACGAAATTAGGCGCACCAAACGATTTTGAAATTACAATTAAAAACGTTAAAATTTCATCGGGTGCAGGCTTTATAGTCGTATTAACAGGCGATATAATGACAATGCCTGGTCTTCCAAAAGTTCCATCAGCGGAAAATATTGACGTTGATGAAAATGGAAACATAACAGGTTTATTCTAAAATATAAAAAATTAAGGAGAATTTAAAATGGCTAAATACATTAACGAACCATCACACACTTTTACTGAATATCTTTTAATTCCGGGCTATTCATCTACTGATGCTATTCCAGCAAACGTAAGTTTAAAAACACCTCTCGTTAAATTTAAAAAGGGTGAAGAAAGTGCAATAACTATGAATATACCAATGGTTAGTGCGATAATGCAATCGGTATCAGGCGATAATTTAGCAATTGCATTAGCAAAAGAAGGTGGTGTATCTTTTATCTATGGTTCTCAATCGGTAGAAGACGAGGCTAAAATGGTGGCTCGTGCGAAAAATCATAAAGCGGGCTTCGTTACAAGTGATTCAAATATCACACCAGATAGTACGCTTGCCGATATTATTGCTCTTAAAGAAAAAACGGGGCATTCAACCGTTGCCGTTACTGAGGACGGAACAAGCAATGGCAAACTTATAGGTATCGTTACAAGTAGAGATTATCGTGTTAGCAGAATGAGTCCTACTGAAAAAGTAAGCAGTTTTATGACGCCTTTTGATAAACTTATAACGGCAAAAGAAGGTACGACTTTAAAAGAGGCTAATGATATTATTTGGGATAATAAATTAAATTCACTACCTATCATTAGTGAAGATGGTAGACTTTGCTATTTTGTATTTAGAAAAGACTATGATAGCCATAAACAAAATCCTAACGAACTTTTAGATAGTCATAAAAGATACGTTGTAGGCGCTGGTATAAATACGAGAGATTATAAAGAAAGAGTTCCTGCACTTGTTGAAGCGGGTGCCGACGTTCTTTGTATTGACTCTTCGGAAGGTTTTTCAGAGTGGCAAAAAATCACTTTAGATTGGATTAAAACAACTTATAACGGCAAAGTAAAAGTAGGTGCTGGTAACGTAGTTGACGCTGAAGGTTTTAGATTTTTAGCAGATTGCGGTGCAGACTTTGTTAAAGTTGGTATAGGTGGCGGGTCTATTTGTATTACGAGAGAAACTAAGGGTATAGGTAGAGGTCAAGCAACAAGTTTAATAGAAGTATGTAAAGAAAGAGATAAATATTTTGAAGAAACAGGAATTTACGTTCCGATTTGTGCAGATGGTGGTATCGTACATGATTACCATATGACATTAGCTCTGGCTATGGGTGCTGACTTCTGTATGTTAGGACGTTACTTCTCCAGATTCGATGAATCTCCAACAAGTAAAGTTATGGTAAACGGAAGCTACATGAAAGAGTACTGGGGTGAAGGTAGTGCTCGTGCAAGAAACTGGCAGCGTTACGATATAAGTCGGAGGCCAAGCGGTCT